>JANOAD010000101.1:0-28180 GCA_031410955.1 Novosphingobium sp. | reverse complement strand
CAGAACTCGCCCGGCTCCTCGATTTCGATGCGGTCCGGGTTCAGGATCTGCAAGACAAGCTGGAAAAGGCGCATGGCTATCAGCCGATCGAAGTCATCTCGGGGCTCGAATCCAAGGACTATGACAAGGTCCTGGTGCGCTTGCCCGACATGCCCGGAGTGGTGGCGCAGCAGGGCTTTACCCGCTGGTATCCGACCGGACCGTCGGTGGCGCACCTGATCGGCTATGTCGGCCCCGCATCGGCCAAGGATTACGAGAAGGAAAAGAACCCGCTGCTGGTCACTCCCGGCTTCAAGATCGGCAAGGACGGGCTCGAGAAATTCTTCGATCCGATGCTGCGCGGCACACCGGGGGCGCAGCGGGTGGAAGTCACCGCCTCGGGCAAGTTCGTGCGCGATCTGGGCCACCGTGACGATGTCCAGGGCAAGCCGATCAGGCTGACCATCGATGCTGCACTGCAGGACTTCGCGTCGCGGCGCATCGGGCTTGAATCGGCCTCGGTCGTGGTGGTCGATTGCCTGACCGGCGGGATCCTGGCGTTGTGCTCGATGCCCGCTTTCGATCCCAACACCTTCGCCGGTGGAATCAGCCGCCTGCAGTGGAAGATGCTCAACGAGGATGACCACATCCCGCTGCTCAACAAGGCGCTGCGCGGGCTCTATCCGCCCGGCTCGACGATGAAGCCGATGGCCAGCCTTGCGCTGCAGCTGCACGGCGTTTCTCCCGAGGAACGGATCAACTGCCCGGGCGGCTACCAGCTCGGCAACCGCTTCTTCCGCTGCGATGCGGTGCATGGTTCGATGGATATGCGCAGCGCGATCGAGCACAGCTGCAACACCTACTTCTGGTCGATGGCGCACCGCGTGGGTTACGATGCGATCGCCCCGGTCGCCAAGCAACTGGGCCTGGGTCAGCAGTTCGAGCTGCCCGGATCGGCGCAGCGTTATGGCACGATCCCCGACGCGGCGTGGAAAATGCGCCGCTACAAGCAGGCGTGGACTGCTGCGGATTCGCTCAACGCTTCGATCGGCCAGGGCTATGTCTCGGTCTCGCCTTTGCAGCTGGCGGTGATGACCGCGCGGATAGCCTCGGGCCGCAACCTCGTCCCGTCACTGCTCTTCGGGCAGCAGAAAGCGCCGGGGGTCGGCTTTCCCTTTTCCCCCGAACAGCTTGCCGTGACGCATGACGGGATGTTCCGGGTGGTCAACGGTTCGGGTACCGGAGCCGGCAGCAAGCTTGATCTGCCCGGGATCCAGATGGCCGGGAAGACCGGTACCGCGCAGGTCCGCGCGCTCACTTCTCGCGGCGGCGGCGGGTCGTGGAAGTCGCGCGATCACTCGCTGTTCGTCTGTTACGCCCCCACCGATGCGCCGCGCTACGCGATGTCGGTGGTGGTCGAGCACGGCACCTTCGGCGCGCGCGCCGCGGCCCCGATTGCCAAGGATGTGATGACCTTCCTGTTCGACCCGGGCAAGGCCATGGCGACATTGCTCGAGCTGGAAAAAGGCTGGGGCGGCACCCCGACCGAACGGATGGCCTCGAAATACAACGCCTATGTCTCTCAGGTCGGCACCTCCGCCCCCAAGGTCAGTGATGACCAGGACGACAGCGTCAGCAAGGCGGTCGGCCGCGCCGAGAGCTCGGACGCACCGGTGGGCAGCGCCGAATCCGGCACGCGTCCCGAAGAACCCGCTTCAACGCCGTCCAATGCTGCGGCGACCGCTGCGCCGGCCCCGCCCTCACCTGCACCCGCAGCTACGCCCAGCCCGCAATGAGCAACCGCATCATCCCTGAAGCGATCTCACGCGAGCCGTGGCACGTCATCGTGCCGCTGTTCGCGCTCAACACCTTCGGTTCGCTGGTGCTCTATTCGGCCGCGGGCGGCCACCTTCAACCCTGGGCCTTGCTGCACGAGATCCATTTCGCGGTCTTCCTCGTCATGGCCTTCGTCATCTCGCGCTTCCCGCGCGACTTTTTCAAGCAGACGGCCTTCCCGATTTATGGTGCGCTCGTGGTGCTGCTGGTGCTGGTCGAGGTGCTGGGCAAGGTCAGCGGCGGCAGCCAGCGCTGGCTCAATCTGGGCTTCATGCAGCTCCAGCCCAGCGAATTGATGAAGCCCGCAATCGTGCTGGCTCTCGCCAAGTTCTATGGTGGGCTTCCGCCTTCCATGACCAAGAGCTGGCGTGCGCTGCTCCCCGCCGGGGCGCTGGTCGGTGTGCCCGCGCTGCTGGTCATGGCGCAGCCCGATCTTGGTACAGGCCTCGCCATCATGATCGGCGCGGCGGTGGTGATTTTCCTCGCCGGCCTGCCCGTCTCGTGGTTCATCGGGGTTGGTGTCGCGGGCGCGGTTGCAGTGCCGGTGGCCTTCAAGCTGCTGCTCAAGCCCTACCAGCAGGCGCGGGTCACGATTTTCATGGACCCGGAAAGCGATCCCTTGGGCAAGGGTTACCACATCACCCAGTCGAAGATCGCAATCGGTTCGGGCGGGTTCTGGGGCAAGGGCTTCGGCAACGGCAGCCAGAGCCATCTCGAATACCTGCCCGAGGCGCAGACCGATTTCGCCTTTGCCACCATGGCCGAGGAATGGGGTATCGTGGGCGGGCTGTTCGTGCTGGCAGTGTTTCTGTGGCTCTTTCGCTGGGGCATGGGCGTATCGCGCCGCGCCCCCGACCGGTTCTCCAGACTGCTCGCCGCGGGCATGACCTTCACGGTGTTTTTCTACATGGCGATCAACATGATGATGGTCATGGGCCTGGCCCCGGTGGTCGGCATCCCGCTGCCCTGGGTGAGCCACGGCGGCTCTTCGATGATGACCAACATGATCTGTATCGGCACGATCATGGCGGTCGACCGATGGAGCAAACACGGGCGTTCGCTGGGCGGATAAAAGCCCTTCCATCGGGCGCAACAATGGCTATAGGGAGCGCTCCCCGCCGAATCGGGGTTCCGACGCAACGTTGGAATGGACGCATAGCTCAGTTGGTAGAGCAGCTGACTCTTAATCAGCGGGTCCTAGGTTCGAGCCCTAGTGCGTCCACCAAAATCCCCCACTAAAACAACAGATTAGAAGCCTCCTAAGGGAGCGGGCTGTCTGCCGTGGAGCCTAGATTTCGCTATAGGCTCCCTATAGGCTCCACCCACTGTCAATTCGTGCGCAGATTGAGTTCTCCACAGTCCAATGGGAAGTGCTGTCCAAAATCACTTCCTCGGCTTTCCGCACTGCCGCATCGCGCATGAATTCAGTCCGGGAAAGGCGTCGCAACTTTGCCGCGCGGTCGATAGTCGCGATGTCGGCATCGGAAAGCCGCATCGAGAGCTGACTCATCTTTCGCGCCCAGTTCAGCGGCTTAGGCAATGGCTTCGATGCCCTTGCGGTCGATAACGTCAAGCAAACGCGCCGATGCGCCGCTTGGCTTCTTGTTACCCTGTTCCCATTGGGCAACCGTGCTTGCGCCGACACCCACCATCACCGCAAAGATCGGCTGGCTCATCCGCGTCCGGCTGCGGATACGGCGGATTTCGGCAGCCGTGAAGGTCCGCTTCTTTGGCAGGCACAGCTCGTCCATCATCCGCATCGTAATCGCGTCCATGGCGCCGACCGCATGGAGGTCCTTCGCCATGTCATGGGCCATATCGAGAATTTCGCTCATTTTCCGCACTCCAATTCCAGGATCGTTCCTTTGGCTTTCAACTCTTCGATTTGCCGGTCCGCCGCATCCACCAGGGCCGTTGCGGTCGCGCCGAGGGCGCTCCGCTCCTTCGTGGTGATGTTCGCCCGGACGTTTCTTGGGGAAGCCGTAGAGAAAGAAAATCCTTTGCGAATCCGATTTTCTGAACCCCAATATCGTCCGGTAACCGCCGGACTTTCCACCATCTTGCCGGGCAATCCTCTTCTTGAACAGATAACCGCCCAAGTCGGCTTCATATTGACCGGCAAAAGCCTCTGCCGCCGCCTGACACAAATCGGCATCGCCGACTGCTTCTCCGGCTGCCCATCGGCTGAACTGCTTGCCTTTGAACACCCGCATAACGCCTCCCTATCACTCAGTGATAGTTTTGTCGATACCAATTCTGACTATTGCGGCTTAGTGGCCAGGCCTTCGATCAGTTCCGCCCACTGGCGCAGCACCCGCTTGCGCGGCTCGAAAAGCTCAGACTTGTTATAGACCCGCATAATCTTCGAGGTGGTCGCAGTGGCAACGTGGTTCAGGATGCGATCGACCACGGAAATGTCCGCACCGAGCACTTCGCAAGCCAAGGTGCTGAACGTGGTCCGCAGATCGTGGATCGTCCAATGTTCCATTTCCACCGGCTCCCGCCCGGCATCCTTCGCGGCCTTCTCCCGCCGCTCACGAATGATCCGGTCTAGCCGTCGCTTGGCTTTGGCGTACCCCGAAACCGAAGTATCGCCGGTCATGCTGAATATGAACGGGCTGTCCTTGGGACGCTCCGGGGCGGCCAGCGCTTCGTTGATCAGCGCAATCGCCAAGGGCGATAGCGGAACGCGCAGAGCATTGCCGCGCTTCGTCCGGCTTCCAGGCAGCGTCCAGACCGCATCATCGGCGTTTCCGCCCGGCTCCAGGTCCAGTTCGGCAATCGGGATAGCCGCGACTTCTTCGCGGCGCATCGGTACGACGATGAGCAGCCGATAAAGAGGGCCAAAGGGATAGCCCAGCTCTCCCATCGCATCCCAGATTTCCATTAGCTCGCCGAGCGAATGGAATCGGTCGCGGGTGCGTTCCTTGGCGGGCTTCTTGATGGTTGCCGCCGGATTGCTCTCGACAATTTCCTGATCGATGCACCAATTGAAGAATGCCTTGACGTAAGCCAGGTTGCGGTTGGCGGCCATGGGAGCCTTTTCGGCATGCTTGCGCACGGCATCGACGATGTCGGTGCGGGCGATTGAAGCAATGTCCTTCGAGGCAAACTTTCTGAGCAGGCCGCGTTGCCCGTCGATCCCTCGCCGCGCCGGTGCGCCGCGACGCAGCTGTGACAGTTTCACGCGCTGGTAGTCGTCGAGCACATCGCTCAGCTTTCGCTGCGTTCTCGCCGCCCGTGCGGCTCCGCGCTGCACTTCGCGCTTTTCCTCGTTGGGGTCGGTGCCTTCGACGACTTCGTTATGCTTCGCACGCGCTGCCTCGCGCGCGTCCGACAGACCCATTGCGGGCCATGCGCCGAGCTTGATCCGCGTGCGCTTGCCGTTGCGCAGGCGAGTACAAAGAAGCCATGTCGCGGAGCGTTCGCCAGCGCGGATTCGCAATCCGGCCACCTTGTTGTCGGCCAGCTCGAATTGCTTGCCTTTGACCGTTCGAGCCTGCGAGATCAGACCTTCGATTACCTGCCTGTTGAGTGGATTGACCATATGCCGCGCCGGAGCCATTTCGCTATAGGCTCCATATAGGCTCCACTTTGCGGAAGGACAACGGCAGCCAAAACCGATGCGGATCGAACAATTTTGATCAGGACCCGGTGATAGATAGGTATTAGGTTACAGCATGTTATGCGAGATAATTCAGGACACTTCTGGACGACTTTGGACATCCTCGGACAGCCCCAAAATCACCCCCTGAAGCTTCTCTTAATCAGCGGGTCCTTGGTTCGAGCCCAAGTGCGTCCACCACTTTTCCGATATATATCAGTTATTTGGAAGAGAATTGACGATGCGTCATTCTTAGGGTTGGCGCGCTAGGTAGCTCTCTAGGTAGCAGCAGGGTTGAAGCCGGAAATTTTCTATAGGATATGATTCTACGCTGTCGCGGGCATCAATTGCCGACGCTTGCATACACATATGCTTCAGACTGGTATCAGCGTGTCGGCGAGCCGCTTAACCTCGGATCGTGCATGGCTGAGCTGGAGGTTCGGCAGTTTCGGGTCGCTACGGATTGGCTCGATGACGCGAATGATTTCCTCGCGCCGTGCCTCATCGGGCGAAGAAAGCGGTTCTTCCGTATACAGAAAGCATGGACCGGTGAGCGCGCGACCACTGGCTATCCTTTGGGCTTCGGCACCTGAAAGCGTCCGTGGCCACCCGTCGAGCAAATGTTTTATGCCGAGGAACTCGGATGCTTCTCACAGGGTCATCCAGCGATGCTCGGGTTTGGCCAGACGATGACCATAGATAAAGGCTGTCTCATCCTCTGCGGTGCGGGAGGCGGCTATCCCTAGCTTCACAAGCTGGCTCTGAACGCTGCGCCGAGCGCGTGTTGCGCGGCGACGATCGATACCGACACTGCAACGTCCTGTTGCGGCTCACGAAACAGGAAACAACGCTTCCAAGGCGAAGTTCGCAACTGGCGCCTATGATGGCAGTCTGGATTTTCAGCCAAGCGTTTCTTCGATCAGCAACAGCCCAAGGAAGCCGACGAAGAACATAGCGGTAATTAGCGGGCTGTCGGGTTGTTCGTGCGCCTCAACAAGCAGTTCCTCTGTGACGAGATAGAGCAAGGCGATCAGTCCGAACGCGAGGAACGCAGTGATGACCTGCGGCGGAAGCATGGCGACGGGCGTTGCGGCGAGCGTCCCAAGCGGGAGCAGCAGAGCAAGAGCGACCGACGCCGCCACGATTCTGCCGCGTGAGCAGATCGTTTCACCAAGCTCGGCAGTCACGGTGAGGCCGAGGAACAGGACCTCGAGGGTCAGCGCGATGGTCAGCAGCACGCCAGCTTTTTCGCCCGCCAGGAAAGCCAGTCCGAGCACAAGGCCATCGATGAAGATGTCGATGCCTATGGCACTGACCATGCCGACCGGGCCCTTCCATCGGCCTTCGAGCGACTTAACAGACAACATGACGACGACGCCCAGCGTTCCGCCAATGAAGGTCGCCCAGAGCGATTGGCCATGCTTGACCTGCGGCAAGATTTCCGCAGCGGCAGCCGCAAAGACGACGCCTGCTGCGAGGTGCTGGACCGCGCTGATGAGTTTCGGCCCGGGTTTTCGCCAGACGGCGAAGACCGCGCCGATCAAGACTGCAGCGACAGGGATCAGCGCATAGAACAGGTTCGGCATCGCGCACTGCGTCCCTTCAGACCACGTCATCCGGCTCAAGCGCGCAAGCTACAGCCGCATGCGTCTCGATTTGAACAGTCGGGTGGTCGATCGCAAAACGGCTTTTTAGCTCGCGAGCCAGTTCCACATTGAAGGTATCGCCGGGGAAGCCTGCCGGGGTGACGAGATGGACGGTAAGCGCGGTCTCGGTAGTGCTCATCGACCAGATTATGCAGGTCGTGGATTGCAGCCACGCCAGGCCTGCCGCGGAGAAAGTCCGCGACTGCATCTTGGTCGACTCCAGGCGGAATGGCGTGAAGGCTCATGTTGACCGAATCACGGAGCAGGCCCCAGGTGCCGACCGCGATGACAGCGACAATCGCGAGGCTGACCGCCGGATCGATCCAGCTCCATCCGGTGGCGAGGATCACGAACCCTGCAATCACGACGCCCGCCGACACGGCCGCGTCGGCCGCCATGTGCAGGAACGCACCGCGAATGTTGATATCACCCTTGCTGCCTCGCATGAACATAAGTGCCGTGGCGGTGTTGATCACGATGCCGATGGCCGCGACGATGATCACGGTCCTGCCTGCCACCGACGCCGGTTCGGCGAAACGCTGGATCGCCTCGAAGGCGATGATCGAGATCGCCACGACCAGAAACAGGGCGTTGATCAGCGCGGCGACGATCGAAGACGAGCGCAGACCGTAGCTGTAGCGACCTCCAGGCTTACGCTTGGCGAGGATCGTCGCGGCCCAGGCTATCAGCAGGCCGAGCACGTCACTGAAGTTGTGCCCGGCATCGGCCAGCAAGGCCATTGAGTTGCTGAGGAAGCCGTAAACCGCCTCGACGATAACGAAGCCCATGTTGAGCGAAATGCCAACCGCGAAAGCTAGCCCGAAGTCCTTAGGAGCATGGCTGTGGCCGTGGCTGTGCGAGTGCCCGGCATGATCGCCGTGACCATGTGCTTCGCTCACCGTGCGTCTCCCGTTGAACCGTCGCTATCCAAGAACACCCTTTCACTAAGCACCGTTACATCGCTGTAATCGCCTGCCACATGCTTATTATGGCGTCCCCGCAACAACAAGTGGCTGATAGCGGGTAACACGAACAACGTAAGCAATGTCGAGGTAATCAAACCGCCAATCACGACAATGGCCAGTGGCTTCTGCACTTCCACGCCTGTGCCGTGAGCAAGTGCCATGGGAATAAATCCAATAGCCGGAACGATGCCAGTCATCAGAACCGCGCGAACCCGTTCCATCGTGCCTTCGCTGATCGCCGCATCGACAGCTTTGCCCGCGTCGATCCGCTCGTTGATGCTCGACATCACAACCAACCCGTTGAGCACGGTTACGCCGGACAGGACGATAAACCCGACCGCAGCGGACACCGAAAACGGCAAGCCCATCAACAGCAGCGAGAAAACCCCGCCCGCCAGTGCCAGCGGAATTGCCGAATAGACCGCAATCGCCTGCCGGACCCCGCCCAATGCCATGAACAGGATGCCGAAGATTGCCGCAAAGATGATCGGAATGACAACCGAGAGCCGCGCCGATGCCGCTTGAAGGTTCTCGAACTGTCCGCCGCATTCGATGAAGCTGCCGCTTGGCAGTTTGACCTGGGCTGCGACCTTTTTCTGGGCCTCGGCAACGAATGAACCCAGGTCATTTCCGCGCACATTGGCTTGAACCACCACTCGCCGCTTGCCGTTCTCGCGGCTGACCTGGTTGAGTCCTTCAGAAAAGCCGAACTGCACCAGCTCGCGCAAGGGAACCGAGGCGCGCGCACCGCCTTCACCCGGCAAAAGCACCGGGAGGGCTCCCACCGCGTCGAGGTCGTCTCGCGTCGAGTTGGCAAGGCGAACGACGATGTCATACCTACGGTCGCCCTCGAACACGATGCCCGCTTCGCGGCCGCCAAGCGCGGCGGCCACGGTATCGCTGACGTCCTGCAAGGTGAGGCCATATCGGGCAATGGCATCGCGATCGAACTTGACGTCCAGCACAGGAAACCCAGCCGTCTGCTCGACTTTGACGTCGGCAGCGCCCGGAACAGTATTCAGGACACCCGCGACCTGCTGGGCAACGCGGCCCATCTCATCGAGATTGTCACCGTAAAGTTTGATTGCAATGTCGCCCCGGACGCCCGCGATTAATTCGTTAAAGCGCAACTGGATGGGCTGGCTGATCTCGAATGCGTTGCCGACCAAGGGCTTCAGCTTGTTCTCAACCCGCTCGATCACGTCTTCCTTCGTCTCGACGCCCTCTGGCCATTGGTCGCGCGGTTTCAGGATGATGAAAGTGTCTGAGGCATTGGGCGGCATCGGGTCGCTCGCGACTTCCGCCGTCCCGGTTTTGGAATAAATCAAAACCACCTCGGGAAGCGATGCCACGGCCTTTTCGACCTTCATCTGCATGGCTTGCGAGGTATTGAGCGACGTCGAGGGAATCCGCAGCGCCTGCATCGCGAGATTGCCCTCGCCCAGCACCGGGATGAACTCGCTTCCCAGGAAGGTGAACACAAAGATGGCTGCGGCAAAAGTGCCTCCCCCTGCGCCAATCCAGGGCCAGGGCCGCTCGATGACGCGCTTCAGGACAGGCTCGTAGCGTTCTTTCATCCAGGCGATCGCCCGCACTTCCTTCTCGGCGACTTCACCGCGAATGAGCAGAGCGATCATTGCCGGCACGAATGTCAGCGACGCGATGAACGCGCCGCCAAGTGCGAGCATGACGGTAATCGCCATCGGCGAGAAGGTTTTGCCCTCGACACCAGTGAAGGTGAGCAGAGGCACGAACACGAGGAAGATGATGGCCTGACCGTACAAAGTCGGCTTGACCATCTCGCGCGATGCTTCGAAAACCTCGTGCAGTCGCTCGGTAACAGTGAGCAAGCGGCCTTCGTGGTGTTGTCGCTCGGCCAGCCGCCTCAAACAGTTTTCGATAATGATGATCGAGCCATCGACGATCAGCCCGAAATCGAGCGCGCCAAGGCTCATCAGATTGCCCGATGTGCCAGTGAGGTTCATCCCCGTTCCCATCACCAGGAACGAAATCGGGATTACCAGCGTGGCGATCAGCGCGGCACGGAAATTGCCCAAGAGCCAGAACAGCACGACGGCGACCAGTAAGGCTCCTTCGACAAGGTTTTTCTCGACGGTGCCAATCGTTGCATCGACCAGTTCCGAACGGTCGAGGACGGTTTTTACGGTAATGCAGGGCGGAAGCGATTTCGTGACCTCGTCCAAACGGTCCGCAACATCAGAGGCCACAATCAGGCTGTTCCCGCCAGCAAGCATTAGCGCGGTGCCGATGACAATCTCGTGGCCGTTCTGCGAGGCCGAACCAGTGCGCAGCTCGCCGCCAATCAGGACGTTGGCAACGTCACGCACCGTGACCGGAACGCCTCCGCGACTCGCAACAGCTGCACGGCTGATTTCGTCCACAGTGCGAATGCGGCCATCGGCGCGAACCAGAAATGCCTCACCGCCGCGTTCGACGAAGTTCGCTCCGACTGAGATATTGGCTTTCTCCAGAGCTTCGGCCAGTTCGGAAAACGATATGCCGTAAGTCGCCATTTTCGAGGCGTCGGGCTGCACCACAAACTGCTTTTCGTAGCCGCCGATGCTATCGATCCCGGCAATTCCCGAGACGGTTTTCAACTGCGGGCGGATCACCCAATCCTGCACCGTTCTCAGATAGCCGAGCTTGGCAACCTCATCGGTCAGTATTTCGCCGGACGGTGTCATGAACGACCCGTCGGGTTGCGGGCCGGGTTTGCCCGCAATCCTGGGCGCGGTTTTGCTGCCGGGCTTTGCAAAATCGACGACATACATCAGCACTTCGCCGAGACCGGTCGATACCGGCCCCATTTGTGGCTCAGCGTCGGCGGGCAATGCCCCTTTGGCCTGATTTAGTCGCTCGGCCACCTGCTGTCGGGCAAAATAGAGATCGGTATGGTCTTCGAAAATCACCGTGACCTGACTGAAACCGTTGCGCGAAATCGAACGCGAACTTTCGAGGCCCGGAATTCCGGCCATCGCGGTTTCAATCGGAAAAGTGACCAGACGTTCGATGTCGAGCGGTCCCAGATTGGGTTCGACGGTGTTGATCTGGACCTGCTTGTTGGTGATGTCGGGCACGGCGTCGATGGGCAGCTTCAAAAGCTGCGTCAGCCCGTAAGCGGAAATTATGAGCGTGAGAATAACCACACCCCAGCGAAAGCGGATCGCCGCATCGAGAAGTTTTTCTATCATCTCAATGCTCCGCCTCACCCTTGCCGACTTCGGCTTTGAGCAGGAACGCCCCCTTGGTAGCGACGACAGCGCCGGGCTTCACCCCATCGACGATCTCGATGCGTCCGCCACCGCGCTGGCCGGTGACAACCGTTGTCGCCTGAAAGCCCTTGGCAGATTGCACGAAGACGACTTCGCGCCCTTCAACGGTTTGGACCGCTTCTTCGGGAAGGCTGATCATCGACGTGGGCGCCGCTCCTGCCGGTGTAATGCGCACGCGCAACCCTTGGCCCGGTGTCAACTGGCCCACGCCCTCGGGCGCTAGAACGATGGTCGCCGTCTTGCTCTCGGGATCGAAACCACGCTCGAAGGGTGGTGCGGGCAGGCATGCGAAGCATGACAACACGGTCCGCATGAGCGCACGTTGCAGTGCCTGGCCGGGTTCGGTCAGGGGCGTGGATTAGTCATTGAAGGGGATGTGCCGTTGGAACGGTTAGCAATGGCAAGTGTGCAGATTTGGGTTCCGAACCCTCTGCATTCGGCAGTATTGCGCAACACTCGAAGTGCTAATCGCTCAAGCCGAAACCGATGATTAAGGGCTAGCGGGTATTCGCTTAATTCAATAGGTTTAACCAAATTCGCTGCAATCAGAGGTTACGATATGGAAGCGCCAAGTCCGGCAGCGCAGCGTGAATTGAAGCCGCTAAAGTATCACAGTGACCTAGCCGAATACCTGAAGCAGGAGGAGCCTCAGGTTTGGGACTGGGCGACCTCGGCCAACGTTCGCCTGCAACAATCCGAAGAAATGCGCGAGGCTATGCTGCGCCAAACCTATCGGCTTGAGGCGGCAAGCCACCCGGCAGTTTTCGAGGCATGCGCAAAGGCTATGGAACGGCTAGAGATTGAGGCTCCCGCCACACTGTATCAGGCGGCCGATGGCGTGATGAACGCTTCACTCTATTACATCCCCGGAGAGGTCCACCTTGTCTTTTCCGGCCCGACACTTGAACGCCTGTCGGACGATGAACTGCTGTCCTTAATGGGCCATGAGCTGGCCCACTACAAGCTGTGGTTGGCGGATGGCGGAGCCTATTATATCGCAAGCCGGGTGCTCGATCTTGCACTGTCCTTTCCGGACGCCAAGCCTTCACATCGCGAAACCGCTCGCCTGTTGAGCCTGCACACCGAGCTGTACGCCGATCGCGGCGCGGCGCTGGCAGTTGGGGACTTGGCACCGGCGGTTTCGATGCTGGTTAAGGTAATGACCGGTCTCAGTTCCGTCGATCCGGCTGCCTATCTGCGCCAGGCCGGCGAATTGGAAGCCAGCAAGACGAAATCCGCCGGCGATTCACACCCCGAATCGTTCTTGCGCGCTCGCGCTCTTGAATTGTGGTGGCAAGGTTCGGACTCAATCGAAGACTGGATTTCGCAGCGCCTCCACGGTCCGATCTCGATCGAAGCTCTAGACCTGCTGCGTCAGCGCGAGCTCACCCGGACGACCCGCACCTTTCTGGGCCATTTCATTGCGCCGGACTGCGATCCGGAAGATCCTGTGCTGACCCAGGTGCGACGGTACTTCCCAGAATTTGCGCCAAGCCCCGAGAGGTTCGATTTCGAGAGCATCGGGCCGGGGAAGATCGACGATCCAACGCGCGATTATTTTATCGCCCTGATGTTCGATTGCGCCATGGCCGACCCCGAACTGACCGACGATCTGATGCTCTTGGTCGCGAATACAGCGCAATCGATGGGGGCCGAAGATCAACTGAAGACTGCACTCAAACGCGATCTCAAATGGACCAAGAGCAGGACTGACGGCCTGTTCAAGCGCGCGGCGAAGGCAGCCTGATCGATGTTGGACCAGGAACCGCAAAATCCCGCAGCAGCCGAAGCCGAAGCGAATCCGCGCAGCCTTAGGGAAGTCCTCGGCAAGCTCGAGCATGTCTTGCCCCCTGAGGATGTGATCCATCTGATGGTTGGGCTGATGCGAGAGGTTTCTGCAATCCATGCACGAGGGGAAGTCGCGGGACTTACTCTTGGTTCGATCCGGGAGCGGGCGGACGGCCAGCTCGAATTGGCCAGCAAGACCGGCAAGGCCCCATCGAGCAACCTTGCCGCAATCGACCGCGTCCAGCCCAAGGTCTTAACTGCGCTCAAGGTCGTGGGCGAATTTCGGGTAACCAGCGACGAGGATAGCGGAACAAAGGTTGAAGACCTCAGCGCCGAGAACGGCGAAGATACGGTCATTACAAAGCCGGTCTATCTGCCCGATTTGCGCAGCTGGGAAATCGAGCTGGGCCACCATGACGAGATTACGGACGTTTTCCAGATCGGCATGATCATGGCGAGCTTCGCCTGTGGCCTTGACCCAACCGATCCAGCTCACATCGAACGCTTCGCGATGCACCGGTCTAACCTGTTTGCGATTGCACCACGCCTTCATCCGGTTCTGGCGTCGATCATCCTCGAAGCAACCGCGCTTAACCGGCATGAGCGGGCGACCGATCTTGCAGACCTAGCGCGACGGCTCGAAACCTACCGCGACCAGCCCGTCGCACTGGATGTCGAGAATGTTCTTGCCGGATCGCAGGGAACTGCGGGACGGCGCGGCGCGGTGCTGGCGCATCTGCGCGACCGGCTATTTGACCTTACGCGCCGCAACAAGCTGATCCATTTTCGCCCGACACAATCCAGCGTCAACCTGACCGAGGCAAGTATGCCGATCGTGATGCGGATCGAATCGATCCGTGCCGATCAGCTTTGCACCTGGAAAGGTAGGTTCGTCGACGACGTGCTGTCCGGCAAATCGGTCCCGCTCAACCAGTGGCTCCGCTTTGAGGATCAGCCACACCTGCCAAGTTCGTTTGACCGGCTGATCCAGGAAACCCGCCGCGACCGCGCGGAATATGGCTTCAGCCATCTGCGGCTCGTCATCGCCTTCCTGCACTGGCACAACCTCAAGGAAGCGCCCAACGAACGGATCACCTCGCCATTGTTGTGGCTGCCGGTTGAAGTCAGCAAGACCAAGGGTGTTCGCGATCAGTACGTGGTGCGCTGCGCCGAAACGGTGGCGGAATTCAATCCTGCTCTGCGTCATATGCTGCGCCAACTCTACGCGATCGAACTGCCTGATGAGATAGATCTGAGCAAAGTCAGGTTGGGCGACGTCCATGCCGATATCATGCGCCAAATTCACGCCAGCGAGCCAGGCGTCCGGCTCGATCTGCAGGAACGTCCGCAAATCCAGCTGATCCACCGCAAGGCAGTGCAGCGGGTCAACCGCTTCAATCGCCGCCGCAATCTGGGTCGGGAGGCAGTCAGCACCAAGACTGATTTCAGTTATGCGCCTGACGATTTTCGTCCGCTCGGGCATGCTCTGTTCGAAAAGTTCGTGAGACCGTCGCCGCTGCCGCAGCGGATTGCCTCTGGTGGAACACTGCGCCCTCGCGCTGAATACGCTGTCGCCGAGACCGAGGCGCTAAGCTATGCCAAGGGCGGGGATGAGGGGCACAAATTTGCGTGGGAATTTGACCTGACACAGGTCACGCTAGCCAATCTCAATTACAAGAAGATGTCGCTTGTCCGTGACTATTCCGAGCTGATCGAGCGGCCCGAGGCTCTGCCGGGTTTTGATCAGGTCTTCTCGATTGAGCCGCGCCCGTTTGCCCAAGAAGTTCCGTCAGAACTCCCGGTTGTCGAGCAATGGAACGTGGTCCCGGCCGATGCCACGCAGGACGCGGCAGTCGCTTTGGGCCGGACCGGCCGCAGCTTCATTATCCAGGGACCGCCGGGAACCGGGAAGTCGCAAACCATCACGAACCTCATCGCCGACTATGCCGGCCGCGGGAAACGGGTGCTGTTCGTTTGCGAAAAGCGTGCCGCACTTGATGTGGTGTTCCATCGACTTGGTCAGGCCGGCCTCGATAGCTTGGCCTGCATCATTCATGATTCCCAAGAGGACAAGAAGGCTTTCATTGGCGAACTCAAGGGGCACTATGAGAGCTGGGGCAAGAACGGCGATGGGCTGGATCTGAAGCGCAAGGTGCGCGAGCGAACAGTCAGCGCACTCGAGCAACACATTGGCGTAATTGCGCAGTACGATGTCGCCGTTGGCGTTGGGGACGATGGGGCAAGTTTGCGAGAACTTGTCCGGCGAGCCGCGCTACTGCCGCCACCGCCAGGCGGCGTCGGCCACGCGCTGCGTGAACGTCTGCCAGGATTGGTTGCGTGGGATGCGTGTCGAACTATGGCCGAACGCAGCTTCAGAGTTGTGAAGGACATGTCCGGCCTGGACAGTCTGGCCACGTATCCCTTTGCCCTGATCAACGCTTCGACAATCGCGGACGAACGTCCCTATGCCCGCGTTGCGGCGATGATCGATACGGCTGAAGCGTTGCTGCAGCGGCTTGATCGCTGGCTTGTTGGCGCCAGCCCCGTGGTCAATGGTGGTTCGACCCTGCAGAGCGGCGTGGCAGCCACCGCACTTGCCAAGCGGCTTGTAGAAACTGGCCTTGGCCAGTCGCTTGATCTGCTGGACCCCACATCGGCAGCGTCTGATCGCCTGCAGGCCGACTTCGCCCTAATCGGAAGACTGGACGACCAATGCAAGGCTGCCGCCGAGAATGCCGCTAACTGGCACGATCCGCTCGATCCGGGCGATACGCAAGCGGCGCTCGATCTGGCGCAGGCCAAGGAAAGGTCATTCCTGCGCTGGCTGAGCGGTGCCTGGCGTGGGCTGCGCAAGACAGTCCATGCACGCTACGATTTCTCCGCGCATGCCGTTGCACCGCGCATTTCGGCAGTGCTTGAAATGCTGGCCGCGCAAGATGCGGCCGCCGCCGAACTTGCCAAGGCACACGCTGCGCTGGGCGAGAGGCTGCATTCCGATGACGTGCCTGGGCTGATGGCACTTCGCGGCGAGCTGTCGGGTGTTGCCCACCTTGATGCGGTGCGTCGCCTGCTGATCGAACAAGCCCGCCAGTCCGATCGGGTGCGAGAGCTTCTGGCGGGCGAAGCCCAGTACGCCGACGTCCTTCACCAGCTCGAAAGTTGTCTGGAGGAAGTCCTGGACAGTCCCGACCAGCTTACTTTCGATCAGATTGGTGAACGTCTGCGCGACATGCGCGAAGCGCTGGAAGATTTACCAGATCTACTGCCGTCGCTGACCGAGGTCCATCAATCCGATCCAGGCGTTTCTCTCGCGCTGAGAATTCTCCCCTTGCCGCTTGCCGCAATCGAAGCCCTAGTGACCGACGAAGCGATTGCCCGCCTTGAACGGGAACGACCCGAAATCCGGCGCTTCGATGTCGAACGACTTCTCTCCGCTTCGCGCCGCTCGGCAGCAGCGCGCGAACGCTTGCGAGACGAGAACGCCGACGCGATCAAGGCGACACTGCACCGCCAGTTTCGCGATCACGTCAAGGTATCCGAGCAATCGGTTACGCAGCTCGATAGCGACGGGCGCGCCTTTAAAAAGGCCTACGCCACCGGTCGGCGTGAACTCGAGCACGAATTCGGCAAGTCCATGCGCTACCGATCAATCCGCGATCTGGCGAGCGGCGATCCGGGCGCGGTTGTCAACGACCTCAAGCCGATCTGGCTGATGAGCCCGCTTTCGGTTTCGGACACATTGCCGCTCAGGCCAGACCTGTTCGACGTGGTGATCTTCGACGAGGCGAGCCAGATTCCCATCGAGGAAGCAGTTCCTGCGCTGTGTCGATCCGGCCAGGTTGTAATCGTGGGCGACGAGATGCAGCTACCGCCAACCAGCTTCTTTTCGACCTCGCTCGATGAAGATGAGATGCAGGTGGTAGCCGAGGAGGACGGCGAAAAGATCGCCATCCTCCTCGACGCCGACAGCTTGCTCAATCAGGCGGCGCGCAATCTACCCGCGACGCTGCTCGCCTGGCACTATCGTAGCCGTTTCGAAGCCCTGATCAGCTTTTCAAACGCTGCCTTTTATTGCGGACGGCTCGTGACCATTCCCGATCGCAGCCTGCGCAAATCAGGCGAGCAAGCGGCCGCTGTCGAGTCGAGCGACGAAGGACAATGGCACGCCGGAACGGACCGCTTGTTGTCGATGCCGATTTCGACGCATCGCATCGTCGATGGGCTCTACGAGAACCGGATCAATGGTCCCGAAGCTCGCTACATTGCAGGTCTGGTCCGCGAATTGCTCGCCCGCCAGACTGGGGAGAGTATCGGGATCGTCGCCTTCTCTGAAGCCCAGCAAAGCGAAATCGAGGTGGCCCTGGACCGCCTGGCGGCCGAGGACCAGGTGTTCGCCGCGGCGCTCGAACGCGAATACACCCGCGAGGATGATGGCCAGTTCAATGGCCTGTTCGTCAAGAATCTGGAGAACGTCCAGGGCGACGAACGCGATATCATCCTGATGAGTGTCTGCTACGCGCCGGGGCGTGACGGGCGGATGGTGATGAATTTCGGCCCGATCAATCAACGTGGCGGTGAGAAGCGGCTCAATGTGATTTTCAGCCGAGCACGCCGCCATATGGCGATCGTCTCGACCATCGCGCCCGAGGCCATCACGAATGTTCACAACGATGGCGCGCGGGCACTGCGCAGCTTCCTGTCCTTTGCCGAAGCGCAATCCAATGGCGCATACGATCACGCGCAAGCGGTGCTGAGCACACTCAATCCCGACGCCGGCCAGACATTCGGTGCCGAACTGCCCCTCGATCCCGTTCGTACCGCCATAGCTGCCGCGCTGAGGGATCGCGGCCACATCGTCCATGAGCATGTTGGCGGGGCCAGCTTCCGCTGTGATCTGGCCGTGGTGAATGCAGACGGCGATGGCTACGATCTAGGCATCCTGCTCGACCGCGACGAGAAGGAGGAAAGCTCGGTTGAAGAGCGTTTCGTCTTCCGTCCCGGCATATTGCGAAGTTTTGGCTGGCGCATCATCGATATGCCGGTCGCTTCATGGCATCGGGCACCCGCGGTAATGATCGAGCGGATCGAAGCCGAACTGGTTCGCTCTAGCTGGGAGCTGACGGACAGTGATCCGTATGTGGGCGTCGCACTGCCAGAGGCGTCGCAAGCGACCGCGCCTTCACCAGCTTACCAGCCACATGCACCCGATTCGTTGCCTGGGCCGATCACGCTCGGTCAAGAGGCCTCCGGCACAGCCCCCCAACCAGCCGGCTCGCCGCAAGCGGCTCCAGGAATGACCGAATTCCGCTTTATCGAAGGGACTTCGAACAAGTTCTGGCGCGTCGGCGTGAACGGCTGCGATCTAATCGTCGAATTTGGCCGGATAGGAACGAACGGCCAAAAGGTCGTGAAGTCATTCGAAGACGAGGAACGCGCCAAACGTGAAGCGGTGAAGCTGACCTTGGAAAAGACCCGAAAGGGCTACCAGGAAGTTTGAGAGGATCACGTTTGCGCGTTTCTGCGACACTGGGTCGCGACCCAGTCAGTCCGAGATGCGGCGGTCACCGCTGACTTAGCAGTCATTGGCGTTGCCACTCGGGCGTTCTAAAAGCTGCCATCCGTTCAGCTAGCCCATGCGCTTGGCTCACGGCTGCTTTCGAGACCCGGACTTGGTGGCCGTGCTGTCTCAGAAGTCGTGGATAGCGGACGGTCAGCTATCCGAAAAACCGGTCGCGAAAGCTGCTAGCCATGAGGCTCGACAACCTGACACCTGACGTTATCAATAGGCTTATGCGTCGGCATGTAATTTGGGCGGCCGTTCTAGTGGCTTTGATCGCTGCCGCTACGCATGCCAGTTCCACCCCCAAGATAATGACGAGCTGCAGCTTGAGCAAAGGGGACCGCGCCTGGCTGGATCGCTCCGTTCAAAGCTGGATAGTTACCCGTCGCGACATTCTGCGTGCGCCGTCACCGGCTGCTTTGGAAGCGTCGATATTCGATGAACGGTGCGCGCTGACAAGCAGAACTGCTTTGATTACCGGACGATCGCGTTGGGTTTCCAGTCCGCTCAAGGACCGCTCGATCACCCTCGGAACACAGCGAATCCCGGTGGGAGTTTTTTCCGCAACCATTGGCGATGCAAACGGCGCACATTTCTACATGTCGGTTCCCAGTGTCTGGGCAAAAGCCAAAATTCCGCCCGGTAAGCTCGGCCTCGAAAGGCTCATGACGGCGGTGATGATGCACGAGGCCACGCACGTTATTCAAAGGCAAACTTATGGCGCACAGATTGATCAGGTTCAGAAGCAAAATGCCCTGACTGACGACCAGTTCAATGACGACGCGATCCAATCGCAATTTGGCAAAGAGGTTGAGTTTGCTGCATCGGTCCAGCGGGAAACCGATTTATTCTTCAAGGCGGCTACCACTGCGAACGACGGCGACGCCCGCCGGCTTGCTCTGGAAGCCCGCGATCTCATGCGCACTCGCGAGCGACGCTATTTTGTCGGCAGCCAAGCGTACCAGGTGAGAGCAGAAGACCTCTGGCTGACGATGGAAGGGTCAGCCCAATGGGTGGGATTCCAATGGTTACAAATGCCGGTGGCCAAATTCGGTGGTGGCTTATCTACGAAAGATGCAGTGGCAGATTTCGGCAGGCGCGGCGGATCGTGGACGCAAACTCTCGGACTGGCTGTAGCCATGACCGTAAACCGCTTTCGACCTGCTGACTGGAAGCTACATGCATTCGGTGATGGCCAGCTGACACTGTTGGAGATGCTGGATCAGAGTTTGCGCGGCGACCGGCACTGACGGCCAATGTCCGCAATCGGATCTTTGAGGAACCAGCCGTAGAGTCTTGATTGGGGTGGGTAGCGGACATCGCGCGGAATCAAATTTGTGTGGTTAACAAGCATTACGAGGCTGGCGAGCCCCCTGCCGGAACAGATCGGTCCCGCGGCTCGAATAGCAGATCCTCGACGTTGCGCAGCGACAACGGGAACCGCACGTATATCAGCACCACCTGGCGGATCACCTCGAGCGAGGAGTTAAAGTAGCCGAAGGGATTGGCAGGTTTGCTGGCGCGAGTCGATCACCGTATGCCAAGGGGCAAACGCCAAAGTATAGATCCTTCATAGCTTTATCAATTATATTGATGTAGAAAATACTTGGTCGAATCCTAAATGTAATAAACTATTAAAATATTTGTATTACAATCTCACCGCAATTCATATCGTTCGCGAGATGTCACTTCGGTCGTGTGCTCAGACTCTGCGGCGTTAGTTGAGCTTATTCGATACTTGACTGCATTGACGCGGCGGCTGCAGAAACATATCCGTTCAAACGTTCCCGATCTGCGGTGAATGGTCGATGCCATGCGCTCGACTCTGCTTTCGTCTTATGTATAATCCTAGCTTCGGGAAAATATAACATCGGGTCAATAGAGTTTTGACCGAATTCAGCGTGGTAGCTGTTTTCGGAGTGTTATATGATTGAATTTACTATGATTATTGAAATCATTTTACATATTATCCGAGCAATTGCTCAGATTTAGCCGGACACCGCGCAGTTGCCTGTGCGTACTGCGTAGTTGCGAAATGATTACATGCGCCTGAGTAGATTGTCCTTGGTGCATTAGGGAGTTTTGCGCTATGAAAACTAGCCGCATTCCTACTCAAGCTGCTGCGTTGCTGGCGCTGAAGGAAATTGGTCTGACAGACATCGGCGTCCTGCCGACGCTCCAAAGGGAGTGGGGCCTGGAGCCGACCGCCACGCTGGACCCGGCCACCAATCAATTGCTGATCGACTTACGAGACGTGCACCGCATCGCCGGACCGGATGCCAAGCTGGGTCACGCACGGGCAGTAAGGGGTCATGTTGTAGGTACCAATGGTGAGCTGGCGCCGCAAATGACCGTGCAACTGGTCGAAACCAGAATGCGCAGCGAAAAGGTGCTTGTCGAGACAAATACCGGCAATGACGGTGCGTTTGCCTTGCCCTTTGCGCGCAACCTGAATGACCACGCCTTGGTCCTTAAGGTCCGCGACAAAGAAGTGATTGCACTCAAGGTGGCACTCTTTTCAACTCCGGGGCCGCTAGTCGAGCAGACCCTGGTAATGGAGAACAAGTTCCTTCGCGGCCCAACCGAATACGAACGGATATTGAACGACATCACCGCTCGCTGTGATGACATTCCCTTGGCCGAACTCGGTACAGTGCCCGCTCGATCAAGCGCCTCGCCCGCAGCCTCCTCGCAATCACCGTCGCGGTCCAAGACTGCGGCCAAAGGCGGTCAGGCGTTGCCAGAACCTAACGCGCCTACGCCTGCGTCCGCCGGGCATGACGACCTGGCCTATCTGGTTCAAGTAACGGGCTGGTCCGATGAACGCATCGTCGCTCTGGTGCTCGCTGATCGTCTTGCTCAGACTGCGGGAGCAGACCGCGCCATATGCTATGCTTTGCTGCGCGAAGGCGCCATTGCCGCATCCGCCCTGCCCACTGCGCCACACAGCAGATTGTGGTTGGGAAGTTCGACTCGGGAGATTTTGTATGGCGCAACCCGGCTTTCAGCTGAACGGATCAGGGCGATTGTCGCGGAGGCGATCGACGAGCGAGTAATCCCGTCTAGCGCGCGAGACAAGGTCGCCGATGCGGTCGCAAAATTTGGCAAGCGGCGCGAGGAAGCGCTGGCCTATTGGCAGCATACTGGACCTGATCTGGCGCTGCGTTCGCTCAGTGCCAACCTTGCTGCAAGCTTCCCGCAAGTGCTCGGCAAAATCACGAGGGCAGCTAGCGACGGAAATTTGGAGCAACTGTTCGAGGCAATCGCTTCGGTCAAGCTGATTGAGCCGGGACCGGAAAGTCCGGAGCTGACCCTGGCCGATCTGGTTTCGGCCGATCCGGCCTTGGGCGAACTGGTCAAGGAACTTGCCGGGCGAACCGACAGCAAGTTGCTCGACCATCCGGCGAATGCCGCAACGATCGATTTCGCCGCAGCCGCCGCCGAAACCAAAGCAGCCCCAGAACATGACTTGATCGCCAAAGTCCTGGCCGACAATCCGCGTTTCAATTTGGCCAGCGACAGCTTGGCGCGGGAGCTGCCGGCACCGACTAAGGAAGGTTTGGCGGACGATATCCATGTCCGAGCCCGCGCGGCAGCGACACAGCGCTTGTTCAAACTCGCGCCGCGCTTTGACCAGACCAACGCATTACTTGATTTGGGTATTCACTCAGCTGCGCAGATCGCTGCGATGGGCCAGTCACGGTTTGTGGTGACTTCGAGCGAAACCGGGGTGTTTTCGCACGCACAAGCCAAGGAAGTCTACCAGCGCGCGTACGATGTCCATGTCGCAACTGGGATCCTGGCCAGCGAGCTACGCGGGATGGGCAGCGCGGCACAAGTAGCAGCGCTAGCCCCGGTGACTCTCGAACTGATGCTCAAGAAGGTCTCGGTCGACAACCCCAATCTCAAAAACCTGTTTGCGCTGACCGATCTATGCGCCTGTGAAGAATGTCGATCGATCGCCGGAGCGGCGGCCTATCTGGTCGACGTGTTGCAGTTCTTCAAGAACCGGATGGTGGTTGATGTCACGGTCACGCCGCACGTCGCTTCGAAGACCGCCAAGGACGTGCTGTTCGCACGACGCCCCGATCTGGGCGATATAGATCTGAGCTGTGACAACACCAATGTTCCGCTGCCCTACATCGATATCGTTTGCGAATTGCTGGAATCGGCCGTCGCACGCGATCCCGGTTTCGTTTGGGCTGGGGCGCTCGCCCCCGGACCAGCGCCGGCAGCGCTGATCGATGCGCTGGTCGCAGCCAAGCTCGACTTTACTGCGGCCGCCTTTGTCCAGGAAGCCGAAGCCGATGGCGTCGTAACGGTGCGCGACGCCAAAGCCGCAGTAAAGCTGGTTCCGGCCGGTGGGGGGAGCTGGACTGTCCACGTCTCACGCCAGACCTTCCAGCCTGCAGCGGAACTCGCCGCAGCACCTGAATATGTCAACGATGCCGCATATGTCACGCTCGCCGGATCGCGCGTGGCGTTCGGGTTGCCCTTTGACCTGCCCCATGCCGAGAGCAGCGCCTATCTGGAGCAATTCGGGGTTTCGCGCGCCGCGCTGATGAGCGCTTTGGCGCAGGGCGGCGCTCCTTCAGCGGCGGTGATTGCGGCCGACGCGCTGGGCTTGAACGATGTCGAGCGCGGGCTGATCGGCACCGCCGCGCCCGGTCAGCAGGCTTCATACTGGAACACTGGGGCGAACGATCCCGCGACCGTGATGAACGTGGTCGATACCTTCCTTACCTTCACCGGATTGAGCTACGCCGAGCTTGAAGAACTGCTGTCGCTCGAATTCATCAATTCCGGCGGAGTGCTGTTCATCCAGCACCTCGATGATTCGTGCGACACTCGGCAGAAGCGGATCGCCGGACTCGATGCCAATGCGCTCGACCGGATCCACCGGTTCCTTCGACTGCGCCGGCAGTTGGGGTTGTCGATGCCGGTACTTGACGCCGCGATCATGGCGAAGCGGCTGGGCGACGGCACGATCAGCGACGACCCGCTGATGGTGCGCTTGTCCGATCTCACGCAGCTGGAAAAGCGGCTCGGGCTCGACATCGATACGCTGGTTTGCTTTTTCGGCCAGGTGCCGCTTTGGCAACCGCTCGACCAATCGCCATCGCACTATGCGCGGCTGTTCCTGAACAAGGCAGCCACCGGAACGATCGATGAACGGCTGTTGCCGGCGGCGGTCAAAACCAACGAGGGTCCGCCGCTGCCGGCGATGCCGATCCTGCTCAGCGATGTTGCGGCGACCCTGTCCTTGACCCTTGGCATCAGCGCTGCCGATATCGCTCTGCTGATCGCCGCGCGCGGTGCGGACAACAGCCTGAACTTTGGCAATCTCGCCCGTCTCTATTCGATCGGCGTCCTCGCCAAGGCAGTTCGCCGGCCGATTGCGGACATCTTGTTGCTGCAACAACTGACCGGCCTCGATCCGCTGGTCAGTCCGGCCGCTGCACTGGCCTTCCTCGACGCTAGCGAGGCAGCTTCCGGCGCCGGGATCAGGTTGGCAGATCTGCGCTATTGGTTGTCCTTTGTAGCGGATGATGCTGCCATTCGCAGCCGTAGTGACGGACAAATCGCCCAGATTCTGGTTGGCCTGCAGGCAGAATTGCAGGCTGCCCACGATGCGGTGCGTCCCGCGCTGGATCCTGCGCTGACGGCCGATGAGAACAAGGCTGCCGTAACCGGACTGGTCGGGCAGCTGCCCAATGTTTCGGCTGCCGACCTCTCGGCGCTGCAGATGGTCATCGACCGGACTTATGCCAGCGCTGCGCTGACCGCTCCTGCCTTCATCGATGGGCTGCTCGGTCCCTATATCGCTACGGCTCTGATCAAGGCCGACCAGGCCGCACTGGCCGCGCTTGCGGCCAACCTCACCGTACAAATCGAGGCAGCCCGTCAAACCCTGATCGCGCGGATTGCCGATGCGGTCTCGGCCTATCTATACGATCAGGCGCGTGCCACGATCGTCCCAGCCAAGATCGCTGCGGTGCTCCACGTCGATGCTGCGCTTGCCGAAACGGTTCTCGCGCACGCCGGGCTGATGGTTGGCGGTAGTCGCACTTTCCTGGCGGACATCTTGAGCGACGAAACGCTCATCGACCCGGTCAACAGCCCGCCGGTGCTGCCAGCAGTGATCCCTGCGGCCTTTGTTCATCAGTTCGACGCGATCCGCCTGATTCCTCAGGTGATCGCGCCCGGGGCCGCGCTCAAGCTTGATCTTGCTCAGCTCGGTTGGCTGCTCGACCATTCCGCCAAGCTGGGCTGGCTGGAGCTGGACAAGCTGCCCTTTGCCGGGGCGATGCCATCCGCAAGTTGGGGCGACTGGGATGCGCTGCAACAGGCCGCAGCCTTGTTTGCGCGCTATCCGGCGGTGGTCAATCCGGCCGATCCGGCCCAGCCGTTCTCTCTCCAAAGCGTGTTCGAAATCGCGATGGATCCGGCCGGCACCATTGCCGCGCTGCTCGACCGGCTGGCGCTCGTCACGGGCTGGGATCGGACCGTGCTGGGCGACCTGGACACGCGATTCGGCTTTTCGGCGGTAGACCTCAAGCCCTATTGCAAAATCGCCACCTACCGCCGCCTCGAGGAGGTCGTCGGTGCGTTGCGCAAGCTCGGGATGGGGGTTGCAGGCGGGGTCGCCCTGATCAAACCGGCGTTGGTGGCGGCAGATGCAAAGGCGCTGCGTCAGGCCTTGAAGGCATGCTATCCCGATGCCGACTGGCTAGGGGTGCTCAAGCAGATTTACAATCCGCTGCGCGAAGTCAAGCGCGACGCGCTGGTCGCCTATCTCCTCGCCGAAAATCCGGCGATGACTTCAAGCGACGATCTCTTCGACTACTACCTGATCGATGTCGAGCTGTGCGCCTGCCAACCGACCTCGCGGATCGTTTCGGCGCACGGGTCACTGCAGCTGTTCGCCCAGCGCTGCCTGCTGGGGATCGAGCCGACAGCAGTTGCCGATACCTCGATCGACAGCGGTTGGGACCAGTGGCAGTGGATGTCGGCGTTCCGCGTCTGGCAAGCCAATCGCCAGGTCTTCCTTTACCCCGAGAATTGGCTCACCCCGTCGCTGCGCGACGACAAGTCCGAGCCGTTTCTCGATTTCGAGCGCGCGTTGGCCCAGAGCGACCTTGGCGACGATGCTGTTACCAGCGCCACGATCCAGTACCTTGAGGCGGTCGACGATCTCGCCTTCCTTGAAGTCATGTCGACCTATTTCGAGGAAAGTGCGCTTATCCACCACGTCTTCGCGCGGACCAAAGGTGGTGACCCACACGTCTACTATTACCGTCGCTGGGAACAGGAGCGGACTTGGACTCCTTGGCAAAAGGTGGATGTCGATATCAAGGCCGACCACCTGATCGCCTTTGTACGCAACGGCCGCGTCAACCTCGCCTGGCCGATATTCAGCGAACAGGCCAATCCCGGTCAAGCTACCAATGTGCCCGACAGCACCCCTGGCACCCCGGTCGCCAAGACTCAAAAGAAATGGCAGATCCAACTGGCCTGCAGCGAATTTGCCAACGGCGTATGGAGCGCTTCGCGCACCTCAAAGGAGGGCTTAAGCTGGGACTCGCTGCCCTATTACGAGCAGCTTCCACCCAAGGATTATTTCCGCTTCGTCCCGCTCGACATGCGCAGCCTGGGGTTCTCGATCGCCTGCACCTTCATCGACAAGGGCAAGGTCCAGAGTGAAGACGCGATTACGGGCGCGCTTCACAATCTTGGCGGTTTCAGCTTGGCCGGATGCAAGGGCTACCCCGAGCCATATTCCCCATCGGGACCAACACCGCTGTTCATGCCGGTGATCAAAAATACCGAGATCGTCGATATCAGGTTTGCCGAAGTGGAGCGGGACGAGCTGACCGTCCAAACCCTGGTCGGGGGCGGCCAGATCCTGTCGCACACCCCGAACTGGTTCCGGGTGACCCACGCCCAGCAGTTGAGCTTGATCGACTATCTGCTGCTGCTGTGGGAAATGCTGCTCCTTTCAAAATCTGCCAACATCAGCGTTGTCGGCAAGCGCGAAGGCAAATTGCCGATCCCGCTCGGCACCTTGATGCCATTCTATTTCGAGGATGCAATCCACGACTACGCGGTGATTCCGGGGCTGTTCTCACGCGAGGAGGTCGACCCGCCGATCCGCCGGACCTTCTCCGATTTCGACAAGTTCGCCCAGGATCTGGTTGCCCTGGCCAAAACCTATCTTGCCAAGTTGATCGCCGATCCGGCCCACGATCTGAACAACCTGCTCAAGGCACTGGTCAAAGATGCCGGCTACAAGGCTTTGGTGCGCGAATTGCGGATCATGGCCCGGCTGGGCTACGGGATCGAATTCGACAACTTCTATCACCCGCTAATTTGTCCGCTGCGCAAGACCATTTACCGCGATGGAATTGGCGCACTGATGAAGCGCGAGACCCAGCTGCTCAAGACCGGGTTCGATTTCAAAGCCAATTACATACCGCTACCGGTGGTGCGCAAGCCCTACCCGGTCGAAGACATCGATTTCACCCAGGGCGGGACCTACGCCAGCTACAATTGGGAACTTTTCTTCCATCTGCCGCTGATGGTCGCGGTCCAAATGAGCCAGGATCAGCAGTTTGAACGGGCGATGAAGTGGTTCCACCACATCTTCAACCCGACCGACACTTCGGGCGCGCCCGTACCGCAAAAATACTGGCAAACGCGGCCGTTCTTCGAAGCTACCACGGCCGACTATATCGCCCAGCGAATCGATTCGATCATGAACGGCCTCGCCGCCGATCCTTCGGGGCTGACCATCGACCATCTGCGCCAAGCCGTGGCCGACTGGCGCGCAAATCCGTTCGAACCGTTTCGCGTGGCGCGAGCGCGGCCGGTCGCATTTCAGCAGACGGTACTGATGAAATATATCGACAACCTGATCGCCTGGGGGGATTCGCTGTTCACTCAGGGCACGATGGAATCGGTCAATCAGGCGACCCAGATGTACGTGCTGGCCGATAAGCTGCTGGGCCCGCGCCCGCGCGTGGTGCCACCAGCAGTGATCCCGCCGTGGGAGACTTACAACCAGCTGGAGCCAAAGTTGGACCTGTTCGGCAATGCGCTGCTCGACCTTGAGAGCATGGTTCCGGACCTTGGCGCTCTGCCCCATGGCGGAGCCGAATTGCCGCCAGCGCCGTTCACCCTGTCCAGTCTCTACTTCTGCATCCCGGGCAATCCCAATCTGGACGCCTATTGGGACCGGGTTGCCGACAGATTGTTCAAGATCCGGCATTGCCAGGACATCAACGGCGTCGAACGCACCTTGGCGCTGTTCGCTCCCCCGATCGACCCTGGGGCCCTGATCGCGGCACGCGCGGCCGGTCTTAGCATTGGCCAAATCCTGGCCGGGATCGGGGCGCCACTGCCGCTCTACCGTTTCACCACGATGCAGACCAAGGCGACCGAACTGGCGCATCTCGTCACTCAGTTCGGAGCGCAGGTGCTGAGTGCGGTCGAAAAGCGCGATGGCGAAG
>JANOAD010000100.1:0-3146 GCA_031410955.1 Novosphingobium sp. | reverse complement strand
CACTGCCGGTCCCACCGGCGGTGATCGCGGTCGCCGTCATGGTCGCGGTCGCGCCCATTCCAGTTGCGTCCATCCCGGTCGTGACTGGTGCCATAATAGGTGCCGCCCTGGACATAGCCGCCGTTCCGGTCGCGGTTCCAGTTGCCTTCGCGCTGACGGCGATCGCCATCACGGTCCTGGCGCCCGGCTTCGGTCCAGTTGCGGGCCTGGCCGTCACGGCCATCGCGGTTGCCGCGATTGCCGCCGTTCCAGCCGGCCTGCCGGGCTTGCTGTGGCACCGGTGCGGCTTGCGGAGCGGCGGGCTGACCGCCGTTCCAATTGCGCCGTTCGCCGCCGCCCTGTTCACCGCCGCGATTGCCGCGGTCCTGACGGCCTTGCCACTGGGCCTGGGCTTGCGGTGCGGCCTGCTGGGCCGGAGCCGCACGCGGCTGCTCCTGCTGCTCCTGCTGCTGACGGCCACGTCCGCCGCCACCATTGTCCTCGCCTTCGGGACGAGCCTGACGGCCGCCCTCTTCGCTGCGCGCCCGCCATCCGCCGCGTCCGCCATTTTCGGGGTCGGCCTGGGCTACGCTGGGCAGCGTAAACGCCGATATCGCCAGCGCCATCACTGCAAGGCGGCGCGCCTGCTTGTTCTTACCTGCGGCCATAGCCGTCACTCCATCCAACGCGCCAGACCATCGCCGGCGATCATGGTGCATGGACTAGCCGAGTCGCGCTGTCGGCAGGGTGAATGGTTTTGTAAGCTTTGTGTTCGGGGTGGGCGGTGGCAATTCACCAAAGGTCACACCAAGGTCACACCAAAACGACTTCGCGGTGTTGGCCGGGATTCCGAACCGGCGGCAGTGGAGGCCAGACGATCTGAAAGACCGGGGCGGCGACGCTGGCAGAGTGCGAGCATGTAGGAAATTGCTATGGTTTGCACACCTTGTCCTGTGCGGCATGACACTTTGGCCGTCATATGGCGCTGCGCTTCGAAAAGGCCTTCGGGATTTCGGCGGATACGATGCTGCGGATGCAGGCGGCCTATGATCTGGCGCAAGCGCGGTTGCGCGAAAGGGAGCTGGGGCTGGAGCGGATGAAGAAGGTAGCTTGAGCTTCAGCTTGTGTTAATACGATAATGTCAATACAGAGGTGTCAATGCGGTTTGAATGGGACGAGCGCAAGGCAGTGGCAAACATCGCCAAGCACGGCGTCTCGTTCACGCTCGCACAGGAAGTCTGGGACGATCCGCTGCACTTCGTCGTGCCTGAGCGCGTGGTCGACAACGAGGAGCGCTGGCAAGCCTTCGGAGTTGTCGATGGCGCGGCGCTGCTTGTCGTAGCCCACACCTATCGCGACCGCGACGGTGACGAAGTGATCAGGATAATCGGCGCACGGCGCGCCACGAAACATGAAAGGCGATACTATGAAAGCGAAGCGTAGCGCCGAAGATCAGGCCTTGCTCGACAAGCTGGCAGTGATGCCAGAGGAGGATATCGATACCAGTGATATCCCCGAACTCCCGGCCGAAAACTGGGCACTCGCGAAGCGGCCCGGGCTGTATCGTCCGGTCAAGAAGCCGGTGACGCTGAGGCTCGATATGGATTTGGTCGAATGGTTCAAAGCCCGCGCGCCCGAGGGCGGATATCAGACCGAGATCAACCGGGTGCTGCGGCGGTATGTGGCTGGCGCGGGGCGGTAGCCCGATCTCATACTAGTCGTTCTGGGAGGCCTTCACAAACGGCCATGAATGATAATGGTAGCTGAGCGGATCGTCATCGCTGGCCCAAATGTTACCGGTCGATCCAGCATGGAGCGCATTGAGAACAGGTATCGTACTGCGCCCGTGCAGCGTGAATGTGCCGGTATGGTTCTGGTTATCGGCAGGGGAGGCGAAGGTGAAAACGACGTCGCGCTTGAGCACGATCTTTTGACGTTTCAGTTCTTCGGACGACATCTCGACTTGCGCGCCGCACGGCGTCCAGCGCATCTCGCCAGTATATAACGGACTGTCGATATCGAAAGCGCAGAGGGGCTTAACCTCGGAAACCTTGGCTGCGACCTCGGCGTAGTTGAGCGCGTGATTGACGCCCTCGTAGGCTTGATACGCCCCCAAAGCGATGAAGAACAATGCGCCGCCGAGTATTTTGCCATAACCGACCGAGGATAACTGCAAACCCATTCGAAACCTCCGATACGAAAGCTCGATCCTTGCAGGAATTTCTCTAAATCGAAGTTAATCCTACCTTGTCAGCTTCTTATACGCCAGCCTCGTCGGCCGATCCGCCGCATCGCCCAGCCTGCGCCGCTTGTCCTCTTCATAGGCCGCGAAGTTGCCTTCGAACCATTCGACGTGGCTGTTGCCTTCGAAGGCGAGGATGTGCGTCGCGAGGCGATCGAGGAAGAAGCGGTCGTGCGAAATCACCACCGCGCAGCCGGCGAAGTTTTCGATGGCTTCTTCCAGCGCTCCCAAAGTTTCCACGTCGAGATCGTTGGTCGGTTCGTCCAGCAGCAGCACGTTGCCGCCCTGCTTGAGCATCTTGGCCATGTGGACGCGGTTGCGTTCGCCGCCCGAGAGCTTGCCGACGTTCTTCTGCTGGTCCGCGCCCTTGAAGTTGAACGCGCCGACGTAGGCGCGGGTCGAGGTTTCCTGCTTGTTAACGGTCATGAAATCGTGCCCGCCCGAGATTTCCTCCCACACGTTGTGCTTGGGGTCGAGGTCGTCGCGGCTCTGGTCGACGAAGCCCAGGTGAACGGTCGAGCCGATTTCGAGCTTGCCCTCGTCGGGTGTTTCCTGGCCGGTGATGATCCGGAACAGCGTCGATTTGCCCGCGCCGTTGGGCCCGATGATGCCGACGATCCCGCCCGGCGGGAGCATGAACGAGAGGTTTTCGAAGAGCAGCTTGTCGCCGTAAGCCTTGGTCAGTCCCTCGGCCTCGATCACCTTGCTGCCGAGCCGTTCGGGCACCTGGATGACGATCTGCGCCTTGCCGGCAATGCGGCCGTCCTGCGCGTTCTGCAATTCCTCGAACTTGCGGATACGCGCCTTGCTCTTGGTCTGGCGGGCAGCCGGGGTCTGGCGGATCCATTCGAGTTCGCGGCTGAGCGCCTTCTGCTTGCCGCTTTCCTCGCGCTCTTCCTGCGCCAGCCGCTTGGCCTTGGTCTCA
>JANOAD010000099.1:0-5835 GCA_031410955.1 Novosphingobium sp. | reverse complement strand
CCCATGTCGAGGCAAAGCGAAACGAGCGATCCGGCAACGCCAGCCGGGTCATTCAATACTTCGGAAGCCAAAATGCGTACGATTTGATACCCATGCGCTCGCAAAAATGCGTCGCGGCGTAAGTCGCGCGCCGGGTTATCGCCCATGTCGTGTGCTATGCCGTCGATCTCAATGATCAACCGCTTGCTGGCACAATAGAAGTCCACAACCATTTTTTCGACTGGATGCTGGTTGCGGAACTTCAGGCCCATTGGTTGTTGGCGAAGTTGCTGCCAGAGGAGCCCCTCGGGCAATGACATTTTGCGGCGCAATTTGCGCGCCGCGGTGAGCGATTCAGGCGTGTGGTCTTCCAAGACAGGCCCCCTCCGTCAGCGCTTCGCGCTGCCACCTCCCCCAGAGGGGGAGTCTCTTTAAGAGTCTCCCCCTCTGGGGGAGGTGGCCCGCTGCAAGCGGGTCGGTGGGGGAATGCGCCTCACTCACCCCAACAGCCTCTCATGCACAACCTTGCCGCCTTGGGTCAGCCGCACCGCATTGCCGATTTCCTCGTCCAGCACCGGTTTGCCCGCATCCTTGTCCCAGAACGCGCTGAGGAAATTGTACAAATTGCGCGAAAACAGCGCCGAGGCGTCTGCGGCCAGATGCGCGGGCGTGTTCGACCAGCCGATGATCTTGACCCCGTGCTTCACAACCACCTCGTCGGCCTTCGAGCCTTCGACATTTCCGCCCTGCGCGACCGCGAGATCGAACACCACGCTGCCCGGCTTCATGCTGGCGAGCTGCGCGTCCGAAACCAGCCGTGGTGCTGCTCGCCCGGGAATCAGCGCGGTGGTGATGACGATGTCCTGCTTGGCGATGTGACTGGAGACCAGCTCGGCTTGCGCCGCCTGGTATTCCGCTGACATTTCGGTGGCATAGCCGCCCGCGCCTTCGCCTTCGATGCCCGCGACGTTCTCGACGAACACCGGCTTCGCACCGAGCGACATGATCTGCTCCTTGGTGGCCGAGCGAACGTCGGTGGCGGAGACTTGCGCGCCGAGCCGCCGTGCGGTGGCGATTGCTTGCAGGCCGGCCACGCCAACCCCCATCACGAAGCACTTGGCCGCACTGACCGTCCCCGCCGCCGTCATCATCATCGGGAAGGCGCGGCCATAGGCGTTGGCCGCCTCGATCACCGCCTTGTAGCCCGACAGGTTCGACTGGCTGGAGAGGATGTCCATCGACTGCGCGCGGGTGATGCGCGGCATGAATTCCATCGCCAGCGCTTCGAATCCGGCCTTGGCGTAGGCATCGATCCTGTCTCGCTGCACAAACGGGTCGAGCCCGGCGACAATCCAAGCCCCCTTGCTGGCACCTTTCAGCGCGGCCACATTCGGCCCCTGCACGCCGAGCACGATGCCCGCGCCCTTGGCGGCATCCTTGGTCACTTCGGCCCCAGCAGCGGCATAGTCGGCATCGGCGATCGAAGCGCCGAGGCCGGCCCCGGCCTCCACCGCGACGCTTGCCCCCAGCGCGATGAATTTCTTCACCGTTTCGGGGCTCGCCGCAACCCGGCTTTCGCCCGCTGCGGTCTCCTTGAGGACCGCGATCCGCATCTGGAGCGCGCTTACTTGGTGATCATGAAGATGACGAAGGCCGCGATCAGCCCCACCGCGATGACCGAGAACTTCACCAGCCCGATAAAGCCGGTGTAAGTGGATTCGTGCGCTTTCGTGTCGTTGCCGCTGGCCATAGGTAAGAGTCCTTGGTGAATGGTGAGCCTGTTTCGCCGCATCCCTATCGCCCCGTGCCAGCGCGCTCAAGGGGTTTAGCAGCCTTAATGGGGTCTTTACCCAAAGTGGCTATTGCCGGTCTATGGGGCAGAGCTCGCCCCCAACGGGGTAGACACGAGACCAATGGCCGAAATCGAACAGCGCACCCTGATGCTGATCGACGATGAGCCGGCCCAGAGCCGGCTGATCACGGCGCTGGCTGCGCGCGAAGGCTGGCGCACGCTGGTGGTTCGCGACAGCGAAACCGCGATTGCCACGCTCGGCACCCGGCAGGGCATGCAGCTCAGCGCGATCATTCTCGATCAGTGGGTTCCGGGCGACGAAGCCTGCCAGTTGATCGCCGAATTGCGCGCGCGCCGCCCTGCGGTGCCGATCCTGATGCTGACCACCAGCGCTTCGCCGCTGCTTGCGGTCGAGGCAATGCGCGCCGGGGCGACCGATTACCTGGTCAAGCCCGTCGCGCCCGACCGGATGATGATGGCGCTGCGCATGGCGACCACCCGCGAGGCTCCGCGCAATGAATTGCAGCCGCTGACCGAAAAGATGCCCTCCACCCCCGATTTCGACGTGATGATCGGGGCGGCACCAGCATTCCGCTCAGCGCTGGCAGTCGCGGCCAAGGCGGCGCGCGGGCAGGGCCCGGTGCTGATCGAGGGCGAAAGCGGCAGCGGCAAGGAAATGGTCGTGCGCGCGATGCAGGCCGCGAGCCCGCGCGCCAAGGCCCCGTTCCGGCTGCTCAACATCGGTGCAATTCCCGCCAATTCGGTCGAGTCTGCGTTGTTCGGGCATGAAAAGGGCGCCTTCCCGGGTGCCTTCGATCGCCATATCGGGGCGCTCCAGCATGCCGATGGCGGTACGCTGGCGCTCGACGAGGTCGACCGCCTGCCGCTGCCCGTCCAGGAGCGGTTGCTCGATAGCCTGAAGCGCGGCGACGTGCGCCCGATCGGCGCGCAGTTTTCCTATCGCATCGACGTGCGTTTGATCGCGGCGAGCAACGTGCCGCTGCGCGAACAGGTGGCGGGTGGGCATTTTCTGCCTGAACTGCTGACCGCGCTCGCTGGGACGACCGTTCAGTTGCCGCCGCTGCGCTTGCGAGCGGGTGACATTCCGGCGCTGGCCCGGCACTTCCTCGCGCGCATCGGCGAGCAACCCGGGCTGCGCGCGCTCGGCATTACCGATGCCGCACTGGCGCTGCTTTCGGCCTACGACTGGCCAGGCAATGTCCGCCAGCTCCAGGCGGTGCTGTTCCGCGCCGCGGTGTTCTGCGACGGCGACGCGCTGACCGCCGAGGATTTTCCGCAGCTGTCCGACATGCTCGGCGATGGCAGTGGCAACCCGCAGGCCGCGCACCAGGAAGGCGTCGGCGTGATGCTCTACGCCCCCGATGGCAACCTGCGACCGCTCGAAGATATCGAAGCCGACGTGATCCGCCTCGCCATCGGCCACTACCGCGGCCGCATGACCGAAGTCGCCCGGCGGCTCGGGATCGGCCGCTCGACCCTGTACCGCAAGCTCAGCGAACTGGGGATTGGCGAGAGCGCGTGACCGATATCGCGGCCTTGCAGAGCCAGCGATAATGCGTCTAATATTACTTCGGCACTATGTATCGGATCTTTAAGTATGTCGAATGCGCAGGATAAGCGGACTGAAATTGAGACCAAAACCTGTGGCATAGTTATGCCAATTGCCGCCATGGGTGATGCATATTCGGAAGAGCATTGGAGGAGAGTCAGGCGAATCCTTCAGCGCGCAGTTGAACGCGCAGGAATGCAACCCAAGCTCGTTTGGGAAAACCCCGAAATTGACGTAATACAATCCGCAATTTTGCAGAATCTCTATGAAAATGATGTTGTTATTTGTGATGTAAGCGGGCTCAACCCAAACGTCATGCTCGAAGCAGGTCTTCGCCTTTCAACGAAGCGGCCAACAATAATTGTAACCGATAAGGAAGTTAAACCACCATTCGACATTTCAAATATAGGATACATTGACTATCAGCGTGATCTGGAATACAACGCGATAGAAAAATTCATTGATACACTGTCGGAAAAAATCAAATCAGTTAGCACTGCCGCAGCGAATGGTACGTACAAATCGTTTGTAGAACAATTCACGTTCGAAACGGTGACACCTGCCACAGTTAATGTCACGGCTGAAGATTTCTTGCGAGATCAAATCGCTTTCCTGACGAGTACCGTTCGGCGTATCGAAATCCGGCAACGCAACGAATTTTCAGGATCGCGGATGGGAGTGGCCTCCCCGCGAATCAGAAATCCTAGATCATTCCGCCTACTTGCAGATCTCACCCCAGAAATAGCTCAACGAGTTGAACTTAAACTTGATGCACTCGATGGTTTTGGTGTTTGCACTGTAGATTTAAATGACGATGGAAAATATATATTTAGTATTTCTCTGAGTGAAGATTCAAAGTTTTCCAGGACCGAAGGACTCTCTATTTTAAAATCAATAATCGATGAGGGCGAGAGCGACAGCCTACCGTTCTAAAACTTGCGAAAAATCGGTCAGTGCCGCGTCTTTCATACCGCGCCACACCCGGACTGCCTGCACCGTTTCGGGCACATCGTGCACCCGCAGCAATTGCACCCCGGCATCCATCGCCTTGACCGCCAAGGCCAGACTCCCGCCGAGCCGCTGGTGCGCGGGGGCTTCATTGCTGAGCGCGCCGATCATGCGCTTGCGGCTTGAACCGACGAGCAGTGGCTGGCCGAGCGCGTGGAACAGCGGCAGTGCGTTGAGCAGCAGCAGGTTCTCCGCCACCGACTTGCCGAAGCCGAGGCCCGGATCGAGCAAGATTTTCTCGCGCGCAATCCCTGCCTCAAGCGCCGCATCGCGCCGCGCAGCGAGCCAGTCGAACACGTCGAGCACGACATCGGTGTAGCTCGCTTCGGCGTGGAGGTTCTCGCCTTCGCCCGGCGCGTGCATCAGCACCACCGGAGCGCCTGAACGTGCCGCAAATTCAAGGCTGCGCGGATCGTGACGTAGTGCCGAGACATCGTTGATCAGATGCGCGCCTGCGCCAAGTGCGGCTTCCATCACCGCCGGGCGACGCGTGTCAACGCTGATCGCGGCACCGGCGCCAGCGAGCCGCTCGATCGCCGGGATCACGCGCTTCAGCTCATCCCCTTCCCACACCGCTGCCGCGCCGGGACGGGTGCTTTCGCCGCCGACGTCGATGATTGCCGCGCCGCCCTCGACCATGGCCGAGGCATGGGCATTGGCCACCTCTGGATCATCCATGAACTGGCCGCCGTCGGAAAAGCTGTCGGGCGTGACGTTGAGGATGCCCATGACCTGCGGCTGGTCGAGCCGGATTGTGCGCGTGCCGAGCTGGAGCGGGGCGTGGACGCGCTGGAGATTGTCGAATTGCGCGCGCACCGCTTCGGGAAGGCCGGGCAAGGCAGCGCGCAGTTCGGGGAGCGAATAACGCTCACGCGCGGTGACCTTCCCGCCATGCCGCGTAATCAGGGCAAACCGGCTGGCGTAGACCAGCCCGCCGGCGAGCCGCAGCGCATCGCCCTCCTCGCTTTGCGGGCTGTCAGCCAGGGCAATCGGGCGAAGGTAGTGAGTCTGGGTCATTGCAACTCCATTCGCCTCCCCCTTGATGGGGGAGGGATACGGAGACTTGGCAACGGGTTGCCTAGTCGAAGTTGGGTGGGGGTGTGCCCTCGTCGGGACGCAGCGTCCAGCGGCGAGAGCACCCCCATCCAACTGCGCCTAGGCCGCTGCGCGGCCAAGGCTTCGTATCCTTCCCCCATCGAGGGGGAAGAAGTTTCGATCAATCCTCGGTCGCCAGCAGGTACAATTGCCGCAGAGCATCGAGCGGCTTCAGCTCGCCCTCGTGCTCGATATGCCAGAACGACCACCCATTGCAGCTTGGCGCGCCTTGCAGTTTGGCGCCGAGGCCGTGGATCGAGCCGGTCTCCGCTCCCGCGACCAGCGAGCCATCGGCGCGGACTTGCGCGGTGATCCGGCGTTTCTTGTCCGAGATCATAGTGCCCGGCGCGATCAGCCCGGTCTCGACCAGCACGCCGAACGCAACCTTGGG
>JANOAD010000098.1:0-9495 GCA_031410955.1 Novosphingobium sp. | reverse complement strand
ACGGTCACGGCATCGGCGGATACGGTCATCGCTGCCTGGGCTGCTCCGGCGTGGCCGAGCACGGTGGCCAGCGCGAGCAGGGATGCGGTCGAGCGAGTGGAAAGGCGGATCATCTGGGAATTCCCCTGAACGGTTGAGACGTGTTGTCCGACGCCGTCAGAATGCGAATTCGAATCGCCCCCTGCCGGCCTCACCGCCGCCACTAGGGGTGCCATGTGTCGCTTGTGCGTAGGTGCGGCGACAAGTTGATGACCGTAATGTGTCAGCCGCTAGCCGAAATCGTTCGGGGCTTATTCGATGTGAGCTGAACTCATCAGGGCAAGCCACTGCCCGCGCTCGGTTTCGCCGAGGCCGTCCTTCACCAGGACCGCGAGCAGAAACAGCGAGCGCTTGGAACCGACCGCGCGATAAAGTGCAATCGACGGGTAGCCTTTCGGGCAGCCGGTCGAGCGGCGTTCGAAAGTGACCGACAGTTCGTCGCGTGCGATTTCGGTGAAGGTGCTAGAGCATTTGGCCTCGGCCTCACGTTGTAGATCGGCCACCCAGTCGGCTGCGCTGAGCACCTTGCCCGCGGGCGTCCGGGCGATGATCACCAGCGCCTCGGTCCAGTCTTTGGCCGACTTGCCGCGCACAGCGATCAGGTCAACCACGTTTTTCGGGTTCGATGCATTGTAGTCGATCATTGCGCCGTCACCGCTGTCCAGCACTGCTTTGAGCGCTGGCACTAGGCGGTGGTCGAAAGTGAGCTTGTCGGCCAGCGCCGGCGTTGCAACCAACGCCAGACCCAGGAACAGGGCAATCTGGCACACCCATCTGATCATCGCTTTCATGGCCTGCAGCATAGCCCGCAAGGCCGCAGGATTCATGACTTTTTATGTGACACTGATGTGACACTCTGGGACCCCGCGCCTGACATTGCGGCGACGTGCCGCAGTCACCCGGGCGACCGTATTGCGATTGTCACAGTTCCATCATCAAACTGTCACTTGCTGCGGGCAGGGTTGCAGGGACGCAAAAGAACCCAGCCCAGCCATGCCCCATTCGACCACGCTCCTCTTCACCTCCCCGCCCCCCGGCCTGGTTGCCGACATTGCCCGTCAGCGTCCGGAATGGAATGTCATGCCGCTAGGCGATCAGCCGCCGCCGCAGGTGCCGCAGGGCAAGATCTGGGGCTTTGTCGACTGGCTCTGCCCGACGATGTCCGGGCTCGAGCTGTGCCGCCGCCTACGTGAGGCCGAGGCGACTCGGCACGCCCATCTCACCATGGTGCTCGAGGAGCCCAGCCAGGAAGCGCGCCGCCGTGCGCTTCTGGCCGGCGCAGACGATTACCTGGTCGGCCCGCTCGACGCTGGTCGCGTGCTCGAACGGATCGCCAGCCTGGGCGACAAGGAGGCTCCGACGCGGGTCCAGTTGACGCACGGCGCCGTCACCATCGATCCCGCAGCGCATCAGATCCGCATCTTCGGCAAGCCGGTGCCGATGCGCCCCAACGAATTCCGCTTGCTGGTCCACTTCATGGAGCATCCCGACCAGGTCTTCAGCCGCGCCGCGCTTATCGACCGGCTGGGCAAGGACGAAGAGGCGCTCGACGAACGCACCGTCGATGTCTGGGTTGGCCGCCTGCGCCGCAGCCTGACCGCGCACGGCGTGCCCGATCCGCTGCGAACGGTCCGCTCGCTCGGCTATGTGCTGGATTCAGTGGAGAGCTGAGTTCGGCCAAGGCATGGGCGCTTGAAGCGCGCGGTCGCTGCGGGCATAGGCGCGAGCGAATCCTCACCAGCCCGAAAGGATCGCCGCCATGAAGGTCCGCGTCACTGTCAGCCTCAAGAACGGCGTGCTCGATCCGCAGGGCCGCGCGATCCACCATGCCATCGAAGGGCTTGGCATCCCCGGCGTGCAGGACGTGCGCGCGGGCAAGGTGATCGAACTCGACGTCGATGACAGCGTGAGCGACGCAGACCTTGAAACAATGTGCAAGCAGCTGCTCGCCAACACGGTGATCGAGAATTACCGCATCGAACGGATTGCTTCGGCGGAGGCGGTGTGATGAGCGCCTTTCGCTCGGCCGTCATCACCTTCCCCGACTCGAACTGCGATCGCGACATGGCGGTCGCGCTCGAACAGGTCTGCGGCGGCGAAGTTCACCGGGTGTGGCACGGCGATGCCGCGCTGCCCGATCGACTCGACTTCATCGCGCTGCCTGGCGGGTTTTCCTATGGCGACTATTTGCGTTCCGGCGCGATGGCGGCGCGCAGCCCGATCATGCGGGCAGTCGTTGCAGCCGCGAACCGGGGCGTACCCGTGCTGGGCGTGTGCAACGGCTTCCAGGTTCTGACCGAAGCGGGGCTTCTGCCCGGCGCGCTGCTGCGCAACGCCGGCATGAACTTCGTTTGCCGCGAAGTGGCGCTGACGGTCGAGAACAGCCAGAGCCTGTTCACCGCCGGCTACAACCAGGGACAGAAGATCACGATTCCCGTGGCGCACCATGACGGCAACTACTTCGCCGATGCCGCCACGCTCGATCGGCTCGAAGGCGAAGGCCGCGTCGCCTTTCGCTATACCGAAGAAGTCAACGGTTCAGCGCGGCAGATCGCCGGGGTGCTGAACGCGGCCGGCAACGTGCTGGGCATGATGCCGCACCCGGAACGGATGATCGAACCGGCGCAAGGTGGCTGCGATGGCCGCGCGCTGTTCGACAGCGTGGTGAAGGGTTTGGTCGCCGCGTAAGACGCAGCCGGGAGTTTACGCGCTCGCGTGCTGCAGGTGCATATCCTTGAACAGCGCGCGGGCTTCGATGGCGGGCATCGGCCGGCCGAAGTAATAACCCTGGATCTTGCGACAGCCGAGGCTGCGGATGATTTCGAGCTCGCGCTCGGTCTCCACCCCTTCGGCGGTGGTCGACATCTCCAGGCTTTCTGCCATCGCCACCACGGCGCGGATGATCGCGAGGCTTTCCGGGCTGCCCTTCGAGGCGCCTTGGACGAAGGTGCGGTCGACCTTGATCGTCGAGAAGCGCAGGTCGCGAATGTACGCGAGCGAGGAATAGCCGGTGCCGAAGTCGTCGAGCGCCACGCCGCAACCCAGCGACATGATCTGTTCGAGCGCAGCCCGGGCGGTCGTCGCGTCGCGCACGAAGATCGATTCGGTGACCTCGATCTCCAGCCGCTGCGCGGGCAGCCCGCTGGCGCTGAGCGCCTGGACAACGCTCGAAATGAAGCCAGGATCGAGCAGCTGCTCGCCCGAGACATTGACCGCGACCTTTACGCGATTGGGCCAACGCATCGCTTCCATGCAGGCTTCGCGTAGCACCCATTCGCCGATCGGCACGATCAGGCGGGTATCCTCGGCGAGCGGAATGAACTTGGCCGGGCTGACCATGCCGTGATCTTCGCTGTGCCAGCGGATCAGCGCTTCGAAGCTGACGATAGTTTCGTCCACGGCATCGACCACCGGCTGGTAGTTGACCGTGAATTCGTTGAGCTCGAGCGCCCGGCGCAGCGAAAATTCGAGCTTGCGGCGCTCCTCGGCATGAGCATGCAGCGCCGGTTCGTAACCGAAGTGCTGGCCGCCGCCTTCTTCCTTCGAACGGTAGAGCGCAAGGTCGGCGTTGCGCATCAGCGTTTCGACCGTAGTCCCGTCGCGCGGGCCGATCGCGGAACCAACGCTGGCCCCGATGTAGAGCGTGTGATGGTCGACCTCGTAAGGGCGCGAGAGCATCTCGATCACTGCCAAAGCGACTCGCTCAACCCGGTTGTGATCCGAGGCATCGCGGATCACAACCGCGAACTCGTCGCCGCCGAGACGCCCACACAGCTCGTTCTCGGTGACCAGCGACTTGAGCCGCTCCGAAACCCGCGCCAGCAACTGGTCGCCAACCAAGTGGCCGAGCGTATCGTTGATCGCTTTGAACCGGTCGAGGTCGATCATCAGGAAGGCGCATTTGGTTCGCCACTGGTCGGCATAGCGCATCGCTTCGCCCAGCGCCTCGGTCACCATCATGCGGTTGGGCAGTCCGGTGAGCGTATCGAACCGCGCCATGTGGGCGATCTTTTCCGAGCTTTCGCGCTGCTCGGTAACGTCCGAGCCGACCCCGCGGAAGCCGTCGAAACTGCCGCTATCGTTAAACTTGGGGGTACCGGAAAGCTCCCACCAGCGTTGCTGACCGCCGATGGTGACACGCACCAGCAGATTCGAAAAGCTTTCGCGCCGCTTCAGACGCTCAGCCAGATCATGCAGGCTCGAGGGGAATTGACCGGTGTCCCAGGCCGGACCGGCGATCAGCTGGATGAAGGGTTTGCCGTCGATATCTTCGGTTGGCAGGCCCAGCGCAAAGGCAAAGCGCGGGCTGACCGAGCGGACCCGGCGCGAGGTATCGACTTGCCACAACCAGTCGGCCTCGCCTTCTTCGAATTCGCGCAGCAGCATCGAGACGACTTCGCTCTTTTCGGCCATAGCGCTTTCGGCGATCCGCGCGGTCAGAAACGAGCGTGCATTCTCAATCGCGCCGAGGGTGATCATCACCCCGAAGAACAGCGCCAGCACCGCCATCCCGTAATTGTGGTCAAAAGCGAAACTGGCGATTGCCGAGAGTGCGACAATGCCGGTGAAGACAACGTTGGCCAGCGGCACCGCCGGGAGCAGCACGGCCGCAAAGGTCATCAGCATCGCTGTGATCGCCCACAGCTCCAGCCGCTGCAGGGGATCGCCGAACGGCGCGAAGGCTGCCATCGGCGCCACCCAGACGAGCGCATTGCCGACCGCGCCGATCGTCTGCTTGTTGACCTCGTCACGGCCGATCCGGCGCTGGTCGACGTCGGCCAGGCCGCGGTCGATGTTCGCGCCGTAGAACAGGCTGACGCCCAGCGCGACCATCCAGGCGACCAGCGCTGCGGGGTGCACCGTGTTGTAGTAGACCATGCCGACCGCGAAAGCCGCAAGCAGGTGCGAAAGGATGCGTAGCTGCGAAGCTCGTGCGAGGCTCGAATACTGCAGTCCGCGCAGCCGGCCCCAGTCGCCGTCGGCAGGATCGGCCAGCCCCAGCACCGCCATCACAGGCAGCGACTTGGGCAGCGCCGTCGAACTGGGCATCTTCTTCCTGGTCACGCACAGGCATTTACCGGGCAAACGTTAGCGGCGCGTAAAGCCTAACGGCGCTCCAGTCGTATTTTTGCGTAAGCGTGCAGAAATACAGAGTTATTCCACCGTTACCGATTTCGCCAGATTGCGCGGAAGATTGGCATCGATGCCCTTCAGCGCAGCTTGAGCGTGACTCCTACTTCCTGCACGGCAACGGCGACGGCATCCAGCCGATCCAGCAGTGTCTCGAGCAGCGGCAACGATGCTGAATCGGATGAAATTCGCTTGGACTTGAGTTCGATATCAAGCAGTTCCTTACTCATCGCCGCGCATTGATCAAACAGTGCCCGCGCATTAAAATCTTTGCCGCCGGAGATCAGGTCGGACCCCAGGGCCAGTAGCGACGAAACGAACGATACCGCTGACAGTGAAAGCGCCTGAGTGTCCCCAGCGAGGGGACCGACCTTTAACGCTGCCGTAACCAGTCCCCCGCTTGATGCGGTCGCGATGGCCGATGCCGCAAACTGAATACGGCGGGCCCGGCGCAGGCCAGCCCCCAGCAGGTCGATGATCTTGTCGAGTTCGGCACGCAGCACAGGGACGCTCGCATCGATATGGGCCTGACGTGCAGCAACCGCATAGACCGCCGGCGCAACAATGGCTCTGGCGTCGCCCAGTGTCATATCGGCGCGAAAGAAATCGTCGTCGCCCGGAAACTGTTCCCGCAGCGATGCGATCACGGCAGGTGCGCGGGACTCAAGCAGGTCGTTGAGATTACGGGTCGTCATCCGTCATCCTTCCTGTCGTATGCCGGAATTGGCATAGCCAGCCTCAATAGCCCGAATGCCAGCACAGCGGCCAGGGCAATACCAATCAGGCCCTGGAAAATCGATCCGAGAATATTGAAGAATCCCGGCCCAGTATCCGCTGGCGGAGCGACCCGCCCATCTGACCGGGCCATGTCCAGGGCGTCTTGCGCTGTGCCGTCGATGGCTGCTGTGGTGTCGGCATTTTCCCGGGCATCAGGATCAACCGGCAAATAAGCAATTTTCGGCAAGGTGTCGTCGAGTACCGATAGCAGTGCGCGTCCGCAGTCTGCCGTGCTGGTGTCGCAAGGGTCGAGCCACAAACCGCCAACGGCGCTCGGCGGAGGTACGATGACGATGCTCGCGTGATAAACCCCATCCGAACCACGCCGCTCGACCAGTTCCGTCTTGATATCCCTAAGCGACGAATAAAGGGATTCGGGATCGATCAAGACAGGATTCTGTGGAGTCGATAGCAATCGGTGCAAATCGAACCGTGTTTTCGCACCGGCAAGCGCAGGCAGCAGCGCGGCAACTTCTGCCGTACCGATGGGATGCCGGACACCGGTTCCCTGTCCCAAGGCAAAACTGCTACATCCAACAATCATCAACGTAACATCGTTGAGGGCTGCCGCGCGCCGGACATCTTTCAATGGGAATGACGCGATGACCTCGTTATGCTGTCCCAGCACGTCAAAACTGCGCGTTGTTGCGTTGATGTGCGAAACGAGGATGACTGTGCCCCCCTGGTGCGCGGCGAAGAAGCTGTCGATCCTTCCGGACTGGAGCGCCCCACGGAACATGTCGCGCTGCCACACTTCTCCGAATTTTCTGAGCACGCCGAAGCCTGCCTGCGGGTCGAACAGTGGCAACAAGGCCATCGTCGGGGAAATCGGCGCCGAAAGGTAGCGGTTGACCAACATCGCCTGTTGGGGATCGGTGTCGAGACGATAGACGACAGGATGCGCTGGGTCTCCGATATCTCTATAACGACCCCCGTATTGATCCTTGATTTCGCGCTTGTCGCGCACCGCCGTCGCAACCTCGCGTAGCAGGGGGTGGATCGCGTCGGGCAAAGGGCCGACCGAAATATCGCGTTCCGATGCCGGTGGTGGCAAAGTTACGGTCGATGAGTCCGCGCGGCCGCGATCCTTTCCAGAACTGTCCTTTGACCTTTCCCATGCTGGGCGTTCGGGATGCGGCATTGGTCTTGCGCGTTGTGCCAGCCCCGCGCTCTGACCAAACACCAACGCAAAAAGGAACAGCGTCGCAATTAATTGTCGAAGCGAAGATATCCTATTACTGGCATTCATGGCCGCAATCGCCTCCACAACTAGCGACGTCAAATGTCGGCTATATCATTTCCTGGAATTACTCGACAGTCACCGACTTCGCGAGGTTCCTCGGCTGGTCGACATCGGTGCCTTTCACGCAGGCGACGTGATAGGCCAGCAGCTGCACCGGGATGGCATAGACCAGCGGCGCGATCAGGGCATGGACCTTGGGCATTTCGATCGTCGCAAGGCAGCCCTCGCCAGCCTCGTCGAGACCCTCACGGTCCGAGATCAGCACGACCTTGCCACCGCGGGCGCGGACTTCCTGCATGTTCGATACAGTCTTTTCGAACAGCGGTCCTGACGGGGCGAGGACGATCACCGGCACGGCTTCGTCGATCAGCGCGATCGGCCCGTGCTTCATTTCACCCGATGCATAACCTTCGGCGTGAATGTAACTGATTTCCTTCAGTTTCAACGCGCCTTCGAGCGCCAGCGGATAGTCCTGTCCGCGCCCCAGGTAGAGCACGTCACGCGCTGGCGCGATCAGGTGGGCCATCGCCGCGATTTCGTCGTCATGGGCCAGCGCGGCGTTGAGACTGGCCGGGGCTTCGAGCAGGTGCTTGACCACCGTCGCTTCCTCGGCGCGGTCCATCCGCCCGCGCTTGACCGCCATGTGCGCGGCGAGCGCAGCGAGCACCGCCAGCTGGCAGGTAAACGCCTTGGTCGAAGCGACGCCGATTTCCGGACCGGCGTGCGTTGGCAGCAGCAGATCCGCCTCGCGCGCCATCGAACTGGTCGGCACGTTGACCACCACCGCGATGGTCTGCCCTTGCGCCTTGCAATGGCGCAGCGCGGCCAGCGTATCGGCGGTCTCCCCGCTCTGCGAGATGAACAGGGCGAGCCCGCCCGGCTCCATCACCGGTTCGCGGTAACGGAACTCGGATGCGAAATCGATATCGGCGGGGAGCCGCGCGAACTGCTCGAACCAGTACTTGGCGACCATCCCGGCGTAATAGCTGGTGCCGCAGGCAACGATGGTGACGCGGTTGATGCTCGACAAGTCGAAATCGAACTGCGGCAGCGCGACGGTCTGGTCAACCTGGCGGATGTAGCTGCGCAGGGTCTGCGCCACCACGGTCGGCTGCTCGAAGATCTCCTTCTGCATGAAGTGGCGGTAATTACCCTTCTCGATCTCTGCGGCGGAGGCACCCGAGGTGGTGATCTCGCGGGTGACCGGGTGGTTGTCCTTGTCATAGATCTGCGCACCTTCGCGGGTGATCACCACCCAATCGCCCTCGTCGAGGTAGGCGATTCTTTGCGTGAGCGGGGCCAAAGCCAGCGCGTCCGAGCCGAGGTAGGTTTCCCCTTCCCCATAGCCCACCACCAGCGGCGAGCCGAGCCGCGCGCCGATCAGCATGTCGGGATGGGTGCGGAAGGCAATCGCCAGCGCGAAGGCCCCGCGCAGCTGCGGCAAAGCAGCCTTGACTGCGTCTTCCGGGCTCGCGCCCTGTTCGACCAGCTCGGAGACGAGGTGCGCGACCACTTCGGTATCGGTCTCGCTCTCGAACTCGCGCCCCCGCGCGCTCAACAGGTCGCGCAGCTGGCGGAAGTTCTCGATGATGCCGTTGTGGACCAGTGCAAGTTGCTCGGTGGCATGCGGGTGGGCATTGGCCGCAGTCGGCGCGCCGTGCGTCGCCCAACGGGTGTGGGCAATGCCGGTGGTACCGGGTGCGGGGTGCGCAGCGAGCTCGCGAACCAGGTTGATAAGCTTGCCCGGCGCGCGGCGACGGATCAGTTCGCCATTGTGAACGGTGCAGACCCCGGCGCTGTCATAACCGCGGTACTCCATCCGCCTGAGGCCATACCAGCCGGTCTGCGACCTGTTCCTTGCCGACGATGCCGATAATTCCGCACATGCTTGGGGTGCTTTCGTTAAAGAGTGTAGGGAACGCGGATACCGGGCAACTGGGCCGGGAAATCCTTGGTGTTGCGAGTGACCAGAACACGGCTGCGAAGCTGCGCGGTTGCGAGAATGATCGCATCCGGAGATTTGAGCCGGGGACGTTCGCGCCGCCGGGCTGGGAACTGCGGAAACGACTGGGCAAGGGCAAGGGTCAGCCGACGGTGATGTTTTTTCGGCGCGCGGTTTAGGCGGGGCCTTGTATCGGCGGAGGGCGCCGGCTTAGTTGGGCGGCGATGAAGATTACCCCGTGGCGGTTGGGTTTGGTGCTGGCTTTGCTGGTCGTTAGCGGGCGCGGCGCGGCGCCGGCGTGGTCGGGCGATCCGACGCTGGGGGCGAAGGAATTGGAGGGGATGTGGAGCGTCGTGAACGATCC
>JANOAD010000097.1:0-8705 GCA_031410955.1 Novosphingobium sp. | reverse complement strand
TCGGGCAGCGCCTCGACGTGCTGGATCGCCTTGACCGTGGTGACGTTCCAGAAATCGCCATAGGGTGTGCCGGTAACCTTGTTGACCGGGGCCTTGGCGCGCATCTCGGCAAAGATCGGTTGCCAGCGGTCCTCGACATAGATGTCCGAACGCGACACGTCCCACGGGTGGGTGTGGACCGGCAGTTCCTGGCCATGATCCTTGAGCCAGCCCTCGAACGCCTCGGTCGCGCTGGGCGAGGTGCGATACTTGAACTGTTCGGGTGCGCTTGCCTGGCTGGCCATGGTCTCGTGTCTCTCCTGCCGTACGCATTTCGAGATGCGTTTCGACAAGGGACTTATCCCGCTTAGCTTACGCAAATGTCAATAGCGGCTCGGCGAACTGCAGGGCGGACGGGTCAGGCGTTGGCTGGAACCTTGCGGCGCCACCAACTGCGCTTGGCGCGTTGCGGGCCGCTTTGCATTACCCGCTTGCGGAACAGTCTGGCGCCGAGCTTGACCAGCACCGAGACGCAGACCAGCTGCCAGGCGATCGCCAGCGCATGCGGCCACAGCGCGCCGTCCTGCGCGGCATGGGCGAGCATCGTGAAGGGTGAGGAGAACGGCACCACCATCGCCGCCTTTTCGATCCAGGTGCCTGGCTGGGCCATGGCAAAGCTGGCGAAGAAGAAGTTGAGCAGTTGGAGCATGGTCACCGGCATCGACAGCGTCTGCACCTCGCGCACCGTGCTCGCCATCGAACCGATCGCGAGGAAGATCGAACCGAGCAGCAGGTAGCCCATCGAGAAATAGACCACGCCAAGGGCGAAGAACATCGGCCAGCCGACCGCGGGCGAGGGGTATTCGGCCAGGCTGTGTCCGGCGAACAGCCACACCGCCGACCCGGCCATCGCCCAGACCGTGATGCCGACCATCGACACCGCCAGCATCGCGAACAGCTTGCCCAGGAACACCGCATCCATCGGGATCGCCGCGGCGAGGACCTCGATGATCTTGTTGCTCTTCTCCTCGACCAGGTTGGACAGCACCATCCCGGCGAGCAGCATGGTCAAGAGGAACAGTACCGTCTGGCCGAGCTGCGCGGTGACCAGGCGACTGTGCGTCTGATCGGCGCGGGTGCTGCCGATGCCCGACAAGGCTACCTTTGGGAACGCGCTCGGCGTCTGTTCGAGCGCCTGTGCGGCGAGCAGGCCAACCCTGCCCTGCCAGCTCGCGATGCGATCGGTGGAACCTGTGAGCACAGGATGTTGCGGGGTTCCGGTCACGATCGCGGCGAGATTGGCCTTGTTGTCCTTGATCGCTGCTGCCGGATCGAACGTTTCGCCCGGCTGCAGTTCGCGCACCACCACCAGTTCGGGCATGTTCGGTCCCAGCTGGTTGCTCAGCGCCTCCTCCGCCTTCAGCATGCGCGCGGTGTCGGGAGCGCTCATCGCGACGCCCAGCACCGGGCGATCCGCGCTTTCCTGTACGCGCTGGCCGATCCCTCCGGCCAGCCCGCCGACCAGCAGCGGGAACAGCGGACCGAGCAGGAAGAAGAAGAAACTGCGCGAGAACAGGATCGCGACGAAATCGCGCCGCGCCACCACATAGGCGGCGGCGATGGTCGAGAGGCGTCCGGTCGGGCGGTTGGGACTGTCCATCAGCGCAGCTCCTCGGGGTCGGCTTCGAGCGCCTTGGCCGCCGCCTCACCGGCAATCGCGACAAAGGCATCGTGCAGCCCGGCGCGTTCGATCGACAGCGAGAGGATCCCCGCCTCACCTTCGATCAGCGCGCGCAGCAAGGGTTCAATCCCGCTTTCGGGCAGCGAGAAATGCCAGAAGCTGCCTTCGTGACGGGCATCGGCGGGCAGCGCCTTGCGCCACAATCCGTCCGCCAGGCGGGTTTCGAGCCGGACCTGCGGACGGATCCGGTCACGCGCCAGGTCGACTGGCCCGGCGAACGGCACCTTACCCCCGGCGATAATCGCGACCTCGTCGCACAGCCGTTCGGCGTGGGCGATCACGTGGGTCGAGAAGATCACCGTCGTGCCCTTGGCCGCCAGCGCGCGGATCATTTTTTCCAGCTTGCCCTGGTTGAGCGCGTCGAGCCCCGAGAACGGCTCGTCGAACACCACCAGCCGCGGTTCGTGGACCAAGGTGCCGAGCAACTGAACCTGCTGCGCCATCCCCTTCGAAAGCTGGCGGATGGTCCGGTCGATCGCATAGCCCAGGCCATGCTCCTCGAGCAGCGCCTTGCCCCGCGCGCGTCCTTCTTTGAGCGGCAGACCGCGCAGCGCGCCGAGAAAGGCGATCGCCTCGTAAGTCTTCATCGAGGGGTAGAGCCCGCGCTCTTCGGGGAGATATCCGATTGCGTGCGCCACTTCGTGCGGGCGGTCATGCCCCATGATGCGGCGCACCCCGCTGTCGGGATCGATGATGCCCAGCAGCATGCGCAGCGTCGTGGTCTTGCCCGCGCCATTGGGGCCAAGGATGCCGTAGATCGCGCCTTGGGGAACCGTCAGGTCGACGCCGTCGACCGCGGTGAAGCCGTCGAAGCGCTTGACCAGGCCGCGCGCCTCAATCGCCAGCGGCCGGTCTGCCGCTGTTGGCGCGTTGCTCGGCATCTGCCATTCCCCTAGCTTCATGTCTGGGGCGTTATGGCGCGGCCATGAACAGGAGCAACAGGAAGTTTGGTTAACGCCGCAGAAATCGAAGCCTTAAAGCAAGATTTGCGCGCAGAGGCAGCACGGCTGGGCTTCGCCGCCTGCGGGGTTGCGCCCGCCGCCGAGAACCCTCTTACCGCCACCCGGCTCGAACAGTGGATCGGCGACGGCAGCCATGGCACGATGGACTGGATGGAGATGCGCGCCGCGCACCGGCGCAGCCCGCAAGGCCTGTGGCCGGAGGCGCAAAGCGTGATCGCGCTCGGCATGAGCTATGCCCCGGCGCAGGATCCGCTGGCGCTCGCCGGTGAGACAGATCGCGCGCGGATCTCGGTCTATGCCCAAGGCAAGGACTATCATGACGTCGTCAAGAAGGCCTTGAAGGCGCTGGCCCGGTGGCTGGTCGCCGAAAGCGCACGGCGCGACCTTGGCGAAGCAGGGGTCAAGGTCTTCGTTGATACCGCGCCGGTGATGGAAAAGCCGCTGGGCCAGGCGGCGGGGCTCGGCTGGCAGGGCAAGCACACCAACCTGGTCAGCCGGACGCACGGCTCGTGGCTGTTCCTCGGTGCGATCTTTACCACGATAGAGTTCGCTTCCGATGCAGCGGAAGCGGATCACTGCGGCTCGTGCAACGCCTGCCAGGTGGCCTGTCCGACCGATGCCTTCCCCGCGCCTTACCGGCTCGATGCGCGGCGCTGCATTTCCTACCTGACGATTGAGCACAAGGGGCCGATACCGCTCGAGCTCCGCGCGGCGCTGGGCAACCGGATTTACGGCTGCGACGATTGCCTTGCGGTCTGCCCGTGGAACAAGTTCGCCGATGAAGCCGCGGCGATGCGCGCCTTCGTGCCCCGCGCCGAACTGGTCGCCCCGCACCTCGCAGAACTGCTCGCGCTGGACGATGCCGGTTTTCGTGCGCTTTTTTCCGGGTCGCCGATCAAGCGGATCGGGCGGGGCCGGTTCGTGCGCAATTGCCTTTATGCGGCGGGCAACAGCGGGGACGCGGGTCTGCTGGCGCAAGTCGAAAGGCTGCTGGCCGATCCTGATCCAGTCGTCGCTGATGCGGCGCGCTGGGCGAGGGAGGGATTGTCGCCTGTTTCACCTCCCCCTTGACGGGGGAGGGATGCCGAAGCTTGGCAGCTTGCTGACTAGCGCAGGCTGGGAGGGGGTGGGTTCTCCTCAGGGCACAGCCCATGCGGCCTGATCACCCCCATCCAACGGCGACTAACGAGCAAGCTCGCAAGTCTTCGTATCCTTCCCCCGTCAAGGGGGAAGTGAAAGCCCTAACGCCCCAGCAAATTCCGCGCCTGGCTGGCGATCTGCGCAAGCATTGCCGGCGCAACCGGCATCGCGCCTTGTGCGCGGGCGATCACGGTGCGGAATTGTGCGATCGCCGGGGCCTGAGTTTCGGCCCAGCTATCCACCGCCGCTGCCGCCTGCTTGCCGCCACGGCGGCGCAGGAAGTCGAGCCGCATCTGCTGGAAATCGCGGGCGAGGCCGTTGATCAGCAGGCGCTCCCACGGGTCGGACGGGCTCATCCGCGCGGCGGTCTGCTGCGCCCAGTCAAGCCCGAGCCGCGCGCCAAGGTCGCTGAAAGCCGAGGTCAGCGCCCGCGCGGCAAGCTTCTGCTCGCGCGCCAGACTGGCAAGGCCGATCGCGCCGTCCATGTCGAACAGCTTGGCCACCGCAGCGGCCAGTTGAGCCGGTGCGCCCGCGGCGCTCAGCCGGTGAACCATCGCCGCCGAGGCCGAGCGTCCTTCGCCGGCCAAAAGACTGCCGGTGTCGCGCGACAGCTCCTTCACCCCGGGCGCTAGGTCGGCGACCAGCTTCGAGGGCACCAGCGTGCCGCCGCCGACGCGCAGGATATCAGCGATGTGATCGGACATGGCGGCTGCCGCGCAGTCGAACAGCACGATCCGCGCCTCCTCGCTCATCGCGCCGGTCTCGATGGCCTGCCACAGCGGGCCCATCTTGAGCAGCCGTTCGGCCGCGACAAAGGCTGCGGCAACCTGCGCCAGCGTGGCGCCTTCCTCTTCGGCGAGTTCATAGGGATGGATCACGCCGAGGCGGTTGATCATCCGGTTGGTCAGCTTGGTCGCGATGATCTCGCGGCGCAGGCGGTGGGCACGGATGTCGGCTTCGAACTTGCCGCGCATCGGCCCCGGGAAGGCGGCAAGGAGATCGCTCGCCAGGCCGGGGTCGTCGGGCAGAGCCGAGGCTTCGAGCGCTTCCTGCATGGCGAGCTTGGCGCACGAGAGTAGCACCGCCAGCTCGGGCCGGGTCAGCCCGTGGCCGTCCGCAGCGCGGCGCAGCAGCGTATCGGCATCGGCCAGGCCCTCGGTCTTGCGGTCAAGCTGGCCGAGCGCTTCGAGCCGTTCGATCAGGTGGAGCTGTGCCGGGACGGCCTTGGCCCCGCCAGCTTGCGCGATCGACAGGCCGAGCGCCTGGAGCCGGTTGTCCTCGAGCACCAGTGCGGCGACTTCGTCGGTCATCTTGACGAGCAGCTTGACCCGCGCCGGTTCGGTCAGCCGCCCGGCGCGCTTGGCTCCGGCGAGTGCGATCTTGATGTTGACCTCGTTGTCCGAGCAATCGACCCCGGCCGAATTGTCGATGAAGTCGGTGTTGATCCTGCCGCCCAGACCACCATTGCCGTGTAGCGCGAATTCGATCCGGCCGGCCTGAGTGGTGCCAAGGTTCGCGCCTTCGCCGACCACCTTCACCCGCAAATCGGCGCCATCGATCCGCAGCGCGTCGTTGGCCGGGTCGCCGACCTCGACGTTGTTCTCGCTTGAGGCTTTGACGTAGGTGCCAATCCCGCCGAACCACAGGAGGTCCGCCTCGGCCTTGAGGATCGCGGTAATCAGCCCGTCGGGATCGATGCTCGCTGCCTCGATGCCGAGCATCGCGCGCACTTCCTTCGACAGCGGAATGTCCTTGAGGCTGCGCGCGAAAACCCCGCCGCCCTTGCTGATCAGCTTCTTGTCGTAATCGTCCCAGCTCGAACGCGGCAACGCGAACATCCGCGCGCGCTCCTTCCAGCTCTTGGCCGCATCGGGATCGGGGTCGAGGAAGATGTGGCGATGATCAAACGCGGCGACCAGCTTGAGCGACTGCGACAGCAGCATGCCGTTGCCGAACACGTCGCCCGACATATCGCCGCAGCCGACCACGCGGACCGGGTCCTTCTGCACGTCCAGACCCATCTCGAGGAAGTGGCGTTGGACCGAAAGCCACGCGCCCTTGGCGGTGATCCCCATCGCCTTGTGATCATAGCCCTTCGAGCCGCCGCTGGCGAAGGCATCGTCGAGCCAGAAGTCGCGCTCGTCGGCCAAGGCATTGGCGGTGTCGGAGAAGGTCGCGGTACCCTTGTCGGCGGCGACCACGAAATAGGGGTCCTGTCCGTCGCGGATCACGACGCTCTTGGGGTGGACGACCTTGCCGCTGATGATGTTGTCGGTGATCGACAGCAAGGTGCGGATGAACAGCTTGTAGCTTTCCTTGCCCTCGGTGAGCCAGGCATCTCTGCTCTCTGGACGGTCCGCGGCGATGACGGGCAGCTGCTTGGGATAGAACCCGCCCTTGGCGCCGGTCGGCACGATCACCGCGTTCTTGACCCGCTGCGCCTTCATCAGCCCGAGCACTTCGGTGCGGAAGTCGTCGCGCCGGTCGGACCAGCGCAGCCCGCCGCGCGCCACCGGTCCGGCGCGCAAGTGAATGCCCTCGACCCGGCGCGAATAGACGAAGATCTCGCGCCACGGCAGCGGCCTCGGCAACCCCGGGACCAGCGCCGAATCGAGCTTGAAGGCGAGCGCCTCTTCGCCTGCGGGAGCAAAGGCGTTGGTCCGCAGCATCGCCTCGACCAGCGAGCGGTAGAGCCGCAGCAGCCGGTCGTCGTTGATCGCCTTGACCTCGGCCAGCCCGGCGCGGATCTCGGCCTGGGCCACGGCTTCGCTCTTGGTGCGGTCGCCGTGATGCGCCGGATCGTGGCTGATGCGGAACAGGTGGATGAGGCCCTTGGTCACCGCGGGCGCGTTCTGCAGCGCGTCGACTGCGGTGGCGATGCCGTAATTGACCCCGGCCTGACGCAGGTAGCGGTACCACGCGCGCAGCCAGTTTGCTTCGCGCGCCGACAGTGAAACCCCGGCGATCAGCCGGTTGAACGGATCGTCCTCGGCCGCGCCGTTGAGCACTGCGGCCAGCGCCGCCTCGATCACCTCGCTGCGCGCCATCAGCGTAGCGGGGTCAAGCCCCATCGGCAGTGCCAGGGTGAAATCGTGGATCGTGCCGAGCCGCCCTTCGTCAAGCGCGGTCGGCTGGTCTTCGATCACCCGGAAGCCGAAGTTCTCGAGCGCCGGAACCACATCGGACAGCGCGAGTGAGCCATGGCGTTGGTATAACTTCAGGCGCAGCGTGCCCGGCTCGTCGCCAGGCAGACGGTGCAGCCGCGCATCGCGATCGTTCCCGGCAGGCGAGAGACGGCGCAGGCGCGAAATGTCGATCGCGGCTTCGGCCGGGCCGTAGAGCGAACGGTAAGCGAGCGGGAAAGCCTCGGCATGGCGCGCGGCAATCGCGGCGGCGCGGCCGGCGTCTTCCTGTTCGCGCGCGACGATTTCATCCTCGACCGCGTCGTTCCAGCCGCGCAGCATGCCCTGGATCCGCGCATCGAGTGCCGCCTCGTCGGGCAGCTTGGCCACTTCAGGCAGGTCGAGCACAAAGCGCAGCAACGCCAGGTTGCCTTCAACCTCAAGGCTCCAGTCGAGTACCGGAGACTGCGCCGCATCGACCAGCAGCTTCTCGATCTGCAGCCGCGTCCCGGTCGACATCACATCGCGCGGCAGCCAGACGAAGGCATGCAGGTGGCGCATCAGCGATGAGGGGACCAGCGCCAGCTTGGGCCGCGGCCGGTCGATCAGGCTCATCGCGGCGGTCGCGACCTTCTCGATCTCGGCGTCGGAGAAGCCGATCAGGATGTCGTGCGGCAGTTCGGTCAGTGCATGGACCAGTGCCTTGCCGGCATGGCCCTGCGGCGCGAAGCCGAGCTTCATCATCAGCTTGCCCAGCTGCGCGCGCATCTGCGGGACCTTGGTCGGCGGGGCGAGCAGCGCCGCGCTGGTCCACAGGCCCATGTGCGCGGAGAGCGCGGTGATCTTGCCCTGTTCGATCACCGGCACGATGAACAGGTCGAGCGGGGTGCGACGGTGAACCTGGCTGATCCGGTTCGACTTGACCACCAGCGGCAGCCGCTGGCCCTTCTTCTTGCTGTCGAACCAAGCAAAGGCGCGGTCCCACGAGACCGGACCGAGCAAGACCTTGGCGCTGCGGCGGCACACACCGAGCGCGCCGATTTGAGTCCCGTCGCGGTGGTGGACCGCATGGCCCAGCTGGGTCAGCGCACCGTCCTTGAACCAGCGCAGCAGTTCCGCGCCCTCCTCGTCTCCATTGGCGCCATCGGCCAGACCACCGGCGTCCTCGGCCATGCGCGCCTGCATCTTGGGCCAGTCGGCGACAGCGACCCGGACATCGCCCAGGGTCGAACGCAGCGCGCTCTCCAGCGCGCGGCGCGCCTTGGCGTCTGCGCGTCCGGTTTCGAGGTAGATCATCGATTCGCGCGGTGCATCGGCTGCGTCGCCGAGATCGACGAGCTTGCCCTTGGCATCGCGCCGCACCGCGACCACCGGGTGGACCAGCCGGTCGATTTCGAGCCCCTCGGCGAAGATCGTGGTGGCGATCGAATCGACCAGGAACGGCATGTCGTCGTTGATCACCGCGATCCGCATGAACCGCTCGCTGGCGCTGCCCGAAACCGTCTCGATCGTGATCGTCGCTTCGCCGGCGCTGCGTTCGGCCGCGGCTGCAGCGACGAATTGCGCCGCGCTTTCCAGCCCGCTGTTGCTGAACGGCGCATCGCCGGGAAGCAATCCCGCCTTGAGCTGCTGGGCCAGCGCTTGGGGGAGGTTCGAACGAGCGCCGCTGCGGGCAGTGGAAGAGGCCATAGGTATCGTGCGCTCCTTGCGGCCTGCGCCGCCAATCCTGCGAGTTATATTATTGCTAGCTTACGTAGCATT
>JANOAD010000096.1:0-4153 GCA_031410955.1 Novosphingobium sp. | reverse complement strand
GCATAGGCGAGCAGGCCGGGGGCGATCACTCCCTGCATCAGGGTGCTGAAATAGATCAGCCAACTGGACTCCGTGTAGGAGAAGAAGGTGCCCGTTCGAACCAGACCCCACACCGCCACCAGCGAGGCAAGCCAGTAGGCCGTCAGGGCAAAGACAATAAGCGCGAAGCGGTTGCGCGTCGCCGCCGCGCTCCAGCGCCATCCGGCAATCAGGTAGGCGATGCTGGCCAGATAGCTGATCTGCCCAAGGACAACCAGATTGTTTGCGCCGCCGACCACGGCAAGATGGCGGGTCAGCGCGATCATGTCCGAAGTAGCAAATGCGTAAGCAAGTAAGGCCAGCACGAGAAATGCCCTTGCCAGGTGCCATTGCCAGCGCGGCAGCGGGCCGACACTTTCTTCAAACAGTCGCATCGCAAAGGGGATCAGCAACAACACCAGCATCGCCGAGACCATGGCCAGCGACCACATCGGAATCGCCAGCATTGCCGTGCTTGCCCAGGGCGGCAAACCCAAAGCCGCTATGCCCTGTGAAGCGAGAGCAGCGCCCAGCAGCATCGCTGCCTTGTTTCCCCAGCCGCGCCACAGGATGAAGCAGCTGATCAGCATCGAAACCATCACGGCCAGCGCATGGAGCAAGCGCTGGGAATTGTAATCGCGCACGAATTCGAGATCCGGGACCGGTTCGACTGTAACCTGGCGGTTCGATTTCGCCCCGTCCTGGTCGAGCGTGAAGTTGAGCTTCTCTCCGACGAGATGTCGCCGCAAGCGCGCGTAGCTGGGCTCGGTGCGCACAAGGTCGCCTTCGCGCACTCCGGCCCTGGCAAAGGGACTTCCGGGCACCACCGAGGTCACTTTGCCAAACCCCGCTTCGGCCTCGGGATCGGGGACCAGAGTGCCGCCCCAATAGGCGAGCTCCCCAGTCAGCCCGGCACGGTGGGCGATGGTATCGACCAGCATCGTCATTTTGTTGCCAATGATCAGCGCTAGCACCGCGATCAGCAGCGCCTGCTGCCAGCGCGGCCAGTTGAGTTGGTTGGATTGGGTGGTCCTCGTCATTGCGCTCTCCCGCCTGCTCCGGCCAGAGCCGCTGCTTCGACGATTCCGGTCAGCGACTGAATTTGCGCCGCCTGTTTGATGTTGGTCAGTTCCAGTTCCCGGACCCGGATCGCTTGCAGATCGAGCCCGACCTGCTGGGTCGCCCAGCCGAGTATTTCGACCTCGTCGGGGCGGTAGTCCTCGCCAGTGGGTTTGGGGCCGAGCAGAACGAAGCCCGCGAGCGCCGCCTGGTGCATCATCGGCAGGGCCAGCGCAGCCGGGAGCGGGGAGTGGACCTCGGCAGGGACCACCGCGCCTTGCTCGGCGCGCATGGCGGCGAGGGCAGGATCGTCGGGGTCGATCGCTGCGCCGGCGGTGCTGGCGTAAATCCCCTCGCCAGTTCGCAGATAGAGCTCCGCCGCAGCGCCGCCGGTGAAACGGGCCAGCTCTGCGTTGAAATTCCCCGCCAGCGCCTCGGGCTTCTCGACATGCGCGGCGGCGGCGACAAAGCGCTTGAGCGCCGCCTCGTTCTGGTGCCATGAGCGGAAGAACAGCCGCTCGATGACGTGCTCGACCGCATCGCGGATGCGGTGGAACAGCAGGAACAGCCCGACCGCGATCCCGGCACTGAAAAAGGCGCTGCCCTCGTGCCACGCCTCGGGCACCAGATGCTCGACCGCCCATTCGAGCGTGCCGAAAGCGACCAGCAGGATCGTGCTGACAGTGGCGAACACCAAAGTGCGGTTCACTGCGAACCCCAGATCGAACAGCTTGTGGCGCAGCACGGCATAGGCGAGCAGGCCGGGGGCGATCAGGCCCATCATCAGCGCGTTGACATAGCCGAGCCAGCCCGCGGCGAAGAATTGACCGGTTTGGGCCAAAGTCCACCCAGTCACCATGATGCCCAGCGCATAGGCCAACAGGGCCAGGACGATCAGCGCCAAACGGTTGCGCGGCGCACCCGCGCTGCTGTGCCAAGCGGCGACAAGATAGGCAATGCCGGCGACAGAGCTGATGCCCTCGACAAGCAGGCGGCCTATTGCGAGACCGCCCATCCAGCTCAGATAACCGGACACTGCGATGAAATCGCTTGTAAAAGCGAGGATGAAGCAAGCCATGAGGGCCAGCCACGCATAGGCCACTTGCCAATGCCAGCGCGGCAAGGGCCGGACGTGCTCTTCGTACAGCCGCATCGCGAAAGGCAGCAGCAAGTGGACACCTGAGTTGCAGACCGAGATCAGCGCCATCATCGGCACGGCCAGCCACGGCTCGCCCGCCCAAGGGGGCAACGCGATGCCAACGACGCCCATCGAGACCAAGGCAGCGCCGAGCATCATGGCGGTCTTGTTGCCCCAGCCGCGCCACAGGATGGAGCAGCCTATCAGCATCGAGACGATCACCGCCAATGCGCCGAGCAGCCCCTTGGCATTTTGCGGCCGAAACGGGCCGGTCTTCGGCTGCGGTTCGGCGATCAAATAGTGCTCGGACTGCACACCTTGCCGGTCGAGCGTGAAATTGAGTCGCTCGCCGCCATTCTGACGCCTGAAGTATTCGTAGCGGCGCTCAAAGCGCAGAGTGTCGCCAGCCATGACACCGGCCCGTGCCATGGGGCTGCCGGGATCTACTCGAGCGACCCCGAGAAAGCCCGGTTTGGCTTGTGGATTGAGGCCGAAGGACGCGCCAGGCCACGTCAGTTCTCCGGCAATCCCGGCGCGCGCGGCTGCGGTATCGACCAGCATGGTCATGCGGCTGCCGATGATCAGCACCAACAGCGCGATCAGCAGCACCTGCGCCCAGCGCGGCCAGTTCAGCTTTGCCGATACGGCGCGGTTCGTCATGCCTTACCCCTCTCAGCGCGCGCCCGTTGCCAGCCTGCCAGAATCCCGGGCGTTTGCAATCAGTGCAATCAGTTCCTAGCTTCACGCTTCACCCCAGCGGCAAGGACCCGTGGCGCAATGGCCGAAGTGCAGGAAAAGACAGTCAAGCTTCAGGTCGCCGCCGCGCGGCAGGAAGAAAGCGGGAACGGCTTTGCCCGCCTGCCCAAGGGCACACTGTCCGAACTGGGGGTGACCGAGGGCGACGTGATCGCGATCGAGGGCAAGCGGCCGACCGCGGCGCGGGTGATGCTGGCCTATCCCGAAGACGAAGGGCTCGAGGTGATCCGGCTCGACGGGCTCCAACGCGCCAATGCCGAGGTCGGCTCGGGCGATCACGTGCTGATCAGCAAGGCCGAAAGCCGCCCGGCGAGCCGCGTGGTGTTCGCGCCCGCACAGCGCGAAATGCGGCTGCAGGGTCCGGGTCAGGCGCTCAAGCGCAACTTCTTCGGGCGCCCGCTGGTCGCCGGAGACCTCGTCGCCACCACCGGTCAGCAACAGGTCCGCGACATGCCGCCCGAGGTGGCGCGGATGTTCAACGCCCCGGCCTTTGCTCTGACCCAGATCCGCCTGACCGTGGTCGCCACCGTGCCCAAGGGCATCGTCCACATCGACGAAAACACCGAAGTCGAACTGCGCGAGCAATTCGAGGAAGCGCGCGGCTCGCGCGGCGACGTCAACTACGACGATGTCGGCGGGATGGGCGATACGATCCAGCAGCTGCGCGAAATGGTCGAGCTGCCGCTGCGCTATCCCGAGCTGTTCACGCGGCTTGGCGTCGATCCGCCCAAGGGGGTGCTGCTGCATGGGCCCCCGGGCACCGGCAAAACGCGGCTGGCGCGTGCGGTGGCGAACGAAAGCGAAGCCAGCTTTTTCACCATCAACGGCCCCGAAATCATGGGCAGCGCCTATGGCGAGAGCGAGAAGCGGCTGCGTGAAGTGTTCGAAGAGGCCGCCAAGGCGGCGCCGTCGATTGTCTTCATTGACGAGATCGACTCCATCGCGCCAAAACGTTCTGACACCCCCGGTGAGGCGGAAAAGCGCCTGGTTGCGCAGCTGCTGACCCTGATGGACGGGCTGCACACCAGCTCAAACATCGTGGTCATCGCCGCAACCAACCGCCCCGACGCGATCGACGAAGCGCTGCGCCGCCCCGGCCGCTTCGACCGTGAAATCGTGGTCGGGGTGCCCGACGAAAAGGGCCGCCGTGAAATTCTCGGCATCCACACCCGCGGCATGCCG
>JANOAD010000095.1:0-7053 GCA_031410955.1 Novosphingobium sp. | reverse complement strand
CCTCCCGCTTGCGGGAGGGGTTGGGGGTGGGTCAGTGAGAGGCGAAGGCACATTCCGCGAACGAAACACCACTCGCGCTCGCGAACTTCGCAATGCTGCAACACCCGCCGAGCGACTCCTCTGGCAATTCCTGTCACGCTCCCAGCTCGGCGCAAAATTCAGTCGGCAAATGCCCGTCGGTCCGTTCTTTGCCGATTTCCTGTGCCGGGAGCATAGCCTGATTGTCGAGCTTGACGGCCATTCCCACGACATCGCTCCGGAAAAGGACATTTATCGCGACCGGTTCCTGAATGAGGCAGGATATCGCGTAATGCGCTTTCAAAACGCCGATGTTCTGGGCAATGTCGAAGGCGTGATCATGGCCATTCGTATCGCGCTTCAAGACGCGCCCACCCCCGACCCCTCCCGCAAGCGGGAGGGGGGAATTTGAACCACGACGTCATCATCGTCGGCTCGGGCGCGGCTGGGCTGACTGCGGCGCTGGCGCTGGCGGAAAAGTGCAAGGTGCTGGTGCTGGCCAAGGGCGAGCTGACCGGCGGATCGACTGCCTGGGCGCAGGGCGGGATTGCCGCAGTGCTCGATGCCGGGGATACCTTCGAAAACCACATCCGCGATACCATGGTGGCTGGCGCCGGACTCAACCGGCTCGAAACGGTCGAGTTCGTGATCGAACGCGCCCCGCACGCGATCGACCGGCTGGTCGGACTGGGGGTGCCGTTCAACACCGAAGACGAGCACCTGCACCTGACGCGCGAAGGCGGGCATTCGCACCGCCGCATCGTCCACGTTGCCGATGCAACCGGCTGGGCGGTGCAATCGGCGCTACTGAAAGCCGCCGAGGCCAACCCCAACATTACCTTGCTGCCCCACCAGGCCTGCATCGACCTGATCACCGGCAAGCACGAAGAGCGGTATTCGGGCTCGGGCCGGGTCTGGGGGGTCTATGCGCTCAACGAACAGAGCGGCCAGGTCGAGGCGCATACCGCCCGCGCAACGATCCTGGCGACCGGCGGGGCGGGCCGCGTCTACCAGTTCTCAACCGCGCCGCGCGGCGCCACGGGGGACGGGATCGCGATCGCCTGGCGCGCGGGAGCGCGGGTCGGCAACATGGAAATGATGCAGTTCCACCCGACCTGCCTCTACAACCTCGAGGTCAAGAACTTCCTGATCACCGAGGCGGTGCGCGGCGAAGGCGGGCACCTGCTCAATCCTAAAACCGGGCACCGCTATATGCCCGATTACGACGAACGGGCGGAACTGGCCCCGCGCGATATCGTCGCGCGCGCCAACGATGCCGAGATCAAGCGCGACGGGCTCGACTTCGTCCATCTCGACATCAGCCATCAACCAGCCGGTTTCGTGAAGGGGCACTTCCCCAACATTTACGAAAAGCTGCTCGGGCTGGGCATCGACATGACCAAGGGGCCGATCCCGGTGGTCCCGGCGCAGCATTACACCTGCGGCGGGATCATGATCGATCTGGCTGGCCGCACCGACCTGCCCGGGCTTTACGCCGCGGGCGAATGCACCGAGTCAGGGCTGCACGGCGCCAACCGGCTTGCCTCCAACAGCCTGCTCGAATGCTTCGTCTTCGGCGAGGCGGCGGCCGCCGACATCCTCGCTCGGTGGGACAGCTTCGATGCCCCGCCGCCGGTGCGCCAGTGGGACGCCAGCCGGGTCACCGATTCGGACGAAGAGGTAATCATCAAGCAGAACTGGACCGAGATCCGCCGCTTCATGTGGAATTACGTCGGGATCGTGCGCACCACCAAGCGGCTTGAACGCGCCGCGCACCGCATCGCGATGATGTTCGGTGAGGTCGAGGACTACTACGGCCATTTCCGCGTCTCGACCGACCTGATCGAGCTGCGCAACCTGCTCCAGTGCGCCGACCTGATTGTCCGCTCGGCGCTGGCCCGGCACGAAAGCCGCGGGCTTCATTACACGCTCGATTATCCGAAGACGTTGGCGGTTGCGAAGGATACGGTGCTGGTGCCGTGAGCAGCGGGCTCACCCGCTCGCTGACCCTCGCCCATGCGCTGCTTTACGGCGTTGGCGTCACGATCGGCGCGGGGATTTACGTGCTTGTCGGGGTGGTCGCTGGGCGCAGCGGGATGCACGCGCCGGTCACCTTTGTGCTGTCCTCGATTGCGCTTGCTCCGACAGCTGCTGTCTTCGCCGAACTCGGCACGCGCCTGCCGGTCAGCGCCAGCGAACCGGCCTATGTCGCCGCCGCATTCGGCCGGCGCGGGCTTACCTTGGCGATGGGCCTGCTCGTGCTGCTGACCGCAACGATTTCTGCCGCGACCATCAGCTCGGGCAGCGCCGGGTATGTCGCCAGCTTTCTTGCGCTTCCCGGTGCCGTCATTGTCACGGGCGTCGTCTTGATGATGGGCGCAGTCGCCGGACTCGCGACGCGCCAAGCGATTGCGGTTGCCGGAGCCATGACACTGATTGAGGTGGGCGGCCTGTTGCTGCTGCTTGGTGGAGGCGCGCTGGGCGACGTCCCACTGCTTGCTCGCCTCCCCGAATTGCTGCCTGCTCCCGCAGACCTCGCCGGCTGGCGGGGGATCGGCAGCGGCGCGCTACTGACCGTGTTCGCGTTCATCGGCTTTGAGCACCTCGTCAACATCAGCGAGGAAATTCGCGATCCGGGCAGGACTTTGCCGCGTGCGCTGTTCCTGACCCTGGCGGTGACCACGGTGCTTTATGCACTGGTCGCATGGACCGCGGTCGCTGCAGTCCCACCCGCCGAACTTGCCGCTTCACCCGCGCCGCTCGCTTTGGTGTTCGAACGGCTGACCGGTCTGCCGCAAAGGTGGATGGCAGGCATCGCGATCGCCGCAACCCTCAACGGCATTGTCGTCCACGTCATCATGATCGCGCGGGTGCTTTACGGTATGGCCGCGCAAGGTAATCTGCCGCACGCCTTGGCAGTCATCGATGCGCGAACCGCGACGCCGTTGCGGGCGACGGCGGTTGCGACGGGGGCCATCCTCGTGCTGGCCCTCACCGTGCCGCTGACGGGCCTCGCCGAATTCGCCTCGCGCGGTACGCTGCTGGTCTTTGCCGCCGTCGCACTCGCATTGATCCGGATCAAGCGGCGCGGCGATCCGCTGCCCGATGGCGCGTTCCGCTGCCCCATGATCGTGGCATGGCTGGCGCTGACGGGCAGTCTGAGCCTATTTGCGCTCGAATTCGCCGGGTGAAAGTACGCACTTTTTCGTTTGGTGCCGCACGGCATCGCGTCTCATCAGTTGCGGATTTCTGGCCGTTGCGAAGGACACGGTGCTCGTACCTTAAGCCCACTGTCACACCGCTGTCACGGCAACCTAGTCAGCCGCTAAGCGATCGGGAACAATTGCGCCCTAACGTGGCGATTCGCCGCGCGCCGAAATATGGCGTAAAACGGGGCCGAAAGGACAGACGATGACCGCGCCGCCGGACGGGGGAAACCCTGACGAAGCCAAGCCGCACACCGGGTCGGGCATGTCCGATGCGATCGGGCGCGCGCTCGCCGAAGAACGTCACGCCGCTTCGTCCGCGCATCAGGAAGCCGCGATCGAGGATCTAGCGCAGCTGAGCGGCGAGGAAGCGCGCGCCGGGATCGAGGCCCTGCTTGCCGTGGCCGCACCCGACGATGCCGAGCGGATCCGCACCCACCTGGGCCTCCCCAAGCCGGTCGGCCATCCGCGCCAGACCACCGACGAACTGTCCGAAGACTGGCAAAGCGGCGGCTACCCTTACAAGTACCGCATGCTGCGCAAGGATTACGAGCGGCAGAAATTCCAGCTCCAGACCGAGCTGCTCAAGCTGCAGTCGTGGGTCAAGGAAGAAGGCCAGCGGGTGATCATCCTGTTCGAAGGGCGCGATGCCGCAGGCAAGGGCGGAGCGATCAAGCGCTTCATGGAACATTTGAACCCGCGCGGCGCACGCGTGGTCGCGCTCGAAAAGCCGAGCGAGGTGGAGCGCGGGCAGTGGTACTTCCAGCGCTATACCGAACACTTGCCGACCCGCGGGGAGATCGTGCTGTTCGACCGCTCATGGTACAACCGCGCCGGGGTCGAACGCGTGATGGGGTTTTGCAGCGACGAGGAGTATGCCGAATTCCTCCACCAGGCGCCCGAGTTCGAACGCAACCTGGTGCGGAGCGGCATCCACCTGTTCAAGTTCTGGTTCTCGGTCAGCCGCGAAGAGCAGCGCCGCCGCTTCACCGAGCGCAAGGTCCACCCGCTCAAGCAGTGGAAGCTGTCCTCGATCGACCTCGCCAGCCTCGACAAGTGGGATGACTACACCCAGGGCAAGGAGGCGATGTTCGCTGCGACCGACACCGCCGACAGCCCGTGGACGGTGATCAAGAGCGACGACAAAAAGCGCGCGCGTTTGAACGCAATGCGCTTCGTGCTGCAATCGCTGCCCTACAAGGACAAGGACCCCGAACGGATCGGCGCGGTCGACGCGCGGATCGTCGGCCCGGCCAGCGTGATCCACGAGCGCGGCGAGAAGGGTTAGGGCTGACTCCGCGCCCAAGAGTCATCGGTAGGCGTCGTGTTTGCGCTCTTGCACTGCCTTCCATTCCAGTTAGGTTTCGCCCCGAAACGAAAACCGGGGAGCAGACATGCCGCAAATCCAGGCCAATGGAATCCAGCTTGAGTACGAAACCTATGGTGACAAGGCGAACCCGCCGTTGCTGCTGGTCATGGGGCTGGGCGCGCAGCTGACCTTGTGGCCGATCGAACTGGTCGAGGCGCTGGTCGCGCGCGGCTATTATGTGATCCGCTATGACAACCGCGACATCGGCCTCAGCCAGAAGTTCGGCCATGCCGGCGTGCCCAATTTCCGCCGGGTGGCACTGAAGCGCCTGTTCGGAATCCGCTCGAAGCTGCCTTACCGGCTCTCCGACATGGCCGCCGACGCCGCGGGACTGCTCGACGCACTGGGGATCGCCAAGGCGCACGTCGTCGGCGCCTCGATGGGCGGGATGATCGTCCAGCTGCTCGCGATCGAGCATCCGGAAAAGATCCTGACCATGACCTCGATCATGTCGACCACCGGCAACCGCAAGCTGCCCCCGCCCCAGCCCGAGGCGATGAAGGCGCTGCTCAATCGCGCGCCCGAAGGGGCGACGCTCGATCAGGTCATGCCAATCGGCATGCACGTCAGCCGCGCGATCGGCTCACCCGGCTTTCCGGCGAGCGAAGACCGCCTGCGCGCGAATATTACCCGCGATTTCAGCCGCAGCTTCTACCCGCAGGGCGCGGCGCGGCAGATCTCGGCGATCGTCGACGATGGCGACCGGCGCAAGCGCCTCGCCAAGGTGACCACGCCGACGCTGGTGATCCACGGGGTGCACGATCCGCTGGTCCCGGTCGAAGGCGGCCGCGATACCGCCGCCGCAATTCCGAATGCCGAACTGATCGAGATCGACGGCATGGGCCACGACCTGCCGCTCGAACTGGTCGAGCAGATCGCCGATGCGATCGCGGAGCATGCGAAGTAGGAGCTGATGGCCAGGTGCGCTGGGACGCGCCCTGAGCGTGGAAGGCGAACACAAAGGAGCGGCGAGCGGAGAGACCCGCCGCTCCCTCGCATGACTTATTTCTTGCTTGGGTCCATCGTGCTCATGTCGTGGTCCGCATGGTCCTTCTTGGCCATGTCGTCGCAACAACACTTTTTGCCCTGAGCCTTCATTTTCTCGCAGCAATCCTCCTTTGCGGTGGGCGTAGGCGCTGCTTGAGCATGAGCGACTGAGGGGAGGGCAATAGCCAGCCCGAGTGCAATAAGAACGTTTTTCATGTCGGTCTCCGTGTGAATTGGTTTGGTTAGTGTCTCACACGGCGCGCGGCGGTGGGGTTTCCACGTCCCCAATGAGGCCAAGTAATGAGACAGGGGCTGCCGCAAACAGGGGCGCCCCGCTGAGCGACGGCAGTTCGGGTGCGCGTGGGTGCGCAGCAATTGAGATACAGCCAACTACACAACACTTGGCCACCATCGCCTTATCCTGATGCCCGCTCGGCATAGGCATGCAGGGGTTTGTGGTCGCTGAGTGCACCGACTGTGTTGGGGTGGCGGCGGACGCGAACTCAAAACCAAGCGTTAACGCCATCATCATGGAGAGCGAGACCAACACGGCCAAGATCTTCGTCCAGTTCACGGAACGGCTATGCTCCAGCGGCCTGTTGTCCGCAAGGAAGTTGTATCAAGACAGTCCGGTCCCGTCAGCAGGGGACGGATTGCGCCCCCTCGCGCTACCTTAGAAATGCCAGCCGAGCCTCCGCCCGACAAAAATCAGCACGATCGCGCCGATGACCGAGGCGAAACAGCCGGCGCGGTTGACGCCCTCGCCATAGCTGCCGCGTCCTGCCACGAGCCCGGCGAGCAGCGAGCCGCCGACGCCGAGCAGGATGGTCATCAGCCAGCCCATCTCGACCACGCCGGGATAGAACCACCGCGCCAGCGCGCCGATGAACAAGCCGGAGAAAATGGCGCCGATCAGATTGAACATGGCAGGGGGCCCTTTGTGCGAAATGCAGCATCAATCTAGGCATGGCTTGCGGCGGCGCAAGCCCGGGCGCGCTAACGATTGTTTGCGTAAACCCGGCTGATCCATTGCAGCACCGGCCGCGTCCGCCACCGCGCGATGTCGTCCTGCAACGCGGGCGGCATGGCGAGCCCGGCATAAGTCGGATGCTGCGGCGGGTTGACCAGCGGAGCGAGCAGGCTGGCGGCGGTCAGGTCGGCGCGGGTAAAGGTGTCGCCGCTCAGGTAAGCGCGGCCATCGCCAAGCAAGCCATCGAGCCAGTCGAGTTCGCCCAGCAAACGTTCGCGCGATTGTGCACCTTGCACCGGACCAAGGTCCATTCCCGCGATCATCTTGGGCACGATCTTGCCCCAGCCCAGCGTGACTGCAATGCGCGGCACCAGCGCCAGGTCACGGCTGAAAATCGGGCGCACCGCGCCGGGATCGCTCAGCAAGGCGTCCGAATAATAGTAGCGGCGGATATGCACCCCGGCGACTTGATCGAGACGGCGCTCAAGCGCCAGAACCTCAGC
>JANOAD010000094.1:0-1705 GCA_031410955.1 Novosphingobium sp. | reverse complement strand
CTTCGGGCTTGCTTGCTGCGCGGTCGAGATGATCCATGTCAACATGCCGCGCTATGACATGGAACGCTTCGGCGTCGCCCCGCGCGCCTCTCCGCGCCAGTCGGACGTGATGATCGTCGCGGGCACGCTGTGCAACAAGATGGCCCCGGCGCTGCGCAAGGTTTACGACCAGATGTCGGAACCCAAATACGTCATCTCGATGGGCAGCTGCGCCAACGGCGGCGGCTATTATCACTACAGCTATTCGGTGGTGCGCGGGTGTGACCGGATCGTGCCGGTGGACATCTACGTCCCCGGCTGCCCGCCGACTGCCGAGGCGCTGCTGTACGGCGTGATGCAATTGCAGCGCAAGATCAGGCGCGTTGGGACGATCGAGCGGTGAGTGGGGCGATGGCAGCGCGTGTGCTTCGACAGGCTCAGCATGAACGGGTTTTGTGCCTGATCCATTCTCTACGCCCGCTCAGGCTGAGCCTGTCGAAGCCCGCGCGCAACGCGTGGATTCCAGCATGACAGTCCTGCATTCAGCTCCGAAATTCGCTTCGAACGACGGCGTGCTCGCCACGCTGGCGGGCGCGCTCGGCACCTCGGTTGTGGCGAGTAAGGAAGAGCATGGCGAGATCGTGCTCACCGTCGCTCGTGACCAGATCGCCAATGTCCTGCGCATCCTGCGTGACGATCACGAATACCAGCAGCTGATGGAAATCGCCGGGGCCGATTACCCCGACCGGGCCGAGCGGTTCGAAGTGGTCTACATGCTGCTCTCGGTGACCAGGAACCACCGCGTGATGGTAAAGGTTACTGCGGCTGAGAATACCCCGGTGCCGACCGTCACCACGCTGTGGCCGGTCGCGGGCTGGCTCGAGCGCGAAGTGTTTGACATGTACGGCGTGATCTTCGACGGCAACACCGACCTGCGCCGGATCCTCACCGACTACGGCTTCGAAGGCCACCCGTTCCGCAAGGACTTCCCGCTGACCGGCTATGTCGAGCTGCGCTATTCGGAAGAAGACCAACGCGTGGTTTACGAACCGGTCAAGCTCGCGCAGGACCTGCGCCAGTTCGATTTCATGAGCCCGTGGGAAGGTGCGAATTATGTGCTGCCGGGCGATGAGAAGGCCGGAACGCCGCCGAGTGACCAGCCCAAGACTACCGACAAACCCGCGCAGACCGGGGCAGGGGCTCCGGCCAATGCCAAGGCAGCGACCAAGGTTTCGGACGGTGCGCCTGCGGTGGTGGACAGCGCCAAGGCAGCGCCCGGCGCGCCCAAGAAGACCAGCTCGCGGCCCAAGGGAGGGAAGGGGTAATGAACTTCTCCCCAATTCCCCACCCCGCTCAGCCTGAGCCTGTCGAAGGCCACGCGCTGAGGGTCGCCCCAGGCACTTCTGCCGCGCGTGTGCTTCGACAGGCTCAGCATGAGCGGGGGTTGGTGTGCTGGACCGGTGATTTGGGAGTTTCCGCATGACCCTCTCCCTCGAACAATCCCCCACCACCGGCGACGAGGTCATCTCCAACTACACGATCAACTTCGGCCCGCAGCACCCGGCGGCGCACGGGGTGTTGCGGATGGTGATGGAGCTTGATGGCGAGATTATCGAGCGGATCGATCCGCACGTCGGGCTGCTCCACCGCGGCACCGAAAAGCTGATCGAGCACAAGACCTACCTGAGGCGCTGCCCTATTTCGATCGGCTCGATTATTGTTCGCC
>JANOAD010000093.1:0-13697 GCA_031410955.1 Novosphingobium sp. | reverse complement strand
GGGCGACGTGACCGACCGGGTCCAGCTCACCCCGCTCGCGATCCGCGAGGGCCACGCCTTCGCCGATACCGTTTTCGGCGGCAATCCCCGCGCGACCGATTACGAGGCGATCCCCAGCGCGGTGTTCTCGCAGCCGCCGATCGCCTCGGTCGGGCTGACCGAAGCCCAGGCCCGGACCAAGCTCGCCGGTGCGGTCAAGATCTTCACCGCCGACTTCCGACCGATGAAAAATGTCTTCGCCAGTCGCCACGAGCGCGGGCTCTACAAACTGGTCATCGACGAAAGCACCGACAAGGTGCTCGGCGTGCACATGATCGGCCCCGAAGCCCCAGAAATCCTCCAGGCCGTGGCGATTGCGGTGCGCGCGGGCCTCACCAAGGCCGATTTCGACGCGACCGTGGCGCTGCATCCGTCGTTGTCGGAAGAACTGGTGCTGATGCGCTAGGTTGCATCTTGCAACCAAACGGCTAGGTTCCCCCAAAATCATGGGGACCAGACAATGCAATTGAGCGGCAAGACGGCGCTGGTGACGGGCGGGACCGACGGGATCGGGGCCGAACTGATCCGGCAATTGCGGGCCAAGGGCGTGACGGTGATCACCCAGGGCCGCAATGCCGAGCGCGTCGCCGCCACCCGCGCTGACCAGTTCGAGGTTATCGCGGCTGAACTCTCCACGCCCGAGGGGGTCAAGACGCTGGTCGATGGCGTGGCGGGCCGCACGATCGACATTCTGATCAACAATGCCGGGGCCTTGGTCGATCATGATTTTCGCGTGAGCGCGCCTGATCCGGCTGCCGCCGATGCTACGATCTTCCTGAATCTCAACGCGCCGATCCACTTGGTTTGCGCATTTTTGCCCATGCTGCGATCCCGGCCCGAGGCGGCTGTAGTCAACGTGACTTCGGGGTTGGCGCTGGCGCCCGCCGCGGGCACTCCGGTCTATTGCGCGACCAAGGCGGGCTTGCGCAGCTATACGTTGGCCCTACGCGAGCAGCTCAGGGGCACGAACGTGCTGGTGCTCGAAGCCTTGCCACCGGTGGTCGATACCCAAATGAACGCCGGGCGCGCTGGCGGTAAGTTGTCCGCCGCCGAATGCGCGCGGCAAATCGTTGCGGGGATCGAGCGCGACGCAAAAGAGGCCAATGTCGGCCTCGTCAAATTGCTGCAGGTCGTCCACTCGATCTCGCCCGCACTGACGCGGCGGATCATGCTCAAGTTCTGACGGGAGAAGCAAAAATGGCAGGCACAGTCATGGTCAGCGGCGGCAGCGGCTATATTGCGGGGGAGACGATCCGCCAGCTGCTCGCGCGAGGGTGGAATGTGCATACCACAGTGCGCAGCCTGGGCCGTGAGGCGGAACTGCGCCCGCAGCTCGGCGGAACCCCGGAGACGCTCAAATTCTTCGCCGCCGACCTGATGAACGATAAGGGCTGGGCCGAAGCGATGGCAGGCTGCGACGCGGTCTGCCACATGGCTTCACCGTTCCCGGCAAGCGTGCCCAAGGACGAGAACGAGCTGATCGTGCCGGCGCGCGAGGGTGCTTTGCGGGCCCTGCGCATGGCCAAGGCGGCGGGGGTGACGCGCTTTGTGATGACCTCGTCCGCAGCAGCAATCGCTTACGGTCATCCGCCGGGCAAGACCGAGTACAACGAGGACGACTGGACCAATGTCGATGCGCCGGGCGTCCAGCCTTACGTCAAGTCAAAGGCAATCGCCGAGCGCGCCGCGCGCGATTGGGTGGCAGCTGAGGGCGGGGATATCGAATACTGCGCGGTTTGCCCGGTGCTGGTGCTCGGGCCGGTGCAGGGCGCTGACTTCGCCGCATCGGTCGAGCCGGTCCAGCGCCTGCTCGATGGGTCGGTTCCGGCCTTGCCCGATGTTGGCTTCAGCATTGTCGACCTGCGCGATATTGCCGCGCTGCACGTCCTTGCGCTTGAGGCACCGGCGGACAAGGTCAAGGACGGGCGGTTCCTTGGCTGCTCCGGCCCGTTCTTCAAATTCGCCGATGTCGCCACGGTGCTGCGCGATGCGCTCGGTCCGCAAGCGCGCAAGGTCCCGACCCGGCGGATGCCCGCCTTTGGCGTGCGCATCCTCGCGCTGTTCATGCCCGCGGCCAAGCAACTGCTCGGCGAGATCGGCCGCACCCGCGCCACCAGTTCCGCCCATGCGCAGAGCGTCCTCGGCTGGAAACCGCGCCCGCCCGAGGAATCGATCGTCGATTGCGCGCGCAGCCTGATCGCGCACGGGGTGGTGAAGGTCTGAGCCAACAGAGCTTCGTCATTGCGAGGAGCGTAGCTACGAAGCAATCCAGAGTTCTGGATGTCGGACTCTGGATTGCTTCGCTGCGGATTGCTTCACTGCGCTCGCAATGACGAAGAAATCAGCGTCCAGCCTTCCATCAAATCCACCGCCCTGATCCACCCGGCGCTGGCCCCGTCGATCTTGACCGGGAAGCAGCTCAGCGTGAAGCCGTGCGCGGGCAGTGCGGCCAGATTCATTCCAGCGCGTCCAGAATCTGCCTTGCGCAGGCTTCGACCTGACCATCGTTGTTAAGAACAGTCAGGTCATAGTCGATCCCTGCATGGATGCGTTCAGCCTGGTCGCTTGCCAAGCCGATAAGCCGGTCGCCGCGATTCTTCTCGCGTTCAGCCACTTGCTGGATATCAGCATCAACCTTAACGACCAACAGCCTGTGTCGGGACAGGATGGTACGGTAATCGCGCGCTTCGTCCGCGGTAAAGACATCGTCGACCACCACGTTGATGCCCTGGTCCGCGATCACCCCGACGAACTTGCGCATTGCGGCGAGCAGCGCGCCGCCGCGCGGGCCATTGGTATAAGAAACCTTTTGTGTGGCGCCATCGCTATATGCGCGGATAACGAACCAGTCTGGCGCGGCCTCGCGTCCGATCGGGACCATCGCGATGAAATCGTCGAGGGCAACCCGAACGAAGTCGCATCGCCCTTGTTGCTGGATCGCGCGGGCAATCGAAGATTTGCCGGCGCTGCTGACGCCGTTGAGGACAACAACGGTGGCCATGACCTAATCCACCAGCGCCACCGCGCGGATCCAGCCGGCGCTGGCGCCCTCGATCTTGACCGGGAAGCAGCTGAAGGTGAAGCCATAGGGCGGTAGCGCGGCCAGGCCCGTGAGTTTCTCGATCTGCCAATAAGGCCGGATGCGCCCGGCCTTGTGGCCTTCCCAGATGATCGCCGGATCGCGGTTTTCCGCCCAGCGCCGCGCGGTGTGGCTGAACGGCGCGTCCCATGACCAGGCATCGGTGCCGACCACTTCGACTCCGCGTTCGGTCAGCCACAGCGTGGCCTCCGCGCCGAGCCCGACGCCCTGATCGGTGAAATTGTCGGTGCCGTAGACCGCGCCCGACTGGACCAGCACGATGTCGAGCGGCTGGAGTTCGTAGCCGATCCGCGCCAGTTCCGCCTCGACCTGCGCGGCGCTGACTACGGTTCCCGCTGGCAGCGTGCTGAAATCGAGCTTGACCCCGGGGCGAAAGAACCGGTCGAGCGGGGCTTCGTCGATGGTGGGCGCGCGCCGTGCTCCACTGTCGGTGGTCGAATGATAGTGCCACGGGGCGTCCATATGCGTTCCGTTGTGCGTCGATAGCGTCAGCGTCTCGACCGCCCAGCCTTCGCCGTCGGGCAGGTCTTCCTTGGTCAGCCCAGGGAAGAACAGTGCGATCTGCTGCCAGCTTTCGCTGTGATCGGTGTAGCTGATTTGCGGCAGCATCACCGGCGGGTCAGACACGACCTTGGTGGTGATCGGGATCGAGAGGTCGATGAATTTTGTCATGCGGGGAGGATTGACCCGCTTTCCGTTTACGTCAATGGAAAGACGATGAGCTTGCCCCAAACCCTTGCCGCCGCGCGGCCCATCGACGGCGGTTTCGCCGCGACGATCCCCGAAATATGGATGCAGGGGCGCACCAGCTACGGTGGATTCTCAGCCGCGCTAGCACTCGCTGCGGCGCAGCGGCTGGTGCCGGACTTGCCGCCGCTGCGTTCGGCGACGGTCAACTTTGTCGGGCCGCTCGCGGGTGAGGTCGAGGTCCGCGCGCGGTTGCTCCGCCAAGGCCGCAACGCCAGCTGGATCAGCGCCGAAGTGACCAGCGCGGCGGGGGTCGGGCTGACCGCAACTTTCGTGTTCATGGGCCCGGTCGAGAGCGCGCTTCATGTCCACAACGTGCCACCGCCTGCCGGGTTGCTCCCGCCGGGCGGGGGATATCAGATGCCCGACGACAAGGGGCCAAACTTTGGTCCGCAATTTGACCGCTATTTCGCGCTGCCGCGCCAGACTGTCCCGCTACCCGAAATAAACTGGTGGGTCCGCGCGCGCGACCGCGCCGGGCTTGATCCAATGGTCGAGTTGATGTTGGTCGCCGACGCGCTTCCGCCAGGAGTCATGCCGTTGATCCGCACCGGGCCGGTCAGCTCGATGACCTGGCTGATCAACCTGCTCACCCCGTTGCCGCAAACCACCGATGGCTGGTATCTGCTCCGCGCCGCGGGGAATTACGCCGAGAAGGGCTGCTCGAGCCAGGACATGGCGATTTGGAATGCCGACGGCACCGCAGTCGCGGTCGGCATGCAGTCGATCGCGATTTTTGGCTAGGCGGAAGGCGTGCCGTCGAACCGGTTGCCAATCGCAGCTCTGAAGGCGACGAACCCGATCAATCCGGCGACCGCCGTGCCGACATGGACCAGCCAGAACGTGGGGGTGTCCATCGTCGAATACCAGCCGCCGATGATCCCCACCGTCTTGTTGGCAGTAAAGAAAGCGAGGTAGTAGATCCCCACCACCGTCGCGGTGATCGCGCGCGGCGCCACCTTGGTGAACAGCGCCAGGCTGACCGGCATGATGTGGCTGAACCCGATCGAATTGAGCAGGTGGAACATCACCGGCCAGAACAGCCCGATCTTGCCCGATCCCTGGGTAAGCGCGGCGATATAGAGGCACAGGCCGCCGGCGATCACGAAGAAGCTGCCGATGATCATCTTGCCGATCTCGTCAGGCTCCCATGCTCCCTTGGCGTCGCGCCATTTCCAGAACAGGGCGACCGCCGCGAGCATCGAGAAACTGAGCGCGGCGTCGATCGTGATCATGTAGCTGGTGGGAAGGGTGGTGCCGAAGAAGGTCAGCTGGAAATGCTCGTCGGCCCAGACAAGGTAGGCGTTGAAGATCTCCTGGTTGGTCAGCATGGCGAGCGCCAGGATCGGGATCAACAAGAGCAGGGCGAGCACGCGCACCCGGTCGGCCGCGGCCACTGCGCCGAGCAGTCCCAGCGCGACGGACAGACCAACCTGGCCCGAAATGCCCATGGCCGACACTTGCGGCACCACTCTGCCCAGAGCGATCAGGACTGCCAGCGCAACAACGGCAAAGCCAAGCAATTTGGTTCCGTTGACACCATCCGCCACATCAAGCGCGCGCTGTGCGCGGTTGTCCTGCGGCAACCACGGCCCGGCTTTGATGTACAGCAGCAGCCCCATCACCATGACCACCCCGGCGGTGCCGAAGCCGTAGTGCCAACCGACCTTCTCGCCCAAAGTGCCCGAGATCAGCGGCGCGATGATCACGCTGACGTTGATTGCGATATAGAAAATCTGAAAGGCCATGGCGCGGCGCAGGTCGCTGGGCTTGTAAAGTTCGCCGACCTGGCTGGCGATATTGCCCTTGAACAGGCCAACGCCAACGATCAGCGAAAGCAGCGCGAACAGGAACATCCCTTGAAACGCCATCAGGAAGTGCCCGATCGCCATCACGACAGCACCTGCGAGCAAGGTCGTTCGCCGTCCCAGCCAGCGATCCGCAATCAGGCCGCCGGCAATCGGGGTGAGATAGACCAGGCTCGAATAGTCACCGAAAATCGCCGACGCGAGCGGCTGACCCTGCTTGCCGTCATAGGCCGCCTGTTGCAGCCAGGGCAATCCAATCACGTTGCCGATATGTTCGGGCAGCAGCAGGAACTTGACCATGTAGAGGACCAGCAGCGTCTGCATCGAATAGTACGAAAACCGCTCGCACCCTTCGACGAAGGCGAGGTAGCCAAGGCCCTTGGGGTGGCCAAGGAACGCCCGGTCGGCGGGGCCGTGTTCGAAATCTGGAGTGGCTTCGGCGATGCTCATACTGGTTTCCCTGGCAAGTATCTTGCAAGGGCTAACGCCGAATGCGCGGTGCGCAAGGGTCAATTTAGCGTTGCAATTCCTCGTCGAGGAATGTCGCAACCTCTTCCAGCGCAACGTCTTTTGCGAGGAAGGCTTCGCCGAGCGCCTTCATCAGCACGAAGGGCAGAATACCCTCCTCCATCTTCTTGTCGTGGAGCATGTGCGCGGTCAGCGCTTGGCCGTCGCAATTGAGGCCAAGGCCGGCGATCTCGCTGGCCATGCCCAGTTCGGCGAAATGGCGCGCGACGTGCTCGGCGCTGGCCTTGGGCAGCAGCCCCCGCACCGCCGAAAAGCGTGCAGCGAGGACCAAGCCCAGCGCCACTGCTTCGCCGTGGAGGAGCCAGTCCGAAAAGCCGGTCTGCGCCTCAAGCGCATGGCCGAAGGTATGGCCCAGGTTGAGCAGCGCGCGCAGCCCCAGCATCTCGCGTTCGTCGGCGGCGACGATCCGAGCCTTGGCTGCAACTGAATAGGCCACGGCATATTCGCGCAGCGCGGCGTCTCCAGCGAGCATCGCCGCGCCGTTTTGATCGCACCAGGCGAAAAAGTCCGCGTCGCCAAGCAGGCCGTATTTCACGACTTCGGCGTAGCCCGCCTTCAGTTCGCGCTCGGGCAGGGTGTCGAGCACCGCCAGGTCCGCCAGCACCAGTGCGGGTTGGTGAAACGCGCCGACCAGGTTTTTGCCCGCGGCGGTGTTGATCGCGGTCTTGCCGCCAACACTCGAATCGACCTGCGCGAGGAGCGTGGTCGGCAACTGGATGAAATGGCAGCCGCGCTTGAGGATCGCCGCGGCAAACACGGTGAGATCACCGACCACCCCGCCGCCCAGCGCCAGCACGGCATCGCCGCGTTCGACTTCCTCGGCCAGCAGCCAGTCGGTGGTCGCGGCAAGCTGCTCCCAGCTCTTGGTCGCTTCGCCCGCGGGAAGGATCCGCCAGGCAGCCTCGTGCCCGCCTTCGTGCAGCGCGTGTTCGACCGTCTGCCCCCACGCGGCATAGACATTGGCATCGGTGATGACCGGCACGCGGCGTTTGCGCAGGCGCGGGCTGCACTGCTGCGGCAAATCGGCCAGGAGGCCCGCGGCGACCCGTACTTCATAGGAGCGGCCTGCCAGTTCGACCGGGATTACAGCCATGCTTCAATCCCCTTGAGTACTGCGTTCACCGCGCGGCCGTGCGGACCGGGGCCGCTTTTGACATGGATCGGTGCCTCGGCATAGGCAGCCTCGCGCTCGGCCTTGAGGCGGGACAGCGTCTCGCGGGGATTGCCGGTCTTGAGCAGCGGGCGGTTCGCATTTCGGCCGACCCGTTCGAGCAGAACGTCGATATCGCTGTCGAGCCACACCGCGATGCCCTTTTCGAGGATCAGCGCGCGGGTTTCCGGGTTCACGAAGGCGCCGCCGCCAGTCGAGATCACCCCGCGTCCCTGGCCGACGAGGCGCGCGATCACCCGGCGCTCGCCGTCGCGAAAGTAGACTTCGCCGTATTGCTCGAAGATTTCGGAAATCGACATCTGGGCGGCATGGACGATCTCGTCGTCGGCATCGGTGAAGGGCAGGTGGAGCGTTGCGGCGAGCCGCCGGCCGACGCTGGTCTTGCCCACGCCCATCATCCCGACCAGCACCACCGGCCGGTCGATCCGCCGCGCCAGTGCGGCGATATTGTCAGGAGTTAGCTCATGCTCCATTGCGGCCCCGCCTATAGTTGGGCTAACCGGCAGTGCAAGTTCGGGAGAAGAGGTCGCTAGTGGCAGTTCAGGTGCGCAGGAGCTGGATTGTGGCCGGCACCGCTTTGGTGCTTCTGGCGGCGCTTGCCGGCTGGGCATGGTCTGATGCCGGTTTGCGGCCGCTGACGCCGCTGTCCGCCCCCGCCGTGCTTCCGCAGGTGGCGAAGTGAAAAGGGCGCTGCTGCTTTCCGCCGGGACAGCGCTGTTGCTCAGCTCGGCGCTCGCCATGGCGCAGGATTCGCCGGAATCGTTGCTACCGCCGGGGTTCGAGAAGCCCAAGCCCAGCCCGCCGAAGCCAGGCACCCCGGCGCGGCCTGACGCTCCCGGCGCAGTGGTCCAGCCGCTGCCGCCGAGCGGTTCGCCCGGCGACGGGGCAAGGCCCGCCGGACCGACCTTGCCTTCGGGCGCGCGCATTCCGACGCTGCATGAATTGGAAACGATGAGCCCGGACCAGCTCGACGAGCTGCTCGGCCTCAAGCCCAAATTCGACATGCCCGCTGCGGCGCGGCGCTCGACGAACCAGGTCGGCATCCTCGCCGAGGATGAGGGCGGCATGCCGGCGGGATCAGTCGGCCGGCAGAACCCGCAGCTCGTCATGGCCCTGCTCAATGGCAACAAGGGCCAGCTGGTCTCGCGTTGGGGCCATATCCTGCTGCGTCGCGCACTCGCCTCGCGGCTCGATGCGCCGGCGGGGATGAACCCGGCCGATTTCGCCGCCGGGCGCGCCAGCCTGCTGGTCCGTATGGGCGAGGGTGAGGCCGCGCGCGAGCTGGTGCAGGATGTCGACGCCGGCAATTACACTCCGGCGCTGACCCAGGCGGCGATGGATGCTTATGCCTTCACTGCCGATATTACCGGGATCTGCCCGGTCACCGCGGTGATCGGATCGCAGCGCAAGGATGCCGACTGGCGTGCGCTCAGGGCGATCTGCAGTTCATTTCAGGGCGACGGCTCGTCCGGTCAATCGCAGCTCGAACGGATGGTCGGCCCCGATGGCTGGCCGCGCATCGACGTGTTGCTGGCAGAACGTTACGCCGGCTCTGCGGGGAAGACTCGTCAGGCGGTCAAGATCGAATGGGACGGGGTCTCCGACATGAACCCGTGGCGCTATGCCCTCGCCATCGCGGTCGGACTGACCCCGCCGGACGCGCTGACCCAGGGCCTGCCCAAGCGCTATGCTTACGTCCAGGCTACCGCGCCGATGCTGGGCCTCGAAACCCGCGCCGCCGGGGCTGACCGGGCCGCTGCCGCGGGGATCCTGTCGAGCGCTGCGATGGTCGATCTCTACAGCCAGATCTACGCCGAGGATGACATCAACGGCGATTGGGCCAAGGCGGCGGACACGCTGCGCTCTGCCTATGTTGCCGAACAGCCGGCCGAGCGCCTGACCGCGATGCGCGCTCTGTGGGACGGCGCTGCCGACGAAGAGGCGCGCTATTCGCGCCAGGTCCTCACCGCCTATGCCGCGGCGCGGCTGCCGGTGATGGGCGATTATGCCGAGCAGGCGCCCGACCTCATCGCCTCGATGCTCGCCGCCGGGCTCGACCAGAATGCGCTGCGTTGGTCGCAGCAGGCTGACACCGGCTCGCTTGCCTGGGGTCAACTGGCGCTCGCCGCCCCGACGCGGTCGACCGCGGTCGATGGCTCGGCGCTGTCCAGCTTCTATGGCAACGACAAGAGCGGTGGCTATCGCAAGTCGCGGTTCCTCCTAGCCGGGCTCGCCGGGTTGGGCCGGGTCGATGCATCCACCGCGGGCAGCTTTGCCGACAAACTCGGAATCGATCTGGACCGCCAGACCAAGTGGAGCCGATTGATCGACCAAGCCGCGGATCTCAACAACCGCGAACTGGTGGTGCTGCTTGCTGGCGTCGGCATGCAAGGCAGCGGCTGGGACAAGATGACCAGCTTCAACCTCTACCACATCGTTTCGGCGCTGGGTCGCGTCGGCTTGAGCGCAGAGGCAAGGATGATTGCGGCCGAAGCGGTCGCTAGAGGCTGAGTCATCTCGCCCGCGATCGAATCCTATCTCGCCATGCTTGCTGCCGAACGCGGCGCGGCGAACAACACCCTGCTGGCCTATCGCCGCGACCTGGAAGGGGCGGAGGAGGCGATCGGCGACCTGGTCAGCGCCGATCAGGCCGCGCTCGCCTCGCTGGGTGCGGCCTGGTCCGGGCTGGCTCCTTCGAGTCTGGCCCGCAAATGCTCGGCCTTGCGCCAGTTCTGCGGCTTCATGGTCGACGAAGGTTGGCGCAAGGATGATCCCTCCAGCGCGCTCCCGCGCCCGCGCAGCCGCAGGCCTTTGCCGCGCCTGCTCGGTCACGACGAGATCGGCCTGCTGTTCGAACGCGCGGAACGTGAGGCGGAAAGCGGCCAGTCCCCCGCAGTGCGGCTGCTCGCGCTGCTCGAGCTGCTCTACGGCTCGGGCCTGCGCGCCACCGAACTCGTCTCGCTGCCAATGGCTGCGGTCCCGCGCGACGCGCCGTTCCTGACGGTGACGGGCAAGGGCGGGCAGCAGCGCATGGTCCCGGTCGGGACCCGCGCGCGCAAGGCGCTGTCGCAATGGCTCGCGCTGCGTGTCGAAGGCGGCAAGTTCGTCTTCCCGTCTACGGCGCGGGAAGGGCACCTTACCCGGGTGCGGCTGTTTCAGCTGCTCCGCGCGCTGGCGGCGCGGGCCGGAATCGATCCCGAAAAGGTCAGCCCGCACGTGCTGCGGCACGCTTTTGCGACGCATCTGCTCGAGGGCGGGGCAGACCTGCGGGTGCTGCAGACACTGCTCGGCCACGCCGATATCGCGACCACGCAGATCTACACCCATGTCGACAGCGCACGGCTGGTCGCGCTGGTCAATGCGCGGCATCCCCTTGCCGTTCGCGCCGCACCGGGGTAGCGCAGCGCGATGATTTCTTACCTGGAATTTGAAAAGCCGGTCGCTGCGCTCGAAGCTCGTATCGCCGAATTGCGCCAAGCTGGCGCGGGCGGCGATGTCGATATCACCTCCGAAATCGACCGGCTTGAAAAGAAGAGCGCGCAGCTGCTCGCCAGCACTTATGCAGCGCTGACCCCGTGGCAGAAGACCCAGGTTGCGCGCCATCCGATGCGCCCGCATTTCGTCGATTACGTCGCGCTGGCCTTCACCGATTTCATGCCGCTCGGCGGCGATCGCTATTTCGGCGACGACCAGGCGATCATCGGCGGTTTTGCCAAGCTGAACGGGCGGCGGGTGATGCTGATCGGGCACGAGAAGGGCCACGACACGCAGAGCCGGATCAAGCACAATTTCGGCATGGGTAAGCCCGAAGGCTATCGCAAGGCGATCCGCCTGATGGAACTGGCCGGGCGGTTCGGACTGCCGGTGGTGACGCTGGTCGATACTTCGGGCGCATTCCCGGGGATCGAAGCGGAAGAGCGCGGCCAGGCCGAAGCCATCGCGCGCTCGACCGAGGCCTGCCTGACCCTGCCGGTGCCGATGGTCGCGGTGATCGTGGGAGAGGGCGGCTCGGGCGGCGCGGTCGCGTTGGCCAGCGCCGAACGGGTGCTGATGATGGAACACGCGGTCTATTCGGTGATTTCGCCCGAAGCGGGTGCTTCGATCCTGTTTCGCACGCCCGAGAAGGCCGCCGAGATGGCCGAAGCGATGAAGACTACCGCGCAGGATCTGCTGGCTCTGGGGGTGATCGACCGGATCGTGCCCGAACCGGTCGGCGGGGCGCATCGCGAGCCGGCGCTGGCAGCGCAGACGCTGGTTGAAGCAATCCACGGCGAACTGGACAAGTTGAGCGAACTTTCACCGGACCAGCTGCGTGCGGCGCGCGAAGAACGCTTCCTGCGCATCGGGGATTCCTGACTCTGCTCAGGGATCGTTATGCGCCGAGAGGAGTTATTACCGCGTAAGCGCACATTTTAAAGAGGGACTACCGATGACTTTGGGCCGCACTTCCCGTTACCTGCTTAGCGCAGCACTCATCGCTGTAACGGTTTCAGGATCAAACTTGACCGCCGCCACGGCGCCCGCGCCGACATCGATCAGCGCCAAGGACAAGGCCGAAGGCGCCAAGGCCAACCCGCAGCTCATTGCCGAATACGGCGGCGCGCTGACCGGCCCGCAAGCGGATTACGTCGCCGACATCGGCAAGAAGATCGCGGTGCAATCGGGCCTCAGCAACAGTTCGAGCGACTTTACCGTCACCTTGCTCGACAGTTCGATCAACAACGCCTTCGCGATTCCCGGCGGTTTTATCTACACCACCCGGCAATTGGTCGCGTTGATGAACAACGAGGCCGAGCTGGGCGGGGTGCTCGGGCATGAAACCGCGCACGTGGCTCTGCGCCACAGCGCCCAGCGGCAAAGCGCAGCGACCAAGAACCAGGTGATTGGCGTGATCGGGGCGATCCTTTCTGGCGTCGTGCTGGGTGGCAGCAGCAAGATCGGACAGTTGCTCCAGTCGGGCTTTCTCCAGGGCTCGCAGCTGCTGACGCTCAAGTTCTCGCGCAAGCAGGAAAGCGAGGCCGATTCATACGGTATCCAGTACTTGCGCAAGGCTGGTTATGACCCGCGTGCAATGTCGACCGTGCTGCAAAACCTCGCAAATCAGAACGCACTTGATGCGAAGTTTTTGGGAACCAGTGACCAGGTGCCCGAATGGGCCTCGACTCACCCCGATCCCGCCAGCCGTGTGCGCACTGCGGCGAACCTGGCCGGGACCGCGACCGGGATTACCAACCGCGACATTTTCCTGACCCGAATTTCAGGCATGACCTACGGCGATTCAGCGGCGCAGGGCTTTGCCGAGGGGCGCAGCTTCAAGCACCCGATCGAAAAGATCGCGTTCGAGGCGCCGACCGGATTCTCCCTGGTCAACGGCACGCGGGCGGTCGCGATCGGCGGAACTTCGGGCAAGGGCCAGTTCACTACCGCGGCGTTCGACGGCAATCTCGATTCCTATGTGACGACGCAGTTTGCAACACTGGCGCAAGCAAACCAGACCCAGCTCAATCCTTCGGCGATCCAGCACACCACGGTGAACGGGATTCAGGCGGCCTATGCCTCCGCCCGCGTGGCGAACGGCAGCAGTCAGGTCGATGTTACGGTATTTGCCTACCAGTGGAGCGCAACGCAGGCTTACCACTTCCTGACGATCACTCAGGCCGGGCAAAACCCGTTCGATTCGATGTTCGGGTCGATGCGGCGACTCACTCAGGCCGAAGCAGCGGCACTCAAGCCGCGCAAGCTGGTGGTGGTCAGTGTCAAGAACGGCGACACGCTACAATCGCTGGCTTCGCGCATGGCCTATACCGATGCACCGCTCGAACGGTTCCTGGTGCTCAACGGTCTGACCAGCACTTCGCGGCTGGCGGCACGACAGAAGGTCAAGCTTGTAACCTACTGAAGCCGGTCGATCTGCGCGCAAACGAAAGGGGCGGCAGGTTTCCCTGCCGCCCCTCGTGTTGGGTACACCCGAAGGTGTCCGCTACACCGTCAGGTTGCCTTAGGCAGCCGGTGCGGTGTTGGCGCCGGCCATGGCCGACGAAGTGGTGTTGAAGGTAGTCTGCAGTTCGCTGCCGAGGCCCTGCATTGCGGTGATCGCAGCAACGGCGATCAGAGCAGCGATCAGGCCGTATTCGATAGCGGTCGCACCGGCTTCGTCACGGATCAGCTTGTTGATGAACTTCATGGTTAGTCTCCTGTTGGCAGTCTTCAGTTTACCCGGCTCATTCCCTGTCACCCGAAAAGAGCAACTGCCGGATTAAGGGATACTCCTTGCCAAATGTTTAACCCGCGGTGGCACCGGCAA
>JANOAD010000092.1:0-6037 GCA_031410955.1 Novosphingobium sp. | reverse complement strand
GGCTTGGCCTTGGCCATCGGCTTGGCGGCCAGCTGCGCTCCGCTGAGCGCGAGCGCGGCGGCGAGGATGACGGATGTGCGGTTCATGGATAGTCCCCTTTGCGGCGCAGGCTATCGCCGCGGCTAATGGAAATCACGCGATTTCGGAATGATCCGGGCATCGCGCGGATGGCCTCCGCGCCAGCCGCAGTCGCGGTTGCCCGGCCCCGGCGGTTCGAAATCGGGCTGCGCGCGTGAGGGGAGCGGGCTGTTCACATGATCGGCGCGGGCAATCGGGCTGACCAGCAGCTCGTCCGACAGCGCGTGGAGGCTTGGCGTGGCGTCGGTCAGATGCGTGGCGATGACGTGCACCACCTCGTCATCGTATTCGACCCGGCCCTTCACCTCCATCAGGCGCGCGCCCATGATCACCTTGCGCTGCTTTTCCATCAGGTCGGGCCAGATCACGATGTTGGCCACACCGGTTTCATCCTCCAGCGTGATGAAGCACACCCCCTTGGCCGAACCGGGGCGCTGGCGGATCAGCACCACGCCGGCCACCTGCACCGATGCGCGGTACCGCTTCGCGCGCAGATCGGCGGCGCGGACGAAGCCGCGTTCGGCGAGGTCGGCGCGCAGGAAGGCGAGCGGGTGCGCTTTGAGCGACAGCCGCTGGGTCTGGTAATCGGCAACCACTTCCTCAGAGAGCGGCATTACCGGCAGCTGAGTGGCGGTGCGCTCAGCCCCTTCGTCGCGCGCAGCGGCGGCGGCGAACAGCGGCAGATCGGGCGCGGCGATCAGACTGCGCGCGTCCCACAGCGCCTGGCGGCGGGTGAGACCAAGCGAATTGAAACAATCGGCGCTGGCAAGCCGCTCGATCAGCGCGGGGCTGAGCCCGCCCCGCTCCTTGAGTTCGCGTACATCGCGGAATGGCCCAGCCTCGCGCGCCGCCACGACGCGCGCGGCGGCAGCCTCGGGGAATCCGTCAATCTGGCGCAACCCGAGACGGAGCGCGACTTTCTCCCCCTCCCCTTCAGGGGAGGGGGTCGGGGGGTGGGGACTGTCCGGCTGGCGCTGCGCCTGATCGACAGTCCCCACCCCAACCCCTCCCCTGAAGGGGAGGGGCTTTGTTTCCAGCGTGTTGTCCCACCCGCTGAAATTCACATCGACTGGAAGCACCTCCACCCCGTGCTCCCGCGCATCGCGCACGATCTGCGCCGGGGCGTAGAACCCCATCGGCTGCGAATTGAGCAAGGCCGCGCCGAAGGCTGCCGGGTAATGGCACTTGAGCCACGACGACACGTAAACCAGCAGCGCAAAGCTCGCCGCGTGGCTTTCGGGGAAGCCGTATTCGCCAAAACCCTTGATCTGGTTGAAGCAGCGCTCGGCAAAATCGGGATCGTAGCCACGCGCGATCATCCGCCCGACCATCAGTTCTTCCAGCTCCGCCACCATCCCGCGGCTGCGGAACGTCGCCATCGCCTTGCGCAGCCGGTTGGCCTCGAGGCCGGAAAACTTCGCCGCATCGAGCGCGATCTTCATCGCCTGCTCCTGGAAGATCGGCACCCCCAGCGTACGGCCAAGGATGCTGGTCAGCTCGTCGGGCGGGCCGTGGCTCGGCCCGGGTGCCGGAATTTCGACCCGCTCGGCCCCGCGCCGGCGCTTGAGGTAAGGGTGGACCATATCGCCCTGGATCGGCCCGGGGCGGACAATCGCCACCTCGATCACCAGGTCATAGAAGCAGCGCGGCCGCAGCCGGGGCAGCATGTTCATCTGCGCGCGGCTTTCGACCTGAAACACGCCCAGCGAGTCCCCCTTGCACAGCATGTCATACACCGCCGGGTCTTCCTTCGGCACCGTCGCCAGGGTCAGCTCCTGGCCGTGATGCGCCCCCAGCAGCGTCAGGCATTTGCGGATGCAGGTCAGCATCCCCAGCGCCAGCACATCCACCTTCAGGATGCCCAGCGCGTCGATATCGTCCTTGTCCCACTCGATGAAGCTGCGCTCGGGCATCGCGCCGTTGCCGATCGGAACGGTCTCGCTGAGTGGGCCCTGGGTGAGGATAAACCCGCCGACGTGCTGTGAAAGGTGGCGCGGCATCCCGATCATCTGCTCGGTCAGCGCGAGCACTCGGCGCAGGTGCGGATCAGCCAGATCGACCCCGGTTTCGCGCGTCACATGGGCTTCCTTGATCGAGCGCCCGTGCCCGCCCCACACCGTCTTCGCGAGCGCGGTGGTGATATCCTCGGACAGCCCCATCGCCTTGCCGACCTCGCGGATCGCCATGCGCGGGCGGTAATGGATCACCGTCGCGCACAGCCCCGCGCGGTGGCGGCCATAGCGGGCGTAGATATACTGGATCACCTCCTCGCGGCGTTCGTGCTCGAAATCGACGTCGATGTCGGGCGGCTCGTTGCGGTCTTCGGAGATAAACCGGTCGAACAGCAGCGCATGACGCGCCGGATCGACTGCGGTGATCTCAAGGCTATAGCACACCGCAGAATTGGCCGCCGAGCCGCGCCCCTGGCACAGGATCGGCGGGTCCTGGCCGCGGGCGAAATCGACGATGTCCTTGATGGTGAGGAAATAACGCGCGAGGCTGAGCTTGCCGATCAGCACCAGTTCGCGGCGCAGGGTATCGCGCACGCTTTCGGGCACGCCTTCCGGGTAACGGCCTACCGCGCCTGCCCAGGTCAGGTTTTCGAGGTGTTGCTGCGGGTCGAGCCCGTCGGGACAGGTCTCCTCCGGATATTCGTAGCGCAGCTCCTCAAGGTTGAACTGACCCGCATCGGCCACTTCGCGCGCCGCCGCCAAGGCATGCGGCCAACGCCGGAACAATCGCGCCATTTCCTCCGGACCCTTGAGGTGCCGCTCGGCATTGGGTTGGAGCAGCTGGCCGGCCGCCGCCACCGTGGTCTTGTGGCGGATCGCGGTCATCACGTCGTGCAGCGGGCGGCGGTGCGCGGCGTGATAGAGGACGTCGTTGGTGGCAAGGATCGACAGGCCCTGCCCGCGCGCCAGTTCGTCGAGCCGGGCGATCCGGGCAAGATCGTCGCCAGTGTAGAGATAGCTGGCCGCGATATGGCGCAGGGTAGGAAGCTGCGCGGTGAGGTGCGGGAGGAGTTCGGGGAACGGCGCGGTCAGCAGGCTCCCCTCCCGCCTGCGGGAGGGGTCGGGGGTGGGTGTGTCAGAGCCCTGTTCTGCTACATCTGACCCACCCCTAACCCCTCCCGCAAGCGGGAGGGGGATCACATTGCTCTCTACCACAATCGTGAATTCCGCATCGAGATCGGACGGCGGAAGCAGCACCAGTTGCACCTCCTCGCTGCGCGCCGCCAGCATCGCCAGCGAGATATCGCAGGCGCCCTTGTCCTGCCATTCACCATCGAGCTTGCCCATCCGCCCTGCCGAGATCAGCGCGCACAGCCGCCCGTAAGCCTCGCGGTTCGTGGGATAGGCGAGGAAGGCGAGCCCCTCGGCGGTCTCGATCCGGCACCCGATCACGGGGCGCAGCTTGAGCGTCTGCGCTTCGCCATGCAGCCGCACCACCCCGGCCAGGGTGTTGGCGTCGGCGATCCCGATCGCGTCATAGCCCAGGGCATGGGCCTGGGTGACGAGGTCCACCGCGTCCGAAGCCCCGCGCAGGAACGAAAAGCAGCTCGCCAGCCCGAGTTCGACGAAGGCCGCGCGCGGTGGTGGCGCTTCGGCTTCGCCGGCCACGCGGCGACGTTCGGGAGTCAGGGCTGCTTCTGGCATGGCTTTCGAGTCTAAATGTTCCTTATATGTTCTTAATTCGAACGAAGCGAGTCTCCTGCTGCCGCATCCTGCCAACAGCCGGACGTTGCAGCGGAACCGACAGCTCACCCCGCCGTTGTCGTCATGAGCCCCACGAAGACGGAGAACCACCATGCCGATGATCGAAACCAAGGACGGAACCAGCCTCTATGTAAAGAGCTGGGGCAGCGGTAAGCCGGTGGTACTGATCCACGGCTGGCCGCTTTCGGGCGACAGCTGGGACCCGGTGAGCAACGTCCTGGCCGATAACGGCTATCAGGCGATTGCCTATGACCGGCGCGGCTTCGGCCGGTCGGACCAACCGTCCGAGGGCTACGATTACGACACTTTTGCCGACGACCTTGCCGCGGTGATCGACAGCCAGGCGGGCGGACAGGACGTTGCGCTGGTCGGCTTCTCGATGGGCGGGGGCGAGATTGCGCGCTATCTGTCGCGTCATCACGGCAAAGGCGTGAGCAAGGTTGCGCTGATCAGCTCGGTCGTGCCGTACATGCTGCAGACCGAGGACAACCCCGAAGGCGTGCCGCAAGCGACCTTCGATGAGATGACCGAGGGCATGAAGGCCGACCGTGCGAAGTTCTTCCGCTCGTTCTTCAAGGACTTCTTCGGCGTCGGCATGATGTCGAGCCCGGTCAGCGACGAGGTGCTCGACGTGGCGTGGAACACCGCGATGCAGGCCGGACTGCGGCCCACGCTGGCGGCGGCCAAGGCCTTTGCCACCACCGACTTCCGCCCCGATCTGGCCAGCTTTACGGTGCCGACTCTGATCATCCATGGCACTGCAGACAAGACCGTGCCGATCGCCGCCACGGCGCGCGAAATGGCCAAGGCAGTGCCAGCGGCGCAGCTGATCGAATATGATGGCGAGCCCCACGGCGTGTTCGCCACACAGACCGAGCGGCTGACCAACGACCTGCTCGCGTTCCTTGGCGGTAATGGCGAGCGGAGTGCGTTCAACCTCGATGCAGTGCCGCGTGAGGACCGTCAGGAGGTGCTCGACGAGGTCACGGCTGCCTCCATCTCGACCTATCCGGTCTAGGCGCACAGTCCCTGCAGGTACCATTCAGGCGTTCCCCCGCGCCCGTCGGCAGCGTGGCCGTGGCGGTAGATCCAGTATCGCCGCCCGGCCGCGTCCTCGACCCGGTAGTAATCGCGCAGCCGCGCCGCGCCGCGCTCGCGCCACCATTCGGGGGCGATCCGTTCTGGCCCCTCGGCGCGGACCACTTCATGCAAGGAACCGCGCCAGCGGAACCGGCGCGGCAGGCCGTCGGGGCTGGCGTGGATCACCGCGATCAATTCGGGCCGATCGAGCAGCTTGAGCGGGCGGGTATGAAAGGTCAGGCTCTCCTGCGCACGTGAAGGCTCGAGCGGCGCCAGCCAGCGCTGGGCCCGCTCGGGCCAGTGGCTGGCGACCGGTTCGGGGCGGCGCACCGCCCCTGCCCCCAGCCGAATGCTCAGTCGATCGATACAGGCTGCCAGGCTGGTCCCGTGCGCCTCCGCCGCAGCCTCGAAATCGCGCTGGCTGAGCGCCAAAGGTTCGCACCACGACGCGGTGAGGCGGGCGAGTTCGATCCCGAACCCGGCGTCGATATCGTCGAGCTTGGCGGCGAACAGCCGGGTCACGTGATCCGCGGCGCGGGTTGCGGCGGCGAGTTCGAGCCGCCGCTGCACCACCTCGCCATCGACCTTCCACAAGGCCAGCTCAAGCCGCCGCGCACCCAGCGCCTGGCCTTCGAGCAGGCGCACCATGTCATCCGCAAGGTCGCCGAGCACTTGGTCGAGCAGCGCGCGGTGGCGTATCGGTTCGATCAGGCGGCGCTGGACCAGCGGCGGCGGCGCGACGAGCACCGGAAGCAGCGGCTCGGGCACGCGGCCGATGAGCTGATCGAGCCGGACCAGCGGATTGGCGGCGGGCGCGCGGGCCGAGCGGAACCGCCGCGCCAAGGCATCGCGCGCCACGCCCGACAAGTCACCGATCCGCTTGAGCCCGAGCCGGCGCAGGACCAGCAGGGTCGCCGGATCAAGGCGCAGCGCGGCGACGGGGAGTTCGTCCAAAGCACGAAAATCCTCCCCCTCTAGGGGAGGTGGCAGACGCGAAGCGGCTGACGGAGGGGGCGCGGCGCGGCGAGTAGGGGCCCCCCCCCCCCCCCCCCGCGCGCCCCCCCCCCCCCACCGGGCGGGACTTGTTAGGGTAGGGCCCGCCCCCCCCCAAAAACCCACCCCCCCCCCCCCCCCCCCCCGGGGGGCGCGCGCCCCCCCCCCCC
>JANOAD010000091.1:0-12162 GCA_031410955.1 Novosphingobium sp. | reverse complement strand
CTTATAGCCATGTTCGTTATCCTAAGTGTTGCTACCTAGTTCCTTGTTGATTCCTCTAATCACAATTCGATGGACAGTCACGCCGAATTCGCGGCCAACGGCTTGCGAAACACCAGCCAATTCGTGCAGTTCCTGCTCAGTGAATGGCAGATTGGCTAAAACCATCACCGCGCCGTCTTTGTCGTCCACAAGTTGGAAGCGAACGAATCGGCCGCTCGCCAGTGCCACGCTTCGAGAATCTGTTCGCATTGCGGGAGGGCGATTGGAATGGACCTCGACGGCTTCACCCGAAGCGAAGTCATTCGTGGATATCTCAGGACTCTGTCCCGAGACTGATCCCGTTACTGTTGGCGTCGCCGAACCGAAATTCTTTCCGTCTCTCGGCATGGTCGTCGCTTCGACAGGATCGAGTGGCTGATGGTCAGTAATCTGCAACCCGAGTGGTGTGGTTTGCGGCTGTACATGCCCCACGCCCCCGGGCAGCTGCAGCGGTCGGCCTGCGATTGGACCTGAGGTGGACGGAGGTGAATGAACCGTTTGGCAGTCCGACACGGCATTGTGGACTCCAAGGATGCCGGTCTCGGCGAAGCCGAGAGCCCGATTTGCAACAATGTTCGCGGCACGGCCGCCAGCTTCGATCAGTTCCGCAAATCCACGATGCGACGCGCCCGGGCGCGCCACTTCTGACCGTGTCGACCTCGCCGAAATTGCTTCATCAATCTTCACGCTCAGCTCCGCAGTTTGGTCATGTGCGACCGGGTAATCGCATCACCGACTTCGGCCATGGCCTGTTCTTCGCGCCAAGCCGCATAACGAAACCGCGCGCGGCGCCATAAGTCCTCCGCACAATCGCGCTCGCTGCCGGCAACATTCTGGCGGGTTCGCGCGTGCTGAAGCTCGCTTTGTTCGCCCTGAAGCGCGGCGCTGGCCGCGTCCAGCCGCTCGACCTGACGATTGACCGCTCCGCTCCAGCTGACCACGAGTTCCGGGGCAAAGCTTCCACCTTGATGCAAGGCGGTCCAAGCCGATACGGTTTCTTCCAACCGGGAGTGCTCACTGTCTTGCTGGCGCTTGGCAGAATCGACCCGCTGTTCAGCCAGCAACGTGGCCGAACGCGCTTGCCGCTCGACCAGGCGGCGCAGGCCCAGAATGGTCTCGAGCGAACGGTAGCGATTTCGCACCCGGCTCATGCCGACACCTCAGCCAACTTGGCGAGCCTGGATCGGGTTGAATCGTATGCACAGTTGTCATCGATCGCCTGGGCCAGAAAGGAATCGATCGCAGGCTTGGCAGCAATTGCAGCGTCGATTGCCGGACTCGATCCAGCCGAATACAGCCCTGACTCGATCAGTGTCCGCGACTCTTCATAGCTGGCGATATGGCCCAGCACCTTGCGCGACTTGGCCAGTTGTTCCGGGCTCACCAATCTGTGCATGTTGCGGCTTACGCTGCGCGCAATGTCGACTGCCGGAAATTGTCCGCGTTCCGCCATGCCGCGCGACAAAACAATGTGTCCATCCAGCAGCGATTTCATCAATTCGCAGATGGGATCGTCGACCTCGTCGCTTTCGCTCAGAACGGTAAAGACTGCCGTGATTGCACCGCCGGCCTTGAGCGCTCCGCAGTGTTCGATAACGCGCGGAATTGCCGAAAAAACACTCGGCGGATAGGCCCGTACCGTTGGAGGCTCTCCTGCCGCCAATCCGTTTTCACGCATCGCCATTGCCAACCGGGTGACCGAATCGAGCACCAGCAACACATGCTCGCCTCGCGCCCGCCAATATCGTGCCAGGCCGAGCGCCTGATAGACCGCGCGAACCCGCAATGCCGCCGGCTTGTCGGACGTGGCGGCGACCATGGTCGTACGCGCGCGCACCTCGGGGGGCAGGTCTTCGCTCCACAGCTGATCAACTTCGCGGCCGCGTTCCCCGACCAGACACAGCACCAGCCGGTCCGCGCTGGCCTGCCGGGCAAGCTGGGCGATCAGGCTGGTCTTGCCCACGCCGCTTGCCGCAAAGATGCCGATGCGCTGTCCTCGCCCAAGGGTTAGCAGTCCATCGATCGCGCGGATTCCAGTCACTATCGGCACGCGGGGGGTAGCCCGGTCGAGCGGTTCGGGTAACGCGCCGAACAAGGGCGCCTTGTGCTGCGTGACAACCTGCCCGCGGCCGTCGATCGGGCGCGCTAGGGCATCGACAGCGCGGCCCGAGAACCCGTCGCCCACGGGTATTGCCGAATCTTCTCCCAAAGCGCGCACCGTCGCCCCAGCGGCCAGCGATGCCGTCTCACCGAACGGGACCAGCGCGATGTGATCGATATCGACTTTAACCACTTCTGCGACCACTGGCGGGTTCAGACCGTTGCCTTCGCCCACTTCGCAAAGTGTGCCCAACGCGACATTGGGTCCATCCGCCTCGAGCCAGCTGGGGAGAATGCGCTGGAGTCGCCCGTGCCGACCGACACAATCTAGCTGGATAAGCCGTTCAAGGACCGGGTGGACAATTATGGCTTTACTTCCAGTTTGTCGGCGCAAAATTCGTCGATCAAGGCGCGCACTGCGCCCCATTGCCGATCGATGCCAAGATCGATGGTTCCAAGGCGCATCCGCATCCGGCAGGTGCCCTCGTCCAAATCGACCCTGGCCTCGAGAACTCCCGGTCGCAGACCAAGTCGCTCGCTCAGCTCTTTGAGTTCACCGGTGTCGGGAAAGTCGAGCCGCGACACATCGATGGCAACCACCAATTCGCGTCCAACCCGTTCGAGTTGCTCGCTCAACAACGCAGAGATGATTTCGGTCCGCTCGCCTGGATCGCCAAACAGCTTGTCGAGCGTTCCGCGCGCAACCAGCAAGGCGAGTGCCTGTGCCTGCTCGAAAGCCTGCTTCAGATCATTGCGCGCTTGGGCGATGCCTTGTTCCAGCCGCTCGGTTGCGGCGGCGCGATCTGCTTCGAACTCAGATTCGGCCGTTTCGCGCCCTGCCAATTCCGCAGCAACGCACGCTTGCGCCAGTTCATCATCGTGTTTGGCGATCTGGGCCTCGCGACCGGCCAGTTCTTCGCGAAGCCGCCCAACCTCGCGCTCAAGCGGATGCTGTTCGGGCTGCTTCGGTGCGGCGCGAACGGCTTTGGCTTCTGCACCATTGCCAAAAGGCGCGAGAATCAATCCGGCTGCAGCTGAGCCTGCTTTGATCAGCCCGCTCATTGGGGCGAGGCTGCAGAGACTTGAGCGACCTGACGATCACCAAGTAGCCGCTTGATCCAGGAGATCTTGCGGGGTGGTTGCGGGACCATTTCTGCGACGCAGATGCGCAGCTCTGCCAAGCAATGTTCGGTTATGGCGAATGTTTCGCCAACCCCGGTTTCAGCCGCTTGACCCAACCTGGTGCGCAACCACCCAGAAAGACCTTCAGGCAGGGTCTGCTGCTCAACCTTCGCCGGTTCAACCTTGGGTCTCGCCTCCACTTTTGTGCCGGCCAACATTGTGAGCACGTCTTCGCGCGCATCGTCGTCGAGCATTCCCAGCACTGCCAGCCGGTCAGGTTCCTGCAGCTCTTCAAGCAGCGCAATCTGACGCCGCAAGGCGCGATCAGGCACGGCCACGGTCAGCCCCTTCGGCGAGCAGATCGCGCAATCGCGAGGCAAAGGCTTCGCGCTCGGAAGGATTCAGGGGTTTGCTGCCGCGCCGCCGCAACGCCGCAATGAGAAACAAAATCACAGCCAACGCGGCCAATGCGATCATCCCGGCCTTGGCCAGTTCGACTTGCGCACCGAGAGTTTCGTCAGTTGCGGGAAGAGCCTTTCCACTGGTCGTGGCAATCGGCTGGCCAACTTCAAAGGGCGAGGCACCGGGCTGGGCCACCAAATCGAAAATGTCGCCTGCGTTGTCGCCAAAGCCCAATTGGGTCTGCAGCACCGGAAGAATTCGCGATTTGAGCCCAGCTTCCGGTTCGCGCGAGAGCAGCACGGTTATCTGCACCGGGTAACCGCGATGTTGTTGCGCCGCCGGGGTGCCCGGCGTTGTCGCACCAGCGTTGGCCCCGGGCGGGGTTGCCACAACGACCCGCATCTGTGGATCCTGCACGATCGCACCGATTGCGCGGCGAATATTGTCAGCCCAGCCGAGCTGAAGCGGGTTTTGCCCGGCGCCATCAGGCATGTTCGGCATCGGCGGAGTAACCTCGCCGCTCAGCTGCCGCCCGGCCTCATCAAGCACCACGACATTCATGGCATCGAGACCCTCGACCGCAGAAGCGATCAGGCGCTGAATGCCAATGATCGTCCTGGAATCGACTGTCTTGCCAAGCTTGGGCGAAAGCGAGACGGATGCCTTGGCCGGACGTCGATCGTCACGGAACACGCCATCATCCGGGAGCGTGATATGAACCCTCGCGCTGTCAATATTGGCGAGGGTCATCAAGGTGCGCGCCAGTTCGCCTTGCAAGGCGCGCTGATAATTTATCTTCTGCGCAAATTCGGTCAGCCCCATATCGGACTTGTTGAACAGTTCGAATCCGACTGTGCCTTTGAGCGGAAGCCCGCCGCCAAGTATCGCCAGACGCACCGCATCGACTTGGTCTTGGGGTACTTTGATCGTTGCGCCGCTGTCGGCCAGTTCAAACGGAGTCTTCTGCTTCTTCAACTCATCAACGATCAGCGAGGCATCATCGGTCTTGAGCTGGGTGAAGGCGGCTGAATAGGGGGTATAGAGCAGCAGGTACCACACGAGTGACAGCACTAGCGCGAGCGCCAATGCACCAACGCCAATGACAACCATTTGACGGCGGTTGGATCCCGGCGGCGAAGTCGATTGATCAGCCATGGGACTGCTACAGCTGCATGTTCATGAGCTGCTGCGTGCCTTCGAGTAGCCGGTTTCTGATCTGAAGCATCAGTTCGAACGAGAGCCGGGCTTCTTCCAAGGCATAGGTAACCCGGTGAAGCGGCACCGAATCGTCGGTCGCAAACTGGGTCACCAGCCGGTCTGCCTCTGCCACCTTGGACTCGGTCTTGGCTATCCCGTTGGTGAGCATGTCGGCAAAGGACGCCGCACTCGACTGAGTCGGGGCCTGCAGATTGGTGACCGAAAAGACCTGGGGGGCGGCGATGGCGCCGATCGGAGCGATGGCAGCGATGCTCACGCGCGCTTTCCGATCTCGAGTGCCTTGGAATACATCTGGCGAGCGGTGTTCATGGCAACAATATTGGCCTCATAGCTGCGGCTGGTCTTGATCATCAGCGCCATTTCAGCAGCATGGTCAAACCCGGGGTAGGTGACATAGCCATTGGCGTCGGCTTGCGGATGGGCTGGCTCATAGACCCGGCGCGACGGAAGGTTCTGCGGCTCGACCGAATAGACCGCCACGCCGTTCAGCCCCGACCGATCCGCATGACCCGACAAGACTTCGGAAAAACTCATTGCCGGACCAGAGATCAGGCGCAGCGCACGATAAGGCTGCCCGGTGGCATCCAGCGTCGAACTGGCGTTAGCGAGGTTCTGAGCGATGACTTCAAGCCGCCGCCACTCCACATCCATCCCCGTCCGACTGATTTCCATTGCATTCATGATTATCGGGTCCCCGATACTGCCAGAGCTTCGAGCTGAAGCCGACGGTTCAACAGTTCTGCGAGCGCGGCAAAGCGCGATGCGGTTTGCGCGCCGGTCGCCAGCTCCAGATCCAGCCGCAGTTTGCTGTCGCCGTCCAGATCCATCACCTGGCCAATCCGCGGCACTACCGCCTCAATTGCCCGCACATCGCCGGTTGCGGCGGCGCGTTTCAAGGCATCCTCGAAGTTGACCGCCAGCGGCCGGTATCCGGGCGAATTGGCGTTGGCGATGTTCTGCGCAGTCACGATCGAACGCAGCGTCAGGCCGTCGAGTGCCTTCAGCAACAGTGCCGGCGTTATGGGAGCCATCGCCACGTCCTATTGCACCACAATATCGGCATGCAGCGCCCCGGCAGATTTCATCGCCTGGAGTATCGCGATCATTGTCCGGACCGGCACATGCGCCCGCGACAGTCCCTGCGCGAGATCGGCCACGCTGGCGCCGGGGAAATGCAGCACCGCGGTAGGATCTTCGCGAACATCGAGCCGGGTATTGGTGACCACCAGCCCGGTGGCCGAGCGGACATATCCGCCATAGACATTCGCGCCGGTCGCCGTGTTGTCGATCGACACTTCGACTTTGATATCGCCTTGCGCCACGGTAACTTCGGAAATTCGGACATCACCGCCGGCCACGATCGTGCCCGTCCGCTCGTTGACTACGATCCGCGCCAGGCTGGCGGGCACGACCAGTACGTTTTCGACCTGCGAAAAGAAGGTGTTGAGTGGCCCGCGCCAGGCACGCGTATCGATGACCACAGCATCAGCCGCGCGCACGCAGGCGAAACCATTGCCCATCCGGCCATTGATCCCCAGCGCGATTTTTTCCGCCGTGGTAATATCGGGATCGCGAAGCAAAAAGGTGGCCAACCCGTTGGCATCGATCAACTGTGCGTCAACCGCCCGTTCGACCGATGCGCCCCCCGGCAAAATGCCGGTGGTCGGAGAATTCTTCTGCCGCAGGTTCTGATCCGCTTCATAGCGATACCCGCCGACAACCAACGCGCCTTGCGCCAATGCATAATTCTGCTGATCTGGCCCTTGCAGCGGGGTCATCAGCAAGGTGCCGCCGGCCAGGCTGCGCGCATCTCCGACCGATGTGACCGAGACGTCGATCCGATCCCCGACGTTGGCCGAGGCTGGAAGGCTGGCGGTGACCATAACCACGGCAACATTGCGGCTCTGAATCATGTCGGGCGTGACGGTAATGCCCAGCCTGCCAAGCACATTGCGCAGGGCCTGACGCGTCACTTCGTTGTGCGGGGTGTCACCAGTTCCCGCGAGGCCCGTCACCACGCCGTAGCCCACCAGCGGATTTTCGCGCCAGCCGGAAAACCGGCCCAGATCCTTCAATCGGACTTCCTGCGCCGTTGCCGGAACCGCCGACAGCAGAAATAGCGCCGCCAATGCAAGGATCCACCTGCCGATCACATCAGCCCCAGAAAGCGAAAGATTCTGGTGATGATCCCGGGCTTGGCGCTGCGCGAGGCAAATCCTTTGCCGTCATAGTCGATCCTGGCATCGGCGATGCGTGAAGACAGGATCTGGTTCGATCCGTCGATGTCGGTCGGTCGCACCCGCCCGCTGATTTTTACATTGGTGGTCTCGCCGTTGACTTTCAGCAGCTGCCAACCGGAAATCATCAGATCGCCATTGGGCAAAACCTGATCGACAGTAGCACTCAGTTGAGCCGCGATCCGATCCGAACGCGCCGTCGACCCCTGCCCCTCAAAAGTACCGCCAAACGACACGCCCGCCGATTTATTGAACGTATTGGCAAAGGTGACGTTGCCATTCATCGCCGTGTCGCGCTTGGATCCCTTGGCGACCGAGTTGGATGCGGAATTGTTTGTCAGGATCACAACCGTGACCAGGTCGCCCACCGTGCTCGCCTTGCGATCGGCTGCGAGCGAAGACCAGTTCGACCCCTTATAGAGGTTATCGGCTGCCGCAGCAGTGATGGGTGCGGCGGCAAGGATCATCGCCAAAACCAAGCGGCGCATCATTGGCCCCCACAGCATACGGCAGCTAGAACCGCGCGTTCTTCGGTCATGACGAACACTTGTCCACCTGCTTGCCCCGCCTGCAAAGCCCGCGCGCTGCGCTGAACCGTGACAGGCCCGGACCGGACCGTAAGCTGAACCGTCTCACCCTTGGCTATCCCAAGATCATTCGCGCCGCTAACCTGTGGCAACGGCGCTGCCCCGACGTGGCGCAACACAACCACGGGGCCATGATCCATCGCCAGCAGCGGCGCCAATGCCGGCAGGAGTGACCGCGCGCGCGAAGCAAGATCTGCCCGGTCAAGCACCACGCGCCGCTGGTCGCGTACCAGCCGGACCAGTTCGAGTGCCGCCGCACGCTCGCGCAGCGAAGCTGGGACCGCCGAAAGATCGGCAACGTCCCCCAGATGCACCACCGGCCCCGTCACCGGCGCCTCGGGCACAAACGTGATGGCTGCTCCCGCCGCAGTACCAGCAAAAATAAGCGCCATCAGTGCCATGGCCTATCGGCGCAGACCGTTGGCAATCGCCATGAGCTGATCGCCCGCCTGGACAACCTGCGCGTTGGCACCATAGGCGCGCTGGGTCAGCAGCAGGCCGACCAGCTCGGTCGAAAGATCGGTGTTGGCGGCCTCTAGCGAGCCTTGAACAAGTACGCCCTTGCCTTGCTCGCCCGGTGCAAATGTCCGCAACTGGACGTTTTCGTCGGCCAGGTAATAGCCGCCATCGATCGGTTGCAGCCGATCGACATCATCGGGCAGCACGACATCCAACTGGCCGAGATCGGAGAAGTCCTGATCCCCGGCGGACAAGGCCCGCACCCGCCCGTCGCGTTCAATGCGAAGCTCGGTTACGGTGTCCGGAACCTGGATTTGCGTCTTGAGCGCCAGCCCATCGGCGGTGGTCAGGATGCCGTCCCTGTCGATCTTGAGGGTGCCCCCGCGCCACAGATAGGTTTGGCCCCCAGGGCCCAGTACTTCGATAAATCCGTCGCCGCTGATCGCCAGGTCGAGCGGCTTGCCGGTTTCACGCAAGTCACCTTGCGAAAAGACCCGCACGGTCCGCGAAATGCGCACGCCAGCAAGGTCTGCCGAAGCTGGCTGTGTGGCTTGATCGGGTGCGGCGACGACGGCAGGCTGGGTCACGAGTTCGGCAAACCGAACTTCGGCACGCTTGAAAGCAGGCGTGTTGATGTTGGCAATGTTCTGCGCAATCGTATCGAGATTGCGCTGCTGAACTTCGAGCCCGGTGGCCCCGATATAAAATGCCCCGTTCATTATCCGTTGACCCCAAATGTGGTTATGACCCTTGCCATCAATTCATCGTAAGTGATCATAACCCGCTGAGCAGATTCGGCTCTGCGCAGTGCTTCCATCATCAGCACCATTTCATCGCCGGTGGATACATTGGAAGATTCGAATGCGCCTTGCTGAATTCGTGTAGTCGCGATCAATTCTGCGGCTTGAGCGCCAGGCTCGCCCGAATTTGCGAAGACCGCAAGTTTGCCCCTATCTTCGCCTCTTTCGATGACCACGCCATCGGGTCGAACTTCGAAATCGGGGCTGCTGACAACCAGATCACTCCCGTTCGCCAGTTGCAGCACGCCGCCCAGTGCATCGACCAGGTGCCCTTCGCCATCGCGGGTAAACCGCCCCTGCCGGGAGAACCTGATCCCACCTGCCGCATCGCGCAAGGCGAACAGGCCTGGTCCACCCAAAGCCATGTCGAACGGGCTGTTGGTGACAACCAACTTGCCGGCGCTGTTGTCGACGACTGGCGAGATCACGGTTTGCACGCCGTTACTGCCATCGTTTGTCGCAACAAGCTGAGCGAATGCAATATGGCGTTTGTATCCGGGGGTGGTTGCATTGGCGATGTTCTGCGCCACGATTTCGATACGCTGCTCAGACTGAGTCAGAATAGCGGTGGCTGCATCGACTAAATCAAGCACACTCTTCCCCCGCCAAAAACGGCCAACATCCGCCTGAATTAGAGTTGTTGATTGGCCCCGCGCCCCGCTTGACTATCACGGCTATCAATCGCCCCGAACGATGTCAAACGATTTGAGAGTAATGGTTTGGGGTACTTCATTGACCGAGACAATAGCCAGGCGCGGAACACTGCGCCTTAGAAAAGCGCGAAGTTGCCGACGTATCGCAGGGCCGCACAACAACACGGGAGCAAGACCTTTTTGCAGCATCGCATCAACTTGGGGATGGACCCGCCGCAACAGCGATTCCGCCAAACGCGGCTCTATCAACAGGGACGAACCATCAGTATTGCGGGACAAGGCATCGGCGATCTGAGCCTCGATCCGCGGATCGAGGCTGAGCACCGCAAGCTGATCGTTTCCAGCCTTCAGATCGTTACAGATGATGTGGCTCATGCGCTGCCGTACCAGTTCGGTAAGTTCGCTGTGATCGCGCGTGACCCGCCCGACATCGACCAGGATATCGCAGATCAGATCGATTGACCTGATCGAAACGTCCTCGGCCAGCAGATTCTGCAAAACCCGCTGGACATCGGACACCGACATGACATTGGGCACCAGTTCTTCGATCAGCCCCGGCTGGCGTTGGCGCACGCCGTCCAGAAGCAGCGTGACGTCGCCGCGCGTCAACAACAATGGCGCTTCACTGCGCACCACTTCGCCAAGGTGCGTCATCATCGCGGTCAGCGGATCGACCAAGGTATATCCCAGTTCGCGAGCGCGCGGAGCTTGTTCTTCGTCGATCCACCAGGCCGGCAGGCCAAACGCCGGATCGACCACTTCGATGCCGGTCAGCCCGTCGCGGGCCGTCGCCGAGCGGACCGCCAGCATCCGGTCCGGATAGATCGTGCCCTTGGCATAGCTGCTGCCATGCAGCAGAACCTGATAGTCAAACGGCGCAACCTGAGCCAAATCCTCGACCACGATCGGCGGAATAGACAACCCACTTGCCTCCGCGTGCTGCTTGCGCAAGGCAATAATGCGTTCCGCAATGACCGGCCGCTGCGATACCCAGGCCTCGGCCAGCTCGCGGCCCAACCCGACAGAAATCACCGCCGGCGCGCGCACTTCTGATCCCGCAGCGCCTTCAGCCACGTTCGCCAGTTCAAGTCCGCTTTCCGCCTCGATCCGGCGCCGACGAGCCGCGAACCAGGCGGCCGCGAACAACAAGAGCAGGATTCCGATTGGCCACTTGGGCATGCCTGGCATAAGCAACAGAACCGTCAGTGCCGCGATTACGATAAGCGGAATTTTCGGCACCGAGCCAAGCTGGGCAATCACCTCTTTCGAAAGCTGACCATCGGCAGCCGAGCGCGTCACGATGATGCCTGTGGCGATCGAAATGATCAGGGCGGGCACCTGCGTTACGATGCCATCGCCGATCGTGAGCAAGGTGTACTGCTGCAGCGCCTCGGACCAGTCGAGCCCGCGTTGCGAAATGCCGATGATCCAGCCGGCGATGCTGTTGATCAGCACGATCACAATTCCTGCGATCGCATCGCCTTTGACGAACTTGCTCGCCCCGTCCATCGCCCCATAAAACGCGGCTTCGCGCTCAAGCGTCTTGCGGCGCAATTTGGCTTCGTCCTGAGTGATCAGACCCATGTTCAGGTCCGCATCGATACTCATCTGCTGGCCCGGCACGGCGTCGAGCGTGAAGCGTGCCGCCACTTCCGACACGCGCTGCGCACCGGCTGTGACGACTACATACTGCACGACGATGAGGATGAAGAAGACCACCAGCCCGATCACATAATTGCCCTGGACCGCGAAATTACCGACCGCTCCGATGACCTGTCCGGCATCGCCATCGGTCAGGATCAGGCGGGTGGCCGCCACGTTCAGCGATAGGCGAAACAGTGTCGCGACAAGTAGCAGGGACGGAAACGTCGAAAAATCCACGGGTTTGCCAACATAAAACGTCAGCATGAGAATGGTCAGGCCAAACGAAAAATTGAGGATGATCAGGAAATCCAGCAACGCTGTCGGTATTGGGGTGAATAGCACCAGAAGAATGCTGACCATGCCGATAACCAGCACGAGATCGGCGTTGTTTCGGATCAGACGGCCCAGCATGACTTGTTCAGATTGTTCCCAATTTGCCGGGATCCGGCGCGTGCTTCTTGCCGATCTGGTAGCGTAGGTAAAGGTCCGCAACCGCCTGATAGACCTCAGGCGGGATTTCTCCACCGATCCGTCCTGCGGAGTGGAGGGCCCGTGCTAGCGGCGGATCCGATACGGTCAGCACGCCATAAGTAAATCCGACCCGCCGAATGCGTTGGGCCATCACCCCAGCCCCGCGCGCCACCACCTGCGGAGCTTGCATTGTTTCGGGCTCATATTTGAGCGCCACCGCGTAGTGAGTGGGGTTGGTGATGATCAAGTCCGAGCCGCGCACGTCGCGTAGCGCCTTGACCGCTTTGGCGAACTCGCTGTGAGCTTGGCGGCGCTTTTGCTTGAAGCGCGGATCGCCTTCGCGGTCGCGATGCTCGCGCCGCAGATCACGCTTGCTCATCCGCATCTTCTTGGCGAATTCGCGCCGGACAAAAATCTGGTCGAGCACCGC
>JANOAD010000090.1:0-6438 GCA_031410955.1 Novosphingobium sp. | reverse complement strand
GGCTGGTGTTGCAAGCCAATCGCGGAGGCGATTGGCGCATAAACTATAACGCGTCTGCCGGGATCACCCGCCGCGCCAGGATCCAGTGATGCCCGCGGCGCACCTGGACGAAGCCGTAAGGCAGCCGCACTGGATCCTGCTGGCCCATGTACCAGAACCAGTCCGCGTGGAGCGCGGGTTCGTAGTAATAGGTATCGATCGGCTTGCCTGCGCGGTGGTTGAGCCGGTGAAACGGATCGCGGAAATACTGGCTGTCCTCGTTGATCGTCAGCATGTGAATGCCGGGCAACGCGAAGTTGCAATTGATGAAGGCGTCAAGCCGGACGACAGCGTAACCGCAGATGTGCTCCTGACTGTTGAAGCCCCACTCGTTGCGCTCGGTGACCATATAGCTGGCGATCCGCGCGCCTTTGGGTAGCCCGTCGAGTGCGCTCAGCATCTCTACCGTCTCACCGCTGTCGCGCCGCCAGTCGAGCGTGGTGTAGCCCAGCCGCCCGATGAACAGCAGCGTCGCCGCCATCACCACCCAGCGCGGCGCCTTCCACGCCAATGACAGCGCGCCGACCATCAGGCCCGCCGAGATCATCCGCGCATCGACCAGGTCCCCGCCGAAGATGTGCCGGGGCATGACCAGCGAGGCGGCGAGCATCAGCAGCGCCGCCCAGCCCACCCGCCAGTCCCACCTGCGGAAGGCGATCGACAGCGCCAGCATCACGCAGATGATGATCGCGTTGCCATAGTCGAACCAGCGCCACGTGCCGCGCATCGCCTGCTTCCAGATCGCCCACTTGTAGATTTCCGGGCGCGGGCCATAGCTCGGCGGCTTGCCCACGCTGCCGCCCGCGACCAGCGCGAGCAGCGGGAAGAATAGCGGCCATGGCGCGATGAACGCGCGCCACGAGCGGTCCTTGTGCCATTCGTAGCCGAACACCATCAACCCGAGGATGCCCCAACCCGAGACGTGCGCCAGCCACACAATCAGGCCGATCGGGATGAACAGTGGCGCGCGCCACTTGTTGCCGTCCATCCGCACCCACAACGCAAATGCAAACAGCGCCATGGCTTGCGCCAGCCCGAAGTTGAGGAACCCGAGCAGCATCGAGGGCGACCAGACGAAGGCAAAGGCCAGCATCGAGGCAAGCCCGATCCGCCCGCGCAGGGTCCATTGCACCGCCATGATCCCCAGCGCGGTGAGCGGCGGGATCAGCGCGGCAATCAGCCAGCCCGCGGTCTCCAGCGGCATGAACCACGACAGCGGGCGGATCAGGATGTCCGCACCCAGGTTGCCCATCCAGTGCCACTCGAACCCGTAGTATTGCTGCAGGAACGGGCTGGAATCACGGTTCAGCATGACGTGGAACCGCGCCAGATGCGCGGGATAGTCGACCATCTGCGGGTAAGCCGTCATCAGCAACGGCAGACTGGCGAGCAGCGTGAAGAACAGCCCGAGCCACAGTCCCTCGCGCGGCGCGGGTGTGTCGAGCAGGAAGGTGCGCAACCGCATCAGCAGGCCGTGCGGCGACGACCCGGCATCGGCATGGTCTGGCATCATTTGCGGAAGGTCTGGCACAGCGGAGGACTAATTGGCCGGGGGCGGGCTGGCAAGCTTGAGCAGCATCGAACCCGGTACGCGGGCCACCAACCGGGCTCCGGCGGGCAGGGCCTGCGGCTCGGTATCACCGATGTACCAGAGATAATCTGCATCCTGCGCCGGGGCAAACTGCGCCAGGTCGGGCCGGGTGCCCGTGGGCACTATAATCCGCTGCGAAGGATCGGCAAATCCGGCCGGAGTGCCGCGCAGTTCCATCAGATTGAAGCTGTTGCCGACAAAATGCGAATTGACCAAGGCACCGCGCCGGACGGTTGCATAGCACGGCACGTGCTCGAACGGATTGAGCGCCCAGGGTGCTTCGGGCGCGTCCACCGCCCCGGCGACGCGGGCACCGCGCGGCATAGAATCGAGCACGCTGAGCATCGTTTCGAGTTGCTGCGCCTGACCATGCCAGGCCAGCGCGATCGGCACCACGCGGACCAGCGTGGCCGCGGCGGCCGCCAGCATGATCGCGCGCGGCGCCGACCAATCGATCGCCAGGGCAAGGACCATCAGCGCCACCGCGGTCAGCCGATAATCGGCATAGTCGGCCCCCGAAAGGTGGCGTGGCAGCAGCAGGCTGGCGAGCACCAGCCCTAGCGCGCCCCAGCCCAGGCGGCGATCGACACGGCCGGACCGCTCAGCCAGGTAGACCACAGCCAGCAGGACGAGCGGCAGCGACATGTCGAGCCCGGCCTCATGGACGCGCATCGCCTTGAGCCAGATGCCAAGTTTGTACCCGATCAGCCCCTCGCCATAGGAAACCCCTCCAGCACTGCCGACGGCCAGCAACGGCACCAGCGGCAGGAGGAGCGGCCAGCAGGCCAGCGCGCCGCGTAGCAGCCCTTTGCGGCTCAACTCGTACCCGCCGGCCAGCACCACCAGTACGCCCCAGCCGGCCATGTGGCACAGCCATACTGCGCAGGCTGCGGGCAGGAACACCGCGGCGCGTTCACGCCGGCCTTCGAGCTTGATCCACCCGGCAAAGGCAAACAGGGCAAGCGCCAGCGAGAGGCAGAAATTGGCGAACCCCAGTGCCATCGCGGGTGACCAGACCATCGCCATGGCGAGCACGGAACCGAAGCCGACGCGGCCCCGCAGCGCGCGCTCGACCGCAATCAGCCCCAGCCCGGTCAGCACTGGGATCGCAGCGCCGACAAGCCGCGCGGCGGGTTCAAGCCCCAGCATCGGGCCCAGCAGCCGCATCACCAGATCGACGCCAAGGTTGCCGCCAAGCTGCCAATCGAACTGGTACCAGCGGGCGAGCGCCGGGTCGGTGTTGCCATCGAGCATGACCCGGTAGCGCGCGAGATGGGCGGGAAAATCGGACTGCTGCGGCAGCACAGCGAAGGCAAAGGGCAAGGCCAGCAACAGGGCGAGCGACAGCGCCAACCACAAGGCCTGACGCGGCGGCATGGCAGGTCTGGCAAACGCAGGCATGGCGGGAGCAGTCCGGGTCATTGCGGCGGCGTGACTTGCTTCGGGAAAGGCCTGGCAGGAGCGGGGGGACTCGAACCCACGGCCCTCGGTTTTGGAGACCGATGCTCTACCAACTGAGCTACGCTCCTGCAGGCGGGGGTGCCTCTATCCATAACACTGCACGATGACAAGCGATCTGGATAGGTCCATAAAAGATTTGCCGTGCATGCTCCTGCCGCCTCGCCTCCGATCGATCCGCAGTTGTTGCTCCTTGCCTATCGCAGCGGCATCTTCCCGATGGCCGACGCGCGCGATGATCCGGAAATCTTCTGGGTCGAGCCGCGGCGCCGCGCGATTCTGCCGCTGGACGGGTTCCACTGCTCGCACTCGCTCGCCAAAGTCCTGCGCCGGGGGGGCTTCACGGTTACCTGCAATGCCGCCTTTGCCGCGGTGATCGAAGCCTGCGCTGGCCCGCGCAGCGATGGCGACCAGACATGGATCAGCGGCCGCATCGCACAAAGCTACATCGCCCTGCATGAGCTCGGCCAGGCCCATTCGATCGAGTGCTGGCAAGACGATGAACTGGTCGGCGGGCTCTATGGCGTGGGCTTCGACCGGGTGTTCTGCGGCGAATCGATGTTCAGCCGCCGGACCGATGCCTCCAAGGTTGCGCTGGCCTGGCTGGTGGCGGCACTGCGTCGCGGCGGCACGCGGCTCCTCGATTGCCAGTTCATGACCGGGCACCTGGCCTCGCTTGGCGCCCAGGAAATCAGCCAGGCCGAATACCTCGACCGGTTGCGCCGGGCTCAGCGCCCGGTCGTCGCCGATGCAGATGGTTTGGGTGAAGGCTTGGCGCTTGGCGACGGGCTGGGCGATGCGGACGGCTTGGCCGCCGGTGCACCGCTGCCGGCCGGTTTCGCCGCGCTGCTCGGCGATGCGGCGGGCGCCGGGCTGTCTTCCTCGCCCGGGAACTTCATCGCGCAGTCCTTGACCCACACGTCATAGACCGGGTGCTGCACTACGCTCAGCGCGGGCGAGTTCTTGAACAGCCAGCCGGAAAAGACCTTGTGCCAGGCGAGCGACTGGTCGGCGCGCTCCCGCTCTTCGACGAAGACCTGCACGAAAGCGCCGGTTTCCTGCTGGGTTTCCCACGGCAGCGTGCGCTCGCATGTAGCAAGCTTGACGATGACATTGCCGATCCGCTTGGCTTCCCCGACCTTGAGCACCACGTCCTGCGACAGGTTGTTGCGCTTGTTGAGCAGGCCCAGCGTAGCGATGCGGTCCTTGACCGGGGTGCCATATTCGCTTTCGACCGCCGGGGCATTGGCACCCGGGCTGGTGAACGATTTGGGGACTTCGGTGGCGGTCGCTTCGGCCACCTCGTTCGAGCCGCTATCGCAGGCGGCCAGCGCGGCCAGCGACGCGGCCAAACAGAGCAGATGAGCGACCCGCATGGCGCTCAGGCGTCCGGAGTCCAGGCTTCGTAGTCCCCGGTTGCCGCGGCCCGCTTGCCGCCGCGCTCGAGCGCACCGGCCGGGCGATAGGCCGCCCCCGTGCCGGTCTGGTTGGGAGTGTAGTCGACCTCCCAGATGCGCGGCGCGGGCAGGTTGCTTTCGGGTACCTGGCCATTGTCGAAGGCGCCATGGAGCCAGCCGTGCCATTCGGCCGGCACGTTGCTGGCATCGTTGGCCCCGCCATAGATTACCCAGCGCCGTTCGCGCCCGGCGAAAGGATGGCTTTTGCCATAGGGCTTCTTGGCCCGGAAATAGGTGTTGCCGGTGACGTCGGTCCCGACTTTCTCTCCGGTCACTGCCGAGTTGAACAGGGTGCCGATGGTCGCGCCGTCCCACCAGGTGAAGATCTTGCCGAGGATTCCCATGGCCAGCGCGTTAGCGCCTAACTCCCGCCCCGCGCAAGAGGCAGGCTGTCACCGATCGCCTTCATCCAGCGCTGCGGCCCAGTCCTGCGCCGCCTTGACGTCGCTGGCACCGACCAGCGCGCGGGCGGTTTCGAACGAGTGGCCGGCGCGCAGCATGGCGGCGATCTGCTTGTCGCGGGCGGGGCGGTCGAGCTCGGCGTCGCCGAACGGCCCGAATCGGCGCTTGCTCGCCAAGGCCAGCGCGGCGCGCCGTTCCGCCGCCGCCCCGGCGCGTACTTCAACCCGAATGTCCTCGGCGATCCCGGCGGCATTCAGCGCTTGCCCGATCCGCCGGTTGCCAAACCCCCGGCGCAGCAAGGCTCCGCTCTTGGCCCGAGCATAGGCTTCGTCATCGATGTATCCGGCAGCGACGAATTTTTGCGCTAGTGCCGCAACATCGGGCTCGACTTCGCCCTCCCATCCGCGTTCGCGCAGCTTGCGCCGCAGGTAATCCTCCAGCTTGGCCGCGCTGGTTGCAAACCGCGCGACGTAATGCAGCGCCAAATCGTTGAGCCGCCGCGGGTCGAGCGGCTTGGGCGGTCGCTTTTCCTTGCGCTCATACGATCGGGATTTGGTTACCATCGCCTTATTGGTGCCACAGTCCCCGGCAAATGGAATAGCCCAGTGCAGGCACCATGCGGGGCCTGTGAACGCTTCGGGATGCCTATGTACCGGAAAATCCGGGCTTGTGCATTGATAAGAAACGAGTTTTACCGATGACCGACGCCGCCACGCTAGTGCACGACGCCGCTGGAACGCTGGTTCCGACCCCCAATCACGACGATCTGCCGCGCCGCCTGTCGGACTTTGCCACATTCGGCGAAGCGCTGGACTATGCGGCCCGCGGCAAGCGCGGGCTCAATTTCCACGATCCGCGCGGCAATCTGGTGCGCCCCTACCCGTTCAGCGAACTGCGCGAAGATGCGCTGGTCGCCGCGCGCCGGCTGATCGCGCACGGCATCCGCAAGGATGACCGGATCGCGCTGGTGGCGGAAACCGGCCCCGAATTCGCTGCGCTGTTCTGCGGCTGCATCTATGCCGGCGCGTGGCCCGTCCCTCTCCCGCTGCCGACCAGCTTCGGCGGCAAGGACAGTTATATCGACCAGCTTGCGGTGCAGCTCCAGTCGAGCGACCCCAAGGTCCTGTTCTACCCCGCCGAGATCGCCGAAATGGGCGGTGCCGCCGCCGCGCGGCAGGGCTGCGAAGGGATCACCTGGGAAGACTTCGCCAAGGGCGACGCGCCTGAAGCGGAATTGCCCACGGCGCACACCGACGACATCTGCTACCTCCAGTATTCGAGCGGATCGACCCGCTTCCCGCACGGTGTTGCGGTGACCCACGCCTCGCTGCTCAACAACCTGGCCGGTCACGGCGAAGGCATGCATGTCGATGGCGAAGACCGCTGCGTCTCATGGCTGCCGTGGTATCACGACATGGGGCTGGTCGGCTGTTTCCTCTCGCTGATCGCCAACCAGGTCTCCGGCGACTACCTCAAGACCGAGGATTTCGC
>JANOAD010000089.1:0-26676 GCA_031410955.1 Novosphingobium sp. | reverse complement strand
GCGCCTTCGGCCTGCGCCACGCAGCCGGCGACGGCGATCATCGGCGCGGCGCCGTCGCGATGCTTGAGGCGGCCGATCTCCGAATAGACCTTTTCGGTCGCCCGCTCGCGGATGTGGCAGGTGTTGAGCACCACCAGATCGGCGTCTTCGCCATTAGCCGCCGGCGCGATCCCCTGCCGGTCGAGCAGCTCGGCCATGCGCTCGCCGTCGTAGACGTTCATCTGGCAGCCGAAGCTTTTGACACGGTAGGTTTTGGGAGGCGAGGCTGTAGTCATGGGGCGCGGCCTATAGCGCCGGGTTATCCGGATTCCAAAGCTTCATCGCGCGGAGCCTTGTAGCCAACCATCGGCAGGTCATAGCGGAACGGGCGTAGCGGCTTGCCCAGTGCCGCGATCAGCCGCTCTTCGATCTGCTTGCGGGCCTGCGCGGCAATGTTTTTCCTACCGGGAAAATCGTGCGGATCGAACGGGTCGAGGAAATACAGGTTGACCGCAAATGTGCCGGGCCGGGCGAAGATCCGGCGGGCATTGTTGATCCCGCTTTCCTGGTCGAGCCAGGCGATCCATTCGGCAATTGCGCCGTAGTCGATCACCACCGGCTGGACCAGCATCCCCGGCGGGGGCGGTTCAAGGACGCTGATCATGCTGGTCTTGAAGGGTAGCAGCGAATGTCCGTCGGTAATCGTACCTTCGGGGAAGATCACCACTGACCAGGTATCAGCCAATGCCTCACGCAAGGCATTGATCTGCGCGGCGATGTTGAGCTTGGCTTCGCGCTTGATGAACACGGTGCGGTTCAGTCGCGCCATCCAGCCCAGCATGAACATTTCGCCGATTTCCGCTCGGGAGACAAAGGCAGAACCGGTTATCCCACCCAGCACCGGAACATCGAACCACGAAATGTGATTGGGCATGAAGAACACGTCGCGCTTCAGCGGCACCCCGTGGATCTGCACCCGCGCCCCGATCACCCAGGCTGCCCAGCGCAGGAAATACATCGGGAAGGGCGAGCCGTACTTGATCAGCCGGAACAGGTAATGCAGCGGCACCACCACCAGCATGGCCAGGGCCAGAAGAAGCGAACGACCCCAGATCCTGAGTTCACCCGTCAGGCCGAGCGGCAGCGGGGTTCCGCGAGCGGCGACCGGAATTGCTTCGTTTGAATCGAATCGGGGCAAGCCGGACATCTTGAGCAGGGTCCTAGCCAGCCAATCGTTGCAGGATCGCGTCGCGCGCGGCCTGAGCGATGGTCTTGCGGCTCTCCAGCGCGGCACCGCCCAATGGGGGCAGAAAATGGATCGAGAGCTGCAGCGGGCGGCGGCGCGCAAGGATCCGCAGGAAATTGTCGAGCCCGTGCTCTTCGCCCACCCAGGCGATGTCTGCAGCTTCGGGTCCGTAGTCGAGCAGCACCGGCTGGACTGCAATCCCCGCCGGCAGCGGCTCGAATGCGGACAACAGCGAACTCTTGAACGGCAGCAGCCCGGTGCCGTCACTGGTGGTGCCTTCGGGGAAGATGGTCAGCGCGCCGCTGTCGCTCAGCGCTGCGCGCACCGCCTCGATTTGCTCGGCCACGCTGGTGCGATCATGCCGGGCGATGAATACTGTCCGGTTCATCCGGCACAGCCACTTGAGCACGGGCATCGAAGCGAGCCCGTCATGCCCGACAAACGCGCTGCCGCTGGCGGCGGCCAGCGCCGGCACGTCAATCCAGCTGACATGGTTGGCGATCAGGAACACCCCGCCGCGCGCCCTTTGGCCGCGATACGACAGTTGCACCCCGGCCAGCCACGCGACCCCGCCAAGAAAGACGCGCGGCCAGGGGTTGGGCAGGCGCAGGAAATGGCTGACAAAATGGAGCGGAATGCAGGCCAGCAGCAGCATGGCCATGCCGGTCAGGCGGATGGATGCACGGGCCTTGCCAAGCAACGACATCTGCCGGGGCTGGGCGAGCGCGGCTGCCATCAATTCTCCCGCTCCAGCCGCACGCCGTAAAGCTCCATGCGGTGGTCGACCAGGCGGTAGCCCAGCTTCTCGGCAATCTGGCGCTGCAAGGATTCAAGCTCGGGATCAACGAATTCGATGACCTTGCCGGTCTCGACATCGATCAGGTGATCGTGATGTGCCTCGGGTGCGGCTTCGTAGCGGGCGCGGCCATCGCCGAAATCGTGGCGATCGAGGATGCCGGCTTCCTCGAACAGGCGCACCGTGCGGTAAACGGTGGCGATCGAGATGCGCGGGTCGATCGCGACCGCGCGCTCATGCAGCTTTTCCACATCGGGGTGGTCATCCGCCTCAGACAGCACACGCGCGATCACCCGGCGCTGGTCGGTAATCCTCAGGCCCCGTTCGGCACAGAGCGCTTCGATGTCGATTGGCTGATGCACGCTCGTGAATTGTCCCACAACGAATGGCCCCGCCGATCATAGATGGGCGGGGCGATTCTACAACTGCCTGACTTTGGCGATTGCTTTAGACGATCAGGCCGCCTTCGGCTTGCGACCGCGCTTTACCCCAGGCTTGCGCCCCAGGCCGATCTTCTTCGCCAGTTCGCGGCGCTTCTCGGCATAGTTGGGGGCGACCATCGGATAGTCCGCAGCCAGGCCCCAGCGCGCACGATACTGATCCGGGGTCAGGTTGTAATGCGTCATCAGGTGGCGCTTGAGCATCTTCAGCTTCTTGCCGTCTTCGAGACAGACGATGTAGTCCGGCTTAATCGAGGCGCGGATCGTAACCGCCGGTTCGGGCATCACTTCTTCCACGACGACCGGCTGGCCGAGGCCGGCCAGCGCGCCATAGACATTGCCGATCAGCCCGGCGACATCTTCAACTGCGACATTGTTGTTGCTGACGTGTGCGGCGACAATGTCCGACGTCAAGGTGATGAGCATTTCATTCACATCGGCATGGGTTGCATCCATGACCAATTCCTTTCGTAGTTACGACCCAAATAGCCTTCATTGATTGAGAGGCCTACAAGCCGCTAAGCCCATTTCGCGGCTGTTACAAGTCGATTTAGGCGAGTTTTAAACAACCTTACAAAAAGTTCATAGACTATAACCATTTGCATCGCCATTTTGGACCAATTGACAAGCAAAGGTTATCGCATCGCTGCGTTCGCCGTATTTACCGCGGTAATAATTAGCCCTGAGTCCGACCTGGTCAAAGCCCGCCTTGCGGTATAATATCTCTGCTGAATTGCCCTGCCGCATTTCAAGCAATGCGCGAGTCGCGCCGCGGGATCGCGCTCCGGCAAGAAACTGTTTGAGCAGCGCCGCGCCGTGGCCGCGCCGACGCATTGCAGGAACTACACCAAGCAGCAGCAGCTCTTCCTCATTGAAACCGAAGCGCGAAAGGAAGAAGCCGGCGCAAGTAGTGTCGTCCATCGCAAGGCCGTAATGGCAATTGCCTATAAACAGGGCGTCTTCGACCTGGCGACGGTTCCAGGCTTCGCCGAACTCGGGGTCAAAAGCGGCTGCCATCACCGCCATGATGTGGTCGAGATCGTCGGCCAGCGGGGTCATCTCGCGGCGCCTGGCAGCCGGGCATCGGGCGCGCGGCCATAGTCGAGGTGCACCGCGGTGGTGAATGCGGCATCGCTCAGCAAGTGCAGCTGTCGCGCGTCAGGAAGCAATGTCAGGGCCCGCCCATGCCCACGCAGTGCTGCCAGCGCCTCGGCCTGCGATCCCGCGACGACCGCCGTATCGAGCAACTCCGCGGCCCGCGCCGGGGGGAGCGATTGCGGCGGGAGGATCATGGTGCCGCCGGCATCGAAGCGGCTGACGAACCATTCGCCGTGTCCGCCAGTCATCGCGACTCCGATGTCCTGTGCCCCGGCTTCGGCCCGGGCCATCGCGGCGACCAGCGCATGAGTCGAATAACCGATCAGTTCGGCCCGCCAGGCAAACGCCAGCGCGCGCGCCGCGGCAAGCCCGACGCGCAGCCCGGTGAAGCTGCCCGGTCCGAGCGAGACGGCAATGCGGCCAGCCTGGCCCTTGCCCGGCAGCGCGGCGATCATCGGCACCAAGGCCTCGGCATGGCCGCGGCCCAGCACCTGCGCGGTGCCGGACACAAGCTTGCCCTGTTCAAACAGGGCGACCGAGCAGCTCTCGGTCGCGCATTCGATTCCCAGCAGTTCCATGCCAGCGGCGATAGCGCGTCAGGCGATGCGGTTGAAAGCCCCGAAATCAGGACGCGGGCTGCGCTCGAAGATTGTGGAGGGATCGCCGTAGCCCAGTGTCGAGATGAAATTCGACTTCACCCGCGGCGTGTCGGCGAAGAACGCGGCGTCGACGGCTTCAGGGTTGAAGCCCGACATCGGTCCGGTATCGAGCCCCAGCGCGCGGGCGGCCAGGATGAAATAGGCGCCCTGGAGCGACGAATTGCGAAACGCGGTGGTTTCGCGCAGCGGTTCATTGCCTTCGAACCAGGCCTTGGCGTCGACATGCGGGAACAGCCACGGCAGCTGCTCGTGAAAATCGAGGTCCATACCGATGATCACGCTGACCGGCGCGGCAAGGATCTTGGGTGGATTGGCCCCGCCGGCGCAAGCGGCCAGCTTCGCCTTGGCTTCGGGCGTGGTTACCCAGACCAGCCGCGCGGGCAGGCAGTTGGCGCTGGTCGGCCCCATTTTCATCAGTTCCCAGATCGCCTCGAGCTGATCGCGTTCGACCGGTGTGTCGATAAAGCCATTGTAAGTCCGCGCGGTGCGGAACAATTGATCAAGCGCTGCATCGGGCAGGGGCAAGGACATTCGGTTCTCCGGAACGAAAGCTAGAGCGGGATCAGGCAGCGCGGACTTCAAGCACTTCGGGGACGTAGTGCTTGAGCAGCGATTCGATCCCGTTCTTGAGCGTCGCAGAGGACGAGGGGCAGCCGGCGCAGGCGCCTTGCATGGTCAGGTAGACCACCCCGTCGCGAAAGCCGCGGTAGACGATGTCACCGCCATCGTTGGCCACCGCAGGCCGCACGCGCACTTCGATCAGTTCCTTGATCTGGTCAATCACCTCGGCATCGGCGGGATCGTCGGCAATGTCGTCATCGGCAGGTGGCACCGCGATGCCCGAGGCATCGGGGCCGGCAAACAGCGGCGCGCCAGTGATGAAATGGTCGAGCAGCATCGCCACCACCTGCGGCTTGAGCGCCGACCAGTTGACCCCTTCGCCCGCGGTAACCGAGACGAAATCGCGTCCGAAGAACACGCCGGATACGTCGCCCAAGTCGAACAGCGCGGAGGCCAGCGGCGAGGCGGCGGCGCTCTCCTCGTCAGGGAAATCGCGCGTGCCGCTGGGCATCACGACTTCGCCGGGAAGGAACTTGATGGTCGCCGGGTTGGGCGTGAGCTCGGTTTCGATGAACATGATGCATTGCATGTAAGGGCCGGTCGGCGTCGGGGCAAGGGGCTGAACTGGAGGTGATCCTCTGCGCCGCCCTGTATTTCCGCAGGTATTCACTGGTCAGTCACAATCGCGCTGCCTATAGTCCGCGCCCTATGCACCCGAAATCCCGCGCTCAGCGCCTGCTCGCCTTCTTCGTTCCCGCCATGGCCCTGTTGCTTGCCCCCGCGCTCGACGCGGCGGGCGCGGCGACGAAGAAGCGCGCTGCCGCCGCGCCGGTGCTCGCTCCCAACACGCCCGACGTACCCTGGCTCTACCGCGGCAGCGACATTCCGCAGGACCCGGAATGGATCTTCGGCGAACTGCCCAACGGGGTGCGCTATGCGGTGCGCAAGAACGGCGTGCCGCCCGACCAGGTTTCGATCCGCATCCGCATGGACGTCGGCTCGATGTACGAAGCGCCAAGCGAGATGGGCTTTTCGCACCTGCTTGAGCACCTGGTGTTCCGCCAGTCCAAATACCTTGAACAAGGCCAGGCGATCCCGATCTGGCAGCGCCTTGGCGCGAGCTTCGGCAGCGACACCAACGCACAGACCGGGCCACTCGGCACCACCTTCCAGCTCGATCTGCCCAATGCCAACGCCGCCAAGGTCGATACCAGTCTCAAGCTGCTCTCAGGGATGATGATTGCGCCGACGCTGTCGGAAGCCAACGTGCGCACCGAAGTGCCGATCGTGCTCGCCGAAAAGCGCGAACGCGGCGGCACTGCCGAGCGCGTGGTCGATCAGCAGCAAGCGACGCTGTTCGCCGGGCAGAAGCTTGGCCAGCGCCCGGTGATCGGCACCGAGGCGACGCTTACCGCGGCCAACCAGGAAAGCGTTCGCGCCTACCACCAGCGCTGGTATCGCCCGGAAAACTGCGTGATCATCGCGGTTGGCGATATCGATCCAGACGTGCTCAAGGCTGATATCGCCAAGTGGTTCGGCGACTGGAAGGGCGTCGGCCCGCGCACGCCGGAACCCTCGTTCGGTGATCCGGTTGCGCCCAAGGGGGCCAAGGGCACCGCTCCCGTCGGGGCGACGAAGATCATCGTCGAACCCAGCCTGCCACGCCAGATCGTCTACGGTGTGCTGCGCCCGTGGCGTCCGGTGCACGATACCATCGTCTACAACCAGGGGATCATGGTGGATTCGCTTGCCCAGGCGATCATCAACCGTCGGCTCGAAGCGCGCGCCCGTGGCGGCGGCAGCTTCCTCTCCGCGCAGGTCAGCCAGGAAAAGACCATGCGTTCGGCCAATGTCACCTATGTCGCGATCACCCCGCTCGGGCCTGACTGGAAGAGTGCGCTCAAAGACACCCGCGCGGTGATCGCAGACGCGATGACCCGCCCGCCGACGCAGGCCGAGATCGACCGCGAGGCGAAGGAGTTCAACGTCGCCTTCGAAAGCTCGGTCGAACAGCGCCGGCTCCTGCCGGGTTCGAAGCTCGCCGACGACATGGTCGCCGCGCTCGATATCCGCGAAACCATCGCCTCGCCCGAAACGGTGCTCGATATCTTCAAGCGTTCGAAGTCGATGTTCACCCCGGCCAACGTGCTCGCGCACACCCGGAGGCTGTTCAGCGGCACGGTGACCCGCGGCATCTATGTGACGCCTGAGGCCAAGGAGGCGACCGACGGCTCGCTTGCCCTCGCCTTGGCCGCACCGGTTGCCGGCAACGGCAATTCGCGCGTCGATGCCGGGCCGATCGATTTTGCCTCGCTCCCGCCGATCGGCGCGCCGCAACAGCCGAGCGCGGTCAAGCCGACCGGCCTGCTCGAGATCGAGCAGGTCGATTTTGCCAACGGGGTCAAGGTCTTGCTCTGGCCGACCGACAACGAGCCCGGGCGGGTCACGCTCAAGGTGCGTTTCGGCGCGGGCTGGCGCGCGTTCAATGCCGATACGGCTCCCTATGCCACGCTGGGCAACATCGCGCTCGTCGGCTCGGGTGAGGGCAAACTCGGCCAGGAAGAGCTCGACAAGCTGACCACCGGCCGCAAGATGGGCTTCGATTTCAAGATCGACGACAGCAAGTTCACCTTTTCCGCCGATACCCGCGCGGCCGACCTTGACGACCAGCTGTACCTGATGGCCGCAAAGTTCGCCGCACCGCGCTGGGACGTCAACCCGGTGTTGCGCGCGCAGGCCGCAGCGCGGATCAATTACCAGAGCTTTGCCACCAGCCCGCAAGGCGTCGCGCAGCGCGATCTCAAGTTCTACCAACGCGGCAAGAATCCGGTCTTCGCGACCCCGACGCCGGAGCAGATCGCCGCGACCACGACCGACGGCTTTCGCGCCGTCTGGGCGCCTATCCTGGCGCAAGGACCGATCGAAATCCAGCTGTTCGGCGATTTCAAGCGCGATACCGCGATCGCGGCTTTGGCCAAGACCTTCGGCGCACTGCCGCCGCGCGGCGAACTACCGGCGGGCACCGCCCCGGCGAGCGCGCGCACGCTCGCGCCATCGACGCAGCCGGTGGTGCTTTATCACAAGGGCGACCAGAACCAGGCGGCGGCGCTGATTGCCTGGCCGACCGGGGGCGGGGTGGCGGGCATTCGCGACAGCCGCCAGCTCGAAATCCTTACCCAGATCATGCAGAACCGCATTCTCGATGCGCTGCGCGAAAAGCTGGGCGAGGCCTATTCCCCGCAGGTCGCCAACGATTGGCCGATCGACCTCGACGGCGGCGGAACGGTTTTCGCGCTGTCGCAGCTCCAGCCCAAGGCGGTGCCCGAATTCTTCGATGCGGCCGACAAGATCGCCGCTGACCTTGCCACCAATCCGGTGACGCAGGACGAACTCGACCGGGTGACCGAACCCCTGAAACAGCAGCTCACTCGCGCATCGACCAGCAGCGCGTTCTTCATGTACCTGCTCGAGGGCGCGACCAGCGACCCGCGGCGTTATTCCTCGGTGCGCGGGGTTCTCGACGACTATACCGTGACCACGCCTGCGGCGATGCAGGCGCTGGCGAAGAAGTACCTGATCCCGGGCAGCAGCTGGCGGCTGGTGATCCTGCCCGAGGGCCAGACCTTGAGCGCGGTGATGCCGCAGGCGTCGTCGGCCGGACGCTAGGTCGGGGACGAAACATTATTGCGCGGGCGGCGTCCCGCCTTGCAAGTTTTGCAAATCGCGGCGCCAGCGGCTATGGGCGCGCCTTCGATTCCCGAGGAGCTTTGACACGTGGCGCAGAACTGGACCCCGACGAGCTGGCAAGCCAAGGAAGCCCGGCACCTGCCGAGCTATCCCGACGCTGCCGCGCTCAGCAAGGTCACCGGCACGCTAACCAACTTCCCGCCGCTGGTCTTCGCCGGCGAAGCGCGCGCGCTCAAGGCCGATCTGGCCGATGTGGCAGCGGGCAAGGGCTTCCTGCTGCAGGGCGGGGACTGCGCCGAAAGCTTCGCCGAGTTCCACCCCAACAACATCCGCGATACTTTCCGCGTGCTGCTGCAGATGGCGGTTGTGCTGACTTTCGCCAGCAAGCAGCCGGTGATCAAGGTCGGGCGCATGGCCGGCCAGTTCGCCAAGCCGCGCAGCTCGCCGGTCGAGACGATCGATGGCGTCGAACTGCCGAGTTACCTCGGTGACAACATCAACGGGATCGAATTCACCTCCGAAGCCCGCATTCCCGATCCGCAGCGGCTGCTCCAGGCCTATTCGCAAAGCGCCGCGACGCTCAACCTGCTGCGCGCCTTTTCGACCGGCGGCTATGCCAACCTGCGCCAGGTCCACCAGTGGACGCTCGATTTCATGGGCCGCAGCCCGTGGGCCGACAAGTTCGCGCAGATGGCCGATCGGATCGGCGAGGCGATGGACTTCATGGCCGCCTGCGGGATCGATCCGCAGACCGTGCCGCAGCTCCAGGGCACCAGCTTCTACACCAGCCACGAAGCGCTGCACCTCAAGTATGAGGAGGCGATGACCCGGCAGGATTCGCTGACCGGGGATTGGTACGATACCAGCGCGCACATGCTGTGGATCGGCGACCGCACCCGCTTCGAAGGTTCGGCGCATGTCGAATTCCTGCGCGGGGTAGGCAATCCGCTTGGCTTCAAGTGCGGGCCTTCGCTCGCCCCCGACGAATTGCTGCGCCAGCTCGACGTGCTCAACCCGGGGCGCGAGGCTGGCCGGATCACGCTGATCAGCCGCTTCGGCGATGACAAGGTCGAAGCGGGCCTCCCCCCGCTGGTCCGCGCGATCAAGCGCGAGGGCCATCCGGTGGTGTGGTCATGCGATCCGATGCACGGCAACGTGATCAAGGCCAATTCGGGCTACAAGACGCGTCCGTTTGACCGTATCCTGAACGAGGTGCGCGGGTTCTTCGCGGTACACCGCGCTGAAGGCACCCATGCCGGCGGTATCCACATCGAGATGACCGGGCAGGACGTGACCGAATGCGTCGGCGGGGCGGTGGCGATCAGCAGCGAAGGGCTGGCGGATCGCTATCACACCCATTGCGACCCCCGGCTCAACGCCGCGCAGTCGATCGAGCTCGCGTTCCTGCTCGCCGACATGCTCAACCAGGAAGCCGTGGACCGCGCCCAGCGTGCAGCCTGACGCAATTTTGTCACAGTTCGCCGCGGTATTTTTGCCATAGTTGCGCAATAATCGTGCAGTACAGCACGCCGTGTCTTGCCGTGACTCCGCTTGCTGGTAACCCTTGACGCACTTGCCCACCGCCCTTGGTCGAAGGCGGCGGCAAGTTAGGGCAATCCAAGGGGAAAATCTTATGAAACTCTTCGCACGCCAGCTACTTGCCGGGGCGGCAATTGCTGTTGTCACCGCGATGTCGGGTACTGCCGCCAACGCGCAGTCTACTGCGTCGGACGCCGAGGCAACCAGCGACGCACCTGCCGCCGAAATCGTCGTCACCGGTTCGCGCATTCGCCGCGATCCGCTCAACGATCCCTCCCCGGTCGTCCGCCTCGACAACGAAGCGATCGCCCAGACCGGGCTGTCCTCGGTCGCTGACGTGCTCCAGCGCCTGCCCGGTTCGGCCGGCGGCCTCAACACCCGCTTCAACAACAGCGGCAACCTGGGCAACCCGCCAGATGGCGGCGGCGTCGGCGCCGGTTCGTCGACGATCGACCTGCGCTACCTCGGCGCCAAGCGCACGCTCGTGCTGGTCGATGGCCTGCGCTACGTCAGCGGCGCCTCGGCCAGCGGCATTCCCAACGCGGTTGACTTGAACTCGATCCCCGACGGGATGATCGACCGCATCGAAGTGCTCCAGTCGGGCGCTTCACCGCTTTACGGTTCGGACGCGATCGCCGGCGTAGTCAACATCATTACCAACAAGACCCAGCGCGGCTTCCGCGGATCGATGCAGCTTGGCGAGTTCCTCGGCAAGGGTGACGGCAAGACCGGTGCGTACCAGCTGAGCTACGGCGCGGGCAACGATCAGGTCCATGTCGTGGCCGGGGTCAGCTATGTCGGCCAAGGCTCGGTCAGCGCCCGCAATCGTTCGATCTCGCAGTTTCCCAACCCGGGGCAGACCGCCTGTTCCGATCCGATCGGCGGCTGCTCGAGCGCGACCCCGCTCGGCCGTTTCCTGGTGCTCGGCCAGAATCTGACGCTCAAGGCGCCGGTGATCGGCCGCAAGCCGGTCTACGATCCGGCACTGGTCGGCGGTGACTACAAGAACTTTACCTCGGCCGACCGGTTCAACTTCGCGCCGTTCAACTACTTCCAGACCCCGCAGCAGCGTTATGGCGGGTTCATCAACACGCGGGTGGAGTTCAGCGATGCGCTGAACCTGTCGGTGAAGATGTTCTACAACCACCGTCGTTCGCAGAACCAGGCGGCGTTCCTGCCGCTGTTCGTCGGCCCCGATGCCGGTAACGGCAACCTGCTCGACACGATCTCGATCGACGCGACCAATCCCTTCAACCCGTTCGGCGTGACGCTCAATTCGGGCGCCAACGGCGGGGTGGCGAACTACAACTTTATCGCTCGCCGCCTGGTCGAAGCCGGGCAGCGGACTTACACTCAGGATGTCGATACGCTGACCCTGAGCGCCACGCTGGACGGCAAGTTCCAGATGTTCGGGAATGACTGGTACTGGGATGCCAACGCGGTGATCGGCCACAACGACGCCAAGCAGCTATTCACCGGCAACGTCAACGCCGCCAAGTTGCAGCAAGCGCTCGGCCCGGTGGCGCTGTGCACCGGGACCTGCGTGCCGTTCAACATCTTTGGCGGCCTGGGCTCGGTGACTCCGGATATGCTGGCCTTTGTCGGCTTCGATGAGCATGACCGTTCGTCGCAGCGGCTCTCGGACTTCGAAGTCAACCTGACCGGCACGCTGTTCGAATTGCCCGCCGGCCCGGTGGGCGTGGCGCTCGGTTATGAACACCGCTACCAGTTCGGTTCGTTCACCCCTGATCCAATCATCCAGGCCGGCCTCGGCGCGGATATCCCGGCGCAGGCGGCCAGCGGCAGCTTCAAGGTGGACGAATTCTACGGCGAAGTGCGCGTTCCGCTGCTGAAGGACGCACCGTTCTTCAACCTGCTCGAGCTGTCGGGTGCGGCGCGTTACTCGAAGTATTCGACCTTCGGCGGCAACACTTCGCTGACCGGCGGCGTTCAGTGGAAGCCCGCGGCAGACCTGCTGCTGCGCGGGTCCTATGCGCAAAGCTTCCGCGCACCTTCAATCGGCGAACTCTACGGGGCGCAGTCGCGCTTCGACCAGCCGCTGTCCGATCCGTGCACCAGCGCGCCGGGGGGGCTGTTCCCGACCAATGCGACGGTCAAGACAAACTGCATCGCCAACGGCGTGCCTGCGAACGGCAGCTATGTCGAACCGCAGGGCGGGCAGCTTCCGGTCCTGACCGGCGGCAACCCGAACCTGAAGCCGGAAACTGCGCGTTCGGTCCTGGTCGGCGGCGTCTACAGCCCGGCCTGGGCTCGTGGCGGCTCGCTCAGCAACTTCAGTGTGACGGTCGATTACTACGACATCAAGCTGAAGGGAGCGATCGGCTCGATCGGGGCGGACGTGCTGCTTAGCCGCTGCGCCCTCACCGGCGATCCGCTGAGCTGCGGGGCAATCGTGCGCACGCCCTCGGGCTTCATCTCGGCGATCAACGGGATCCTGCTCAACACCGGAACGATCCGCACCCGCGGGCTCGACGCGACGATGAACTTGCGCACCGGCAGCCGGGATACCAGCTCGTTCGGACTCTACCTCGCGGCGAACTTCCTGTTCCAGTATGACGAAGGGGTTCCGGCAACCAACGGGACGACCACGACCAGCTACCTCGGTTTCGAACGCGGCAGCCCGGATCAGGCCTATCCCAAGTTCAAGGCCACCGGCACGGTCGATTACAGCATTGGCCCGGTCAAGGCCTTGGTAACCGGCCGTTACATCGGCCCGGTGACCGAGATCCAGAACACCACCAAGAAGCTCAACTCGCGGTTCTACACCGACTTCCAGCTGCAGTTCACGCCGGCATTCGCCAACAGCCGCTTCACGCTGACGGCGGGCATGAACAACGCGTTCGACGTCGATCCGCCGGCTTGCTTCAGCTGCAGCCTGAACAACTACGATCCCACCACCTACGACGTTCCGGGCCGCTTCGGTTACGTTCGCGTCTCGTACAAGATGTGATCGAACTGCTCGATATTGCGATGATGGGAAGGGGCGGCCTTGGCCGCCCCTTCTTTTTGCGGCAGGAGAGCTGGATGCAACAGCGAGCCCAGCCCCGATGATCGCCCGCGAACTCCTCGGCACCGCGCAGGTGCCCGGCGGCGAAGAGCTGAAGCTCTATCGCCACGACCGTGATTTCATGATCGTGCTTGGCCATAACGAGCTGATGAGCACGCGGATGCGGACCTCCGAAGAAGCGCTCGCAACGATGACGATCGAGCGGCTTGAAGGGGTGCGCGATCCGCACCTGCTGGTCGGCGGCTATGGCATGGGCTTCACCCTGCGCGCCGCGCTGGCGAAGGTGGAGGGCGATGCCCGCATCATCGTCGCCGAACTGGTCCCCGAGATCATCGATTGGGCACGCGGGCCGATGGCTGAGCTGACCGCGGGCTGCCTCGACGATCCGCGCGTCCGGCTGGTCCGCGGCGACGTGGCCGAGGCGATCCTGCTCGCCCCCGAACCGCTCGACGCAATCCTGCTCGATGTCGACAACGGCCCCGACGGGCTGGTCCGGCCCGAGAACAACCGGCTCTACGGCAAGGCCGGACTGCACAATGCGCGTAAAGCGCTGCGCTCCGGCGGCATCCTCGCGGTGTGGTCAGCCGACAAGGACCCCAAGTTCCGCCGCCGGATGGAGGACGTCGGCTTCGAAGTGGAAGAGGTCGAAGTCCGGGCGCGGGCCAACGGCAAGGGCCCGCGGCACGTGATCTGGTTTGGGCGGATCTAGTTTTCAGGGCGCGAGGAGCACCGGGTCGCCGAAGCATTGCTCCGCTCGGCTTCGCTCATTTGCGTCATGCCGGCAGTAAGCAGACCAAGCTTGGCTTTGCCGATTGGTTGCAGTTCGGGGCTGGCTCCTGCAAAGCCAATCTGGCCCCCGCGCAAGTCGGTTCCCGTAAAGTCGATCGTTTGCAGCCAAGTTTCAAAGCTAATCGCTTGGTCCAACGTTGCAAAAGCAAGGTCTTGCGGCTGGGGCTGCTGGTTGGATTTGAACTGCAATAGTGCGTCGCCCAAGAAGATATGGAAGAACCGTGTTTGCGGTGGCGGCGCAAGAAAGAAACCGGCGCGGTTTGTCGGGAGATTTTCGTCAAAGACCGTAAGTTCGGCCTCATCGTCGTATTCAGTCAGCGTTGAGCGGCCTTTGTCCTTGTGAATGCCGCGTACCCGGTAGGCCATTTTGGCTTGACCACATACGGCCTTTTCGTCGCTGGGCGCTTCGATGCGGACCACGGTCAAGCTGACCTTGTCAGGCGTCATCGGTTTCGGAGCCTCGCCTGCCTTTGGCTCATCGTAGAGATTGGAAAAAGTATTGTAGGTTAGGATTTTCACTGGACCGAAATATTGCAGCCTGACCTGCACCGTGGCGTTGTGGGCAAGATCCCTGCCAGCGCTTGCCGATTGAAGCACCCAAGCGGTTCCGTCGGGCATGACCATGGCATCGAGCGAAGAATAGTCGACTACCGTGTACTCGCTCTTGCTCGAACGCGACATTTCACCACCGATCTTTGCCTCGGGCAGCAGCGGTCCGAGGCCGAGGCCGGTCGATGCCGACAGAGTCGAGCTTGCCTCGTCGCTAACCGTAGCGACATCGTGGCTCTCGTACTTGTTGGCGACGGCATCCCAGCCGACAATCCTCCAGTCGCCGCTGAGATGCGGATCGACCCGCAAACTGATACGCATGGCATCAATACGGTCGCCGGGCGTCAGGAAACCGAATGATACCGGTGCAACAATGAGATTGCGGCTCATGCCTGTGAGGGACTCGATGCCGCCTGTTTCTTCCTTGCCGCCAGCTTCACCCTTGATCGCGTAAGGCGGCTTCCCGTTTGTTGCCGTAATCAGGGCGGCTTGGCCGCGATCGCTTAGCTCGCTGAGCGTGACTTCTTTCTTGGCTTTGGGAGCCGGATCTTCCGGGTCGGCGCTCGATACACTCAGCGTCAGCGGCGGGTGAGTAATGTCGGTGCCGGGCACATAGGAGGCGAACCGCTTTTCAATGACCGGTCGGGGCTGTATCACCGAGCAGGCCGTGAGCGCGATGGTAGAAACCAGAAGCAGCGTTTTCTTCATGGCTCGCCTCCCGCGTCGTTGATCCGTTCGAGTGTTGCGATTTCGCCTGCGAATGCATGACCGTAAGGGCCGGTGAGCGTTTTTTCCTCGACATGCATCTTCTTCCACTCCGACTTTGGGAGTGACCAACTTGTTCCCGGATCATGCTCAACTTCCCGGCAACTGGCGAGCGTGCCGGAAAAAGTTAAGACATGGTAGCCATCCTTCTGGCGTACATCGAGCAAGATGCAGTACGACATCATCATCCCCCCTGTAGCTCCGGTATTTCCGGCCTGCTGGGACCAATGGCTAGCATACCATATCTACGCTGGCCATGACGGCCATCACGCTTGAACAAGCACTACGAATTTCTGGCGCAGACATAAATGCCGCCATAGATCAGACCGAACAATTCGATCATGGCCAAGGCGCTCACGGCAGCAGCAGCGTCGATCCCGTGGTCTTGCGCGCTTCGAGGTCGCGGTGCGCCTGCGCGGCTTCCTTGAGCGGATAGGTCTGGCCGACCGTCACCTTCAGCTTGCCGCTGCTGACCATCGCCCACAGCTTGGCCGCGCCGGACATCGCCTCGGCGGGTTCGCGGTAGTAATCGAACAGGGTCATGCGGGTGACCCAGAGCGAGCCGTTCTGGGCGAGCACGCCCATATTGACCCCGGTTACCGGGCCGCTGGCGTTGCCAAACGACACGATCTTGCCGCGCCGCCGGACCGATTTGAGCGAAGCCTCCCACGTGGCCGCGCCGACCCCGTCATAGCTCGCCGCCACGCCATCGCCGCCGGTCAGTTCGCGGACCTTGGCGGGAAGGTCGGCGTCGCCCGAGAGCAGCACCGTCTCGGCCCCAGCATCGCGGGCCAGCGCCATCTTCTCTTCGCTGCCCACGGTGCCGATCACCCGCACCCCGCGTGCCTTGAGCCACTGCACCAGCAACTGCCCGACCCCGCCCGCGGCGGCCGGGACCAGCGCCCATTCGCCCGCGTCCAGCGGGGCGCAGCGTTCGGCCAGCGCTTCGACCGTCGCGCCTTTCAGGAACACTGCGGCGGCGGTGCGGCTATCGATCCCTTCGGGCAGCGGGAAGTACTGCATCCCCGGCGCGATCCGCGCGCTGGCATAGGCGCCGAGCGCGCCGAAGGTCACCGCGCGCTGGCCGGGTTTGAGGTGGGTCACGCCATCGCCGACTGCCTCGACCACCCCGGCGGCTTCCATGCCAAGCCCGGTGGGCATCGCGGCGGGATAGAGCCCGGTGCGGAAATAGGTGTCGATGTAGTTGAGCCCCACCGCCTCGTGCCGGATCAGCACTTCGCCGGGGCCGGGGGCGGGGAGATCGACCTCTTTCCACTGGATCACCTCGGGGCCGCCGGTCGTCTCGATGAAGGCTTGGGTCGCGTGCATGGGAAACTCCTTTGCGGTCCAGTCTACCTCTTTGCAGGCGCAACAAAAGTGCTAGCCTGCGAAAAATTCAAACCGGGGTCTCCATGCGCAAACTGCTTCCGTTCACGCTCATTCTCGCTGCCGCACCGTTGCTTGCCCAGGCTCCCGCACCGATCGATCCGATGATGAACGACAAGGTGCCGAGCTACGACTGGGTGCGCCCGCAGGCCGACTATGTCCGGCGCGAAGTGATGATGCCGATGCGCGACGGGACCAAGCTCTACACGGTGATCGTGTTCCGCAAGGGCGCGAAGGACGCGCCGATCCTCTTGAGCCGCACGCCCTATGATGCGAACGGCGCGACCAGCCGCAACCGCAGCCAGAAGATCGAAGAGATACTGCCCGTCATGGACGCGCCGTTCGTCAACGATGGCTATATCCGGGTCTATCAGGACGTGCGCGGCTTGCATAAGTCCGAAGGCGACTATGTGATGGTCCGCCCGCTGTCGGGCCCGCTCAACAAGACCGGGATCGACAATTCGACCGACGCTTACGACACGATCGACTGGCTTACCAAGAACGTGCCCGAGGCCAACGGCAAGGTCGGGATCATCGGCTCGAGCTACCTTGGCTTCACTTCGCTGATGGCGCTGATCAACCCGCACCCGGCGCTGAAGGCCGCAGTGCCGCAATCGCCGATGGTCGATGGCTGGATGGGCGATGACTGGTTCCACAACGGCGCCTTCCGCACCTTCGGCTTCGATTACGATCTGGGCCAGACGGTCAAGGAAGGCGGCGGGGCGGTCCCGGTCGGTACTGCCGATGAATACCAGACCTATCTTGATGCGGTCAGCTCGGGCGGGTTCGCGCGGGCGTGGGGGATCGACCAACTGCCCACCGTGCGCAAGATCATGGCGCACCCCGCTTACGACGAATACTGGCAGGAACAGGCGGTCGACAAGCTGCTGGCGGGGCGCAAGCTGACCGTGCCGACGCTCGTGATGCTCGGCCAGTGGGACCAGGAAGACAGCTACGGCGCGCCTGCCGTCTACAAGGCGGTCAAGGCCGCGCAGCCTGACGCGCCGATCACCTTGGGGATCGGGCCGTGGCGGCATTCGGGCACCAATTATGTCGGCTACCAGCTCGGCCCGCTGACTTTCGAGGGCGATACCGCGCTGCAGTTTCGGACGAACTGGATCAAGCCGTTCTTCGACTGCCGGCTCAAGATCCGTGCGCCGGACTGCAAGGCGATGCCCGCTGCGATCACTTACGCCACCGGCACCAACAAGTGGGAGGCTGATGCCAAGTGGCCGGCGGGCGCGGAAACACCGCTGTACCTGACCGACAAGTTTGGGCTGAGCTTTACGAAACCGGCAGCGGCAGGCAGCGATGCCTATGTCTCCGATCCCGCCAAGCCGGTGCCGTTCGTGCCGCGCCCGGTGCACATGGACGGCGATGCGTGGAAGACCTGGCTGGTGCAGGACCAGCGCTTCGTCGAAGGGCGGCCCGACGTGCTGAGCTACAGCACGCCCGTGCTGACCGCGCCGGTCCACATCAAGGGCGCGCCGCGCGTGGATCTACACGCCGCGACCAGCGGGCAGGACAGCGACTGGGTGGTCAAGCTGATCGACGTTTATCCGGCGGAACTGACGGTCAATCCGGGCCTTGCCGGGTACGAACTGGGCATCGGGATCGAAATCTACCGCGGCCGCTACGTCCACGGATTCAGCACCCCCGCGCCGCTCAAACCCGGGCAGACCTACAGCTTCGGCTGGTCGCTCCCCAACGTGAACCACGTGTTCCTGCCCGGCCACCGGATCATGGTGCAGGTCCAGTCGAGCCTTTACCCGCTCTACGACCGCAATCCGCAGACCTGGGTGCCGTCGATCTTCGATGCGCCGGCCAGCGTATACAAGAAGGCCACCCAGACCGTGCGCTGGGGCGGCGCAGAGGCGAGCGCGGTCCATTTGCCCCTGGTCAAGGATTGACCTCCGCCGCAATTGGCAACAGAACGTAGTCCTGTACTTGGGGGTAGGGGCAAATTTGATGCGAATTCGTAACGCTGCAGTAATCGCAGCAAGCTTGGCCGTGTCGCTGGCTTGGGCCGGGCAGGCGCAGGCGCAGTATTATTACAACCCCTATCCGACGCTGAATATGATCAACGAACTGGGTAACCTGCCCAGCGACGTGGCCTGCCAGAAGGGCACCCCTCCCACCGTCAATGCGGTCGCGGCGACCCGCCAGGTAGCGATGACCCAGATGCGCGGATATTGGGATGCGCTGGCCAGCGGCGGTTCACCGCTCGGGTTCTTCCTGATCGACAAGCGCGTCCGCTGGATTTCCGGCACCACGGTGCTCGACAAGAAGACGATTGCTTCAATCAAGGATCCCTTCGTCGTCGCAGGCAGCAATCTGGTGACCGAGCCAGCTGGCTATGCCCTGTCCGGAGATGGCCTCAACGCCATCGGACAGTGGCACGTGCGTGATGCCAACGGCCAGGTTGTCGGCACTTACCATGCCACCTTCAACATGACCAAACAGCAGCCGCGGATCTCGACGCTGCAGCTGATCGAACCGCAGACCTGGGTCGATCCGGTCGCGCAGTACTGCCACAAGCCGGGCGACGTGCTGGGCTATCGCCTCAAGCTTGCCCGCGAAGCGTCGGCCTTTGCCGCGCCGCGGCTTGTCGCCGCGCAGCAGACCGAGAACGCCGCTCGGGCCCGGGCTGAAAAGGCCAAGGCGGCGGCAGCAGCCGCGCCGGACGATGCCGACAAGCAGGAAGCCGCGCGCAAGGCCGAGGCCGAGCTGATCGTCGCGGCCAACAGCGCGCGCGCTTACCAGTCGATGGCCGATAAGAGCCGGGGAGAGCTTGAGGCGGCCCAGGCGGAACAGGCCGCGCTCGATGCGAAGCGCGAGGCCTGGAAGGCAGCGATTGCAACTCGCGCGCCGTGAAGATCGACTAAGCCGTCACGTTTAGTGGTGGAGGCGGCAAGGGATAAGGGAAATGCGCTGGCTGGGGCGGGAGGATTCGAACCTCCGAATGCCGGTACCAAAAACCGGTGCCTTACCACTTGGCGACGCCCCACCAGCGCCGCGCTCATAGCAGGGTGCGCGGCGATGGGAAGGGGCTTACCCGCTTTCGCATCGCTGACTTCGCGGCTAAGCTCTGCAAAATTGGGGAGGATTTACTATGGACTGGGTACGGCGCTGGGGATTGATCTATTTCGTCATGTTCGTGGGGGTGGTCGCGGTCGGCTATGTACCGGGGTTCAATGATGCGCAGGGACGGTTGTTCGGGCTGTTCGTGCTCGATCTCTATGACGATTCGCTGCACCTGGCTTCGGGCATCTGGGCCGGGGTCGCGGCACTGATGTCGAGCAAGGCGGCGCGCGGTTACTTCCGCCTGTTCGGCCCGCTCTACTTTGCCGACGGGGTGCTGGGGTTCTTCACCGGCAGCGGCTATCTCGACTTGGGGATTTTCCTTTACGGGCCGGTTGACCTGCCGCTTGCCACCAGGTTCTTTGCCAACCTGCCGCACCTGATCATCGGCGGGCTGGCCTGCTGGATCGGGTACCGGCTGGCTCGTGGCAAGACGGAGATGGCGGCAGCGTGAAACGCCGCTGGAAGATCACGCTGGGGCTGCTCGGGACCGCCTTGGTTGCCGCCGCAGCGCCGGTGATCTGGATCGAGGCTGCCTGCACCGCGCCGCTGCCGGGGATCGACCCCAAGGGCTTTCACGGCCAGCTGGCGGGCGCTGACATGCGGCCCGAAGCACAGACCTGGCTGACCTATCCCGAATGGCACATCGTCTATTCGGCAGAGAGCCTGGCCCGGCACCTTGAAGCGGGCAAGCGGCCGAGCGCCTATTCGTATCTCAAAGATATCGGCGCATTCTGGGGCAGCTATTGCCAGGTCAACCGCATCGCCCGCCAGGCCGGGGGCAGCGATCATTACAGCATGGTGATCGATACCATCGGGATCAGCTTTTCGGCCGAGATGCTGGTCAAGGCGGCGTGGGAGAACACCGTCGGGCGCCTGTTTGAAGGCCTGTCCGGCTGGACTAGCGCCGACGATCGTCATGCGGCGCAGACCATGACCCGCTACGGGGCCTTCATGCACGAAACCCCGTGGTACCGCTTCCCGTTCGGCGAGGCCTTCGAGCAGGAGTGGCAGACCAGCGAGGATCAGCAAATCGCGAGGCACTGGGAACGGCGGGTCGCGCTAAGCCTCGAATACGGGGTCAAAGCCGGTTACGCCAAGGCGATCGGCTGGGCCACCGGCACTGCGCTGGGTGCCGACGAGGTGCGGATGCGGATGCTGGTCAAGCCGGGCAAGGTCGACCTCGCCGCGCTCGCCCCCGATGTGAAGGTGCTGGGCGAGAGCGGCGGCACGATGAAGCTCGATTTACCGCGCTACGCGCGCTTTACCGCGATCGTGCTGGCGCTGGCGCAGACCGATGCGCAGCTGGTCGAGATTGCCGGGAACGATGATATACTTGTGACCTTGCTGGTGCCCGACGCGGCCCGTGCGCGGCTGGGCGGCGGCCCGGTTGTGATCGACATGCCGCTGGGCGACCGGCCTGGCTGGCGACGCATCGGGGTTTCGACCAAGGTCGCGGGTCTGCTGCAATTCGTGCGAACTGCGCAGGCCAGCGGTGCCGAGATCGAGCATGTCTACGACTATTAGGCAGGTCCGCCGCTGGGCTTTGCGCGCCGCGCTGGTGCTCGGGGCTTGGGCTGGCATCATGCTCGCCATGCCCTTCGCCGGCCCGCATGGCCGCCTGATCGCGGTGGTCGGCGATCCGCACCGCGCGGTGCTCGCGGTGCTGCGCTCGGGCGGGCGGATCATGGCGGTGCGCGGCCGGGTGGTGCTGACCAGTTCGGACCGGCCGGATTATCCTGCCACGCTCTATCGCGAGCGCGCGGGCCTGCTGATCGAGGGGCGCATCGCCCAGTCTTGCCTGGGGAGCCTGTCCTGGTCAGGTGGAAGCGTTGGCACGGAGCCGATTTTGGCTCAGCGCGAGGAGTGAGGAGGGAGCTATGCCGAAGCATAGTGACCGACGAACGACGCTGCGATGAGCCAAAATCGGCCCGCCCCTTTGGGGTCGCGTCAGGAAGCCCGGCGGTCTGCGTCGCGCCGCTGGCACGGGCTACCAGCCCGCGCTGCGCGTCACTCCTTGCCGACGGGCTTCCTGATGCGATGACAATGCTTCCACCTGACCAGGACAGGCTCTAGCTCGCGAATTCCGGAGCGTAGCGCAGATACCAGGTGTTGACGAACCGCTCCTGCGGATCGAAGTGCCGCTTGGCCGCGAAGAAGCTGCGGATCTGCGGATAGCTGCGCTCCAGCTGCGCCGGCATGTAGTGCAGCTGGTAGGGCAGGAAGAACCGTCCGCCATTATCCAGCGTCAGGTCAATGAGGTGGCGGGTCAGCCGCGCCATTTTTGCCGTCCCCGCCGCGTCGGTGCTCTGGTTGATGTACAGCACCACCGAGAAGGCCGGCTGCGGGGCATAGCTCAGCGCATTGGGCTCGGCATCGACCGCGCGGATCGAGGCGTTGAGTAGGTTGGTATGCTGCGCCTTGAACAGCGCCTTCAGCCCCGTGATGAACGGCACGATCCGGTCACGCGGAATGAAGTATTCGTGGAGGATATCGGTCTCTTTGGGCAGGTCATTGTAGAGGTAGGCGACGCTGTCGTGCATCGGATCGTTGCGCGAAACCAGGCAGGCCTCGCCGCTGCCCATCGCCTGCGCGCGGCTCACGGTGCAGTCTTCCAGCCGGTGCTCGACATTCTTTTCCGACCACCATTTGACCGACTTGAACAGGTCGCTGCGTTTGGACAGGTTGATCGTCAGACGGCGCAGCTTGGTCGAGGCGACCTCGGCGAGCGGCGCCCGCTTCAGACCCTGATCGGCGGGCACGCGCCGATAGGAGTAGACCAATGCTTGGTCGAGCAGGTTGCCCGGCGCGGTCGAAAGGTGGGTGTAGGTCAGCCCGACCTCCGGATCGGCCTCCAACTTGGCGAATGTCTCGGCAAACTGCGCGGTGGGAATGATAACCCGCTCGGACCGGTAAACGTCGTTGGGCACGACATCGAGCGTGGCGCTGAGCACGATTCCGAACAGCCCGTATCCGCCGACCACGTGACTGAACAGTTCGGAATTTTCCTCGCGCGAGGCGGTGACCACCTGGCCGTCTGCGAGCAGCACGCGCATCGAGCGGAGCGAGCCCATCACCGCCCCGGCGCGGTGATCCATGCCGTGCGCGTTGACCGCGATCGAACCGCCGACGGTGAAGATATCGGTCGACTGCATCGACTTCACCGCAAAGCGCGGGTGGATTGCGTTCTGGATCTCATGCCAGGTAGCGCCGGTGCCGACCGTAACCGTCTGCGCCGCCGCATCGAGCGCCACGGTATTTAGCCCGCGCATGTCAAACACCAGGTTGCCCGGCGCGAAGGCCTGCCCGCCCATCGAATGCCGCATCCCGGCGGCGCTGACCTTGAGCCCATGCGCCTGCGCCCAGGTCAGCGCGGTCACCGCATCGGCCTCGCTGCGCACCGCGACGATCCCCGAAACCCCGGTGCGGCTAAGGCAGCTGGCATCGTTGATCGTGCCGCCGCGCTGCGCCCAGTTCGGCTCGGCAGCGGTTCCTGCAATCGCCTTGGGTGCCGGGAGTTGCGGCAGGATCGTGCCGCAGTCCTTCGCCCCGCGCGGATCGGCGGCGAGCGTCGCCGCCGCAATCCACGCCGCCCCGGCTACGAGTGCCAAAGCGGATACGCCGATCAGCCAGCGCCTGCTTCTTGCCCCCCGCACGGCCAAGTCAGAGCGTGCCGGGCTTGAGCGTATCGAAATCGCTCGCATCGTGGCGTTCGCGCAGGAAGGTGCCTTCCTCGCCGCCCATCGCGCGGTTGACCAGCATCCCGCGTTTGGTCGCCGGGCGCGAAGTCAGTTCCATTACCCAGCGGCCGACGTTCTTGTATTCGTCGAGGCTGAGGAAGGTCTTGGCGTCGTTATAGGCCAGCCCGCGATAGAGCGCGCCGAGCCACGGGACGGTGGCGAAATCGGCAATGCTGATTTGATCGCCCGCGAGGTACGGCACTTCCGCCAGCCGCTTGTCAGCGACATCGAACAGCCGCTTGGTCTCCATCGAATAGCGGTCGATCGCGTATTCGATCTTGATCGGCGCATAGGCATAAAAGTGCCCGAACCCGCCGCCGATGAACGGCGCGCTGCCCATCTGCCACATCAGCCAGCTGAGGCATTCGGCGCGGCCCTTGGCGTCGGTCGGGATGAACGCGCCGAATTTCTCGGCAAGGTGGAGCAGCATCGCCCCGCTTTCGAACAGGCGGATCGGTTCGGGGTCCGACAGGTCGAGCAAGGCCGGGATCTTCGAATTGGGATTGATCGCCACGAAGTCCGAACCGAACTGGTCACCTTCGCCGATGTTGATCAGCCACGCGTCGTATTCTGCGCCCGCATGCCCGGCGGCGAGCAGCTCCTCGAACATGATCGTCACCTTCATCCCGTTGGGCGTGCCGAGCGAATAGAGCTGGAACGGATGCTTGCCTCGCGGCAGCGTCTGCTCTTTCTGCGCGCCCGAGGTCGGCCGGTTAATCGCCGCAAAGCGCCCGCCGTTCTCCTTGTTCCAGGTCCACACGGCCGGCGGGGTGTATTCGGTATCGGACATTAGGAGGTTCCTCTCGCTTGGCGGCATAATTGGGCATGACCAGGCGGCTTGGCAAGCGGCTTGACTTCGTTGCGGGGTTGTCAGATATTTCTGTCATGACAGAAATTACAAACGATTCGCAAACGCTTCATCCCGCCGTGCGCGAGTTCGTGCTGCGCTGGGGCGATCTGGGCGGGCAGTGGGGGGTCAACCGCTCGGTGGCGCAGATCCAGGCGTTGCTGCTGCTGTCCGAACGGCCGCTGACCGCCGAAGAGATTGCCGACAAGCTGGGCCTCGCGCGTTCGAACGTGTCGAACAGCGTCAAGGAACTCCTCAACTGGAAGCTGATCAGCAGGGTTCCGATGCTGGGCGACCGCCGCGATTTCTATGTGGCTGAGCGCGACATGTGGCAGATGGCCTCGAAAGTCGCACAGGGCCGCAAGGAGCGCGAAATCGATCCGATGCTCGCCGCGATCGATGCGGCGGTGGCGCAGGTCGATGCGGGCGGGCCGCTTCACCCCGACGTGCGCCGCCAGCTCAAAGACATGCACGGCTTCATCCACACGGTGGAAGGCTGGTACCGCCAGATGATTGCGGTGCCACCCGCACAGATCATGCGGCTGATCAAGCTGGGTGCCAAGGTCGTCGGACTGCTGAAATTCGTCGGCGGCAAGGGCGGCGGGGAAGGGGAATGACCATGGCCAGACTGGCGCGATTGGAAGAGCAGCGGTTCCAGCCGGACGGGGCGCTGGGTGATCTGCGGTTTCGGGCGCTGCTCGGGGGGGAGCAATGGGCGCTGCTGCCGGCGGCGGTGCAGCGGCGCTTTGCCAAGCGCTACCTGCCCGGACGGTCGGTGAGCTATAGCGGGGTGATCGATGAGTGCCGGATGAGCCGCGCCGGGTGGCTGCTCGCCCAGCTGTGCCGGCTGATTGGTGCGCCGCTCCCGCTCGATCGCGGCGGCGGGGCGGCAGCGGTGGTGACGGTGACCGAACACGCGCCGAGCAGCGGCCAAGTCTGGACTCGCGTCTACGCGCGGCGCGGCGGCTTTCCGCAGGTGATCCACAGCGCGAAGATGTTCGCCGGGCCGACGGGATTGGAGGAATACCTCGGCCTGGGAGTCGGCGTGGCGCTGACAGTGGCGGCGAGCGAGGAGGGCATCGTGTTTGCCTCGGACCATTACTTCCTTAAGCTCGGCGCGGTGCGGCTGCCGCTGCCCCACTGGCTCGAACCTGGCGCGCTCAAAATCGACCATCTCGACCGCGGCGCGGGTCAGTTCCTGTTCGTGCTCGACTTGCAACACCCGCTGCTCGGCGAGCTGATCCATCAGGTCGGTGCCTTCGCCGATCAGCCGCAAGTGGACGGGGCTTGACCCAGCCACTGCCCGGACGCGGCCTGCGCGTGATCGTGCTCGGCGGCTACGGCGGGTTCGGGGCGCGGCTCTCGCGGCGGCTGGCGCACGACGGCTGGCAGGTGGTGGTGGCCGGGCGCAATCTCGCCAAGGCTCAGGCCTTCGCCGCGACGGTGGCTGATGCTGAGGGAGTGGCTGCGGACCGCAATGGCGATCTCGCACCTGTTCTCAAATCGCTTCGTCCCGCTTTGCTGGTCGATGCTGCCGGGCCGTTTCAGGGCTCGAGCTATGTGGTCCCCGAGGCCTGCATCGCTGCCGGCGTTGCCTACCTTGATCTGGCCGATGGCCGCGACTTCGTGTGCGGGATTGGTGCGTTGAACGTGGCGGCGCGGACCGCCGGAGTACCGGTCATCAGCGGCGCATCGAGCGTGCCTGCACTATCCGGCGCAGTGGTGCGCGCGCTGGCCGCCCGCTTCGACACTGTGAAGCGCATCGACCTGTCGATCAGCGCGTCGGACCGCGCGACTGCCGGTGCGTCGGTCGCCGCCTCGATCCTGAGCTATGCCGGGCGCCCAGTGCGGTTGTGGGATGGTTCGGCGTGGCACATGCAGACGGGGTGGCGGATGCTGCGGCGTGAGCGCTATGCAGTCGGCCCCTCGCCCGGCTTGTCGCGGCTGGTGGCGCTGGTCGACGTGCCCGATCACGAATTGCTTCCCGCGCGCACCGCCGGGCAGCCCGCAGTCACCTTCCGGGCCGGGCCGGAATATGCCTTTCAGCTGCTCGGGATCTGGCTGCTCAGCTGGCTGGTCCAATGGCGCTGGCTGCATTCGCTGGTTGGCCTGGCCCCGTTCCTGCACCGCCTCCAGCGGCTGACCGCGTGGCTGTGCAGTGATCGTTCGGCAATGGCGGTGGCGCTTCACGGTACCCGCGCTGGCGTGCCGGCCAGCGCGCGCTGGACGCTGGTTGCCGAGCAGGGACACGGTCCGGAGGTCCCGGTGCTCGCCGCACAGCTGCTCGCCCGTAAAATTGCGGCGGGTTCCATCCCGACCGGCGCGCGCGATGCCGGTGAGGAGCTTGTATCGGCCGAGTTCCAGCCCTTGTTTGACGAGCTGGCGATTGAGACTGAAATGGTGCCCTGACCCCTCCGTCAGTCGCCAAGGCGACTGCCACCTCCCCATTGCTGCGCAACAGGGAGGATAGAGGGCTGCTTAAAACC
>JANOAD010000088.1:0-12709 GCA_031410955.1 Novosphingobium sp. | reverse complement strand
GTAATCCGGTCACCGATCGGCGGGCCCTTGAATCGCTTGTTCTCGATGCCTAACCACGCGACGATTGTCAGCACCGCAATGGCGCCGAGGACTTTTAGAGCGAAATCATTCGGCGGTTGCACGCCAACGTAGAAGATCACTCCGGCGATCCCGATGCACAGCACCGCGACGACGCGGAACGCAGGTCCCATGTCCCACGGGCCCATTTTCTTCCAGCTGTTGCCATAAGCAAACAAGCCGGCCGCAATCGGCATCGCATAGGACAGATAGAGCGCGATCGAGGTCACCGCGACGGCCACCGAATAGGCCCCGGCAAAAGACGTGAAACCCACCGCAAGCGCGGCACTGGTCCAAATCGCGTGGACCGGGGTCCGGTATTTCGGACTGATCGTCTTGAGGTAGCGCGACCCCGGCAAACCATCGTCCCGCGCAAAAGCAAAGGTCATTCGCGATGCCGATGTCACTGTGGCCAGGCCGCAGATAAGCTGGGCCACGAGGATGATGGCATAGAGGAAGTATTTGAGCCCGGTCGGGATCGTTGCGTCCATCACATAGAAGAACACATTCCAGCCCTGTTTCGCTGCCTCAGCCATGTCAGGGATCGCGAGGACAAAGGCGCAGGAGAACATCCAGGCAAACAGCGCTGCCCAAAACACCGAATGGATGATCGCGGTCGGCACTTTGCGCGCCGCGCCAACGGTTTCTTCCGAAGTGTGGGCCGAGGCATCATAGCCGGTCAGCGTATAGATCGGCAGCAACAGACCGAGGAAGAAGATCATCATCATTGAACTGGTCTCAGGCCACACGTCACCCCCGGGACCACCCGAGTAGTTGGTGAAGGTCCACAACCGGCTGAAATCGCGAGTTGGGGCGTAGGCGAACAGCGCTACCGTCAGCAGCACCGCGCCGCCCAGGATCAAGTAGCCTGACAGATCGGTCAGCGTGGTTGTGGCCCTGATGCCGAGGTGGTTGATGAGCGCCTGAATGCCGGTCATCACGATCAGGAAGATGAGCTGCGACCAATATCCGGCCTCGATTCCGAAGAACGATCCGAACGATCCGACAAAGAAATTGAACGTGCCGACATTGATCGCCGCGAGCACGGTTATCAGACCGATAAGATTGAGCCAGGCCGTCAACCAGCCCCAGAACCGGCCGCCAAGGATCGAACTCCAGTGGTAAAGTCCGCCCGCAGTCGGAAATGCCGAAGACAGCTGGGCCATTCCCAGCGCGAACATCAGTGCGGCCAGGCCGCCAACGATCCAGCCGATCCCGAGCGCAGCGCCGCCTGCGCCGCTAGTGCCTTGGCCCAGCGAATTGATCCCGCCCGACAGGATGCAGATGATTGAAAATGAGATCGCGAAATTGGAAAAATGCCCCATCCGTCGGGACAGCTCCTGAGCGTAACCCAGGCTATGAAGCGTCTGCACGTCTTCAGCGTGACGAGAATCATCCTGGTCTGACACGCTTTGCCCCTATTTCAGTTTCTAATTACGCTGCTTGTTTGGCATCCAGACCCTCGACCGCATCGAGCAGCATTGGTGCGAGCCGTTGTGCCCAAGCGGATTGTCCGACTTCGGTCGCGATCAGATCATTGCGGATTTCGATCATGAGCGAGGCCAGTCCGCGCGCCTCGGCATGGCGCGTCAAGGTGTAATAGACCCCGTCGCCCGGCCCATAAGGTTGATTGTCGCCGATCGTCAGGTGATCATCCGCCCGCAGTTGCAGCGCTAGGTTTTGGGATAGTCGATGATCGGCATTATGGACCAGGCCAATATGCCAGGGCCGCTGCTTACCGTGATATTCCGGCGTAAAGCTGTGGATCGAAACCATTGCCTTGAGCCGGGCACCGCCCGCGACCCGCGCCGCCTCGATGCAATCATGGAAGGGGGTGTGAAAGGCTTCGGCGCGCGCCGCACGCTCAACCTGAGACAGGCCGACATTGCCGGGGATCGGCGTCTCTTCGCCAATCTCTACGATTGAATCCCAATCATCAGGATCGCGGTTACAGTCGATCAGCAGGCGCGAAGCGGAAGCCAGAATGGCCGGACAGTCAAGCTGCTGAGAGAGCTGGCGCGTCACTCCTGCGGCACCGGGATCCCACGCAAAATGGCTGTTCAGACTATCATGCGTAAGACCGAGCGAGCCGAAAACCTCAGGAATGACGTTGCTGGCATGGTCACACAGCAACAGCATTGGGCCACGCCCGGCTACCAGCGATTGTTCCGGCATGGCCGCCGAAAATTTCAGATGCTTCATCGCAGTAGATCTCGCACCAATATCAGGTCGCACTGCATTTTCCGTCCACTGCTTCGATTGTAACAAATTGCATCGAAATTGCCGATCACCAAACAGTCATGCCCTTGCCGAGCGCGAGTCAAGTTCGAATGCGACGCTGCCTGTCCGGGCAAGGCCCAATAGCAGTCGGTTATCGCATCAAATGCTATGTCCTCTTTCCACCCCAAATCGGACGTAGCGGGTTAAACCGTGCTGAAGTCATTCGCCTGTGAGGTTCCCCCTCGCCAGCCCGCGTCAAACTGGTTACAGACGTAACCATCATGACCGACGACACCACCGCAACTCCGCCGCGCAAGCCCAAGGCTGCACTTACCGCCATCGGCAACCGCCAGTTGTCCCCTGCAACGATGATGATGGGCCACGGCTATGATCCGGTGCTGTCCGAAGGCAGTCTCAAGGCGCCGATCTTCCTGACCAGCACCTTCGCCTTTGCCAATGCGGCCGAGGGCAAGCACTTCTTCATGGGGATCACCGGCAAGCGCCCGGGCGGCAGCGAGGGCCTGGTCTATTCGCGCTTCAACGGGCCGAACCAGCAGATCCTCGAAGGCCGCCTGTCGCTGTGGGACGGAGCGGAGGAAAGCCTGGTCTTCTCCAGCGGGATGACCGCGATCTGCGTGCTGTTCCTGGCCTTCTGTTCGCAGGGCGATGTTATCGTCCATTCCGGCCCGCTTTATGCCGCGAGCGAAGGCTTCGTCGCCAAGACGCTCAGCCGCTTTGGCGTCACCTATGTCGATTTCCCCGCCGGAGCGACCCGCGCAGAACTGGATGCGGTGCTGACCAAGGCCAAGGCGCAGGCCGAGGCGCAGGGCGGTAAAGTGGCGATGGTCTACCTCGAAAGCCCGGCCAACCCGACTAACGCGCTGGTCGATGTCGAAGCCGTGCAGGGTGCGCGCGATGCGGTGCTGGGCGCGGATTGCCCGATCGCGATCGACAACACTTTCCTCGGGCCGCTGTGGCAGCAACCGCTGAAGCACGGCGCCGACATCGTGGTCTATTCGCTGACCAAATATGTCGGCGGGCATTCGGACCTGGTCGCCGGGTCGATCGGCGGCGCGACCAGGTGGATCACCCCGGTGCGGATGCTGCGCAACACCATGGGCGGGATCCTCGATCCGCACACCGCGTGGATGCTGATGCGCAGCCTCGAGACGGTGGAACTGCGGATGAGCCGCGCGGGCGAGAACGCCGCCAAGGTCTGCGCGTTCCTTAAAGGCCATCCCAAGGTCGAAGGGCTCGGTTACCTCGGCGACATCGCCGATCCGCGCCAGCAGGACATCTTCGACCGGCACTGCACTGGCGCAGGCAGCACCTTCTCGCTCTATATCAAGGGCGGCGAGGCCGAGGCCTTCCGGTTCCTCGACAACCTCAAGATCGCCAAGCTCGCGGTCAGCCTCGGCGGGACCGAAACGCTCGCCAGCGCGCCCGCGGCGATGACTCACCTGTCGGTCCCCGATGAGCGCAAGGCGCAGCTCGGGATTACCGACAACTTGGTGCGGGTGAGCATCGGGATCGAGGATGCCGACGACCTGATCGCCGATTTCGAACAGGCGCTAGCGGCGGTTTAGGAGCCTGATGCGCGGCGGTAAAACCCGCGGAACGTTACATTCAGACCGCCACACTTGTTGTCGTCCTCGACTAGGGCATAGGGACCGATCCGTGTCATGCGGACCATGCAATAGTCGAGTGAGCTAACCTCGGCCCGATTGCCTTGCAGACGCAGTCGGCCCGAGAATTCGCCGGTGTTCGGGCCGGGCCGAGTTGGCGTCCCGTCAGGATTGTAAGGAAAGTAGAGTGCGTTTCCCGATGCGTACAACTGCCCTTTGCGCCGGGTGACGGAGAAACTGGCCATATCGTCCCGGCGCCAGTCTCCCAGCCAATCCTTCGTAGTGAGACTGGTCGCGACCGGCAGCGCCTTCAGTCGCTTCGCCTCGACCCAGCCGGTCGTTTCGCCGGCAGAGCCGACGAATTTGACGCAGGTCAGTCCGTCCCTGCGGTCCGTTGAGGTAACCACAACATTGCCGCCGATCAGGTAGCCTTTGAGCTGACATGGTTCGCGCCGCTTCTGGCATGCGGAATCGAAGCCGTTGAAATAGGCTCGATCGGGTCCCGTCACGACTGCCAGTCCAAGCGCGGACGCCTGTGCGAGGCCGAAATTGCTCCCGCACCAAACTTTTTCTTGAGCCAAGGCCGGAGATGCGATCAGCGTGCTGGCCAAAGCCAAAGCCACACGGACCCGTTCAGACATCCAAATTCGCCACATTCAGCGCGTTTTCCTGGATGAATTCGCGGCGCGGTTCGACCACGTCGCCCATCAGGCGGGTGAAAATCTCGTCGGTCACGTCGGCATCCTCGACCTTGACCTGGAGCAGCACGCGGTTGTCGGGGTCGAGCGTGGTCTCCCACAGCTGCTCGGCGTTCATTTCGCCCAGCCCCTTGTAGCGCGCGATCGCCAGGCCCTTGCGTCCACCGGCCAGCACCGCGTCGAGCAGTTCGGATGGCCGGGTGATCTGGTCCTTGGCGGCGATCGGCGCGGGGGCGTCGTCAGCCGCATCGTCGCCAGTCTCGGCCTCAGACGATTCCTCCACCGCAGTGGTTCGCACCAGCCGCACGGGGGTTTCGTAAACCTCGACGTTTTCGACCGCGAGCCGCGCCAGCTTGCGCGCTTCGGCGCTGGTCAGGAAACCTGCTTCGATCGGGTGCGCATCGGTCACGCCGCGCCACACGCGTTTGACCATCACCGCGCCGTCTTCGGTCAGTTCGGTGGTCCACTTGGCTTCGCGATCACCCAGGTCGAGCCAGGTTGCAGCCTTGCCCAGCGCCGCCTGCCGCCCGGCGCGGTCAAGCGCGGGATCGAACAGCCCGGCCATCGCCAGCGCCTCGATCACCGCCGGATCATAGCGCCGGGGGACAAAGCCCATCAGGCTGCGCATCCTGAGCGCGTGCTGGACGAGCGCGGCGAGTTCGGTGCCGCCGCGCGCGCCGCCCTTGGTTTCGAGCACGCGGCCCGCGGTGCCAGCTTCGACCAGGTAACGGTCAAGCTCGGACGCATCCTTGAGGTAGACTTCGCTTCGGCCCTTGGCGACCTTGAACAGCGGCGGCTGGGCGATGAACAGGTGCCCATTGCGGATGATCTCAGGCATCTGGCGGTGGAAGAAGGTCAGCAGCAGGGTGCGGATATGCGCGCCGTCGACGTCGGCGTCGGTCATGATGATGATCTTGTGGTAGCGCAGCTTTTCAAGGTTGAACTCGTCGCGGATCCCGGTGCCCATGGCCTGGATCAGTGTGCCGACTTCCTTCGATGAAATGATCCGGTCGAACCGCGCGCGCTCGACATTGAGGATCTTGCCCTTCAGCGGCAGGATCGCCTGGATGTTGCGGTCACGCCCCTGCTTGGCCGAACCGCCGGCGCTGTCACCTTCGACCAGGAACAGTTCGCACTTGGCCGGATCGCGTTCCTGGCAATCGGCGAGCTTGCCGGGGAGCGAGGCAATGTCCATCGCGCCCTTGCGCCGGGTCAGCTCGCGCGCGCGTTTGGCGGCTTCGCGCGCGGCGGCGGCATCGATGATCTTGCCCACGACCTGCTTGGCATAAGCGGGGTTTTCCTCCAGCCAGTCGCTCATCTTGTCGGCCATCAGGCTTTCGAGCGGCTGACGCACTTCGCTCGAGACCAGCTTGTCCTTGGTCTGCGAGGAGAACTTGGGGTCGGGCAGCTTAACCGAAACAATCGCAGTCAGCCCTTCGCGCATGTCCTCGCCGGTCAGGCTGACCTTTTCCTTCTTCAGCAGGCCAGACTTTTCGGCATAATTGTTGAGCGTGCGGGTGAGCGCGGCGCGGAACGCGGCGAGGTGCGTGCCGCCGTCGCGCTGCGGGATGTTGTTGGTGAAGCACAGGACGTTCTCGTAATACGAATCGTTCCATTCGAGCGCGACCTCGATCGCAATGCCTTCGCGCTCGGACGAAATCGCGATCGGATCGGGCAGCAAGGCAGCCTTGTTGCGGTCGAGATAGCTGACAAACGCGCCGATCCCGCCTTCGTAATAGAGGTCGTGCTCCTTGACCTCCTCGTGTCGCTTGTCGCGCAGCAGCACCCGCACCCCCGAGTTGAGGAAAGCGAGTTCGCGGTAGCGGTGCTCAAGCTTCTCGAAATCGAATTCGAGCACGTTCTTGAACGTGTCGGTGCTGGCCATGAAGGTCACGCGGGTGCCCTTCTTGCCGGCAGGCGCCGGGCCGACCACGCGCAGCGGTTCGACCGCATCGCCGTGGGCAAACTTCATCCAGTGCTCTTCGCCGTCGCGCCAGATGGTCAGTTCGAGCCATTCGCTGAGCGCGTTGACCACCGAGACGCCGACCCCGTGGAGGCCGCCGGAAACCTTGTAGGCGTTGTCGTCAGACGTGTTCTCGAACTTACCCCCGGCGTGCAGCTGCGTCATGATCACTTCAGCGGCCGAAACGCCTTCTTCGGTGTGGATTCCGGTCGGTATCCCGCGGCCGTTATCCTCGACCGAGACCGAGCCATCGGGGTTGAGTTCGATCAGCACCAGGTCGCAATGCCCGGCCAGCGCTTCGTCGATTGCGTTGTCCGAAACCTCGAACACCATGTGGTGCAGGCCGCTGCCATCGTCGGTATCACCGATGTACATGCCGGGGCGTTTGCGCACCGCATCGAGGCCCTTGAGGACCTTGATCTGGTCAGCGCCGTATTCGTTCTGGTTGGGGAGATTTTCGGTGGGTTCAGACATAGCCAGCATATAGGGATTCAGGGCCCAAAACGGAAGTCTTTGCGCCCCCTTCCATCCACAGGGAATTCCTGCTCAAGTGCCGCCGGAATCAGGGAGTCCGATCATGAAAAAGCTTATCGCCATTGCCCTTCTCGGGACCACCGCAATCGCCGCGCAGGCCGGCGCGATGGATGCGCAGCTGCGCCCCGACCAGACCGAGTTCAAGGGGCTTTACAAGGAGCTGGTCGAGACCAACACCACGCTCTCTGCGGGCAGCTGCACGCTGGCGGCGGAGCGCATGGCGGCGCGGATGCGCGCGGCAGGGATCCCCGACAGCCAGATCACGCTGTTTTCCACCCCCGAACATCCCAAGGATGGCGGGGTGGTGGTGGTCTATCCCGGCACCGACAAGAAACTGAAACCGATGCTGCTGCTCGCGCATATCGACGTGGTTGAGGCTAATCGTGCCGACTGGACCCGCGATCCGTTCACGCTGATCGAGGAGAACGGCCAGTTCTACGGCCGCGGCACCTACGACGACAAGGCGCAGGCGGCGGTGTGGACCGATACCATGGTCCGCTTCGCCAAGGAGAAGTACAAGCCCAGGCGCACGGTCAAGCTGGCGCTGACTTGCGGCGAGGAAACCTCGGGCGCGTTCAACGGGGCGGAATGGCTGACCAAGAACAAGCGCGACCTGATCGATGCCGCCTATGCGCTCAACGAAGGCGGCGGCGGGCGCAGCGACCCCAATGGCAAGCTGCTCGTCCAGACCATCCAGGTCGGCGAGAAGGCCTATCAGGACTTCACCCTGACCGCGACCAACGAAGGCGGCCACGCCTCCTCGCCGGTGCGCGACAACGCGATCTACGCGATGTCCGATGCGGTGCTCAAGATTCGCGACCATGAATTCAAGCTCGAATTCAACGACACCACGCGAACCTTCTTTGCGAAGGCCGGGCCGCTCTATCCGGGCGAACTGGGCAAGGCGATGGCGGCGCTCGTCGCCAATCCCAGCGATGCCGCCGCGGAAGCGATCGTGAACCAGGACCGCAGCCTGCATTCGATGCTGCGCACCACCTGCGTCGCGACGCTGGTCCAAGGTGGGCACGCGCTCAACGCACTGCCGCAGCGGGTCACGGTCAACGTCAATTGCCGGATGTTCCCGGGGCGCACCTCGGACGAAACCCAGGCCGAGCTCACTCGGGTGATCGGCAACCCGGCGATCCAGATCGAGCAGCGGGTCAAGGACAAGCCGATCGCCAAGGTGCCGCCGCTCGACCCGGCGATCATCGGCCCGATGACCACGCTGTCCGCCAAATTCTTCCCCGGCGTGCCGGTGGTCCCGACGATCTCGACCGGAGCCAGCGACGGGGTCTATACCGCCGCGGTCGGCATCCCGACCTATGGGGTTCCGGGAATCTGGGCGGACAGCAAAATGAACAACATCCACGGCCTCAACGAGCATATGGAAGTGCGCTCGCTGATGGACGGGCGCGATTACCTCTACGCGCTGGTCAAGTTGCTGAGCAGCAAGTGATCAGGTGAGCTGCGGGGACAGCGCGGGGGCGGGCTGGGCGCTCGCCGCGGTGCTGCCGCGCAGCGCGTAGCGGATCGCGCCATAGGTGGCGAAGGCGAGCACACTTCCCGCGATCCCGTCGCAGGCGTAGTGCCAGCCGAGCGCAATCGACAGCGCGGTGATCACCACCCAGCCGGAGATCGCCACCCAGGCGAAGCGCGGGGCGAACTGACGGAAGGCGATCACCGTCCAGGTCGACATCGCGACATGCATCGACGGCATCGCCGAAATCCCGCTCGCCGCGCCGAAGCGCTTGGTTGAATAGATATCCCACAGGTAATCGCCGACTTGTTTGATCTCTGCGGAACTCGACACCGCAGCATAGCGCGCGCCGTAACCCATGCGTTCGTAGAACAGCGGACCCGCGGCAGGCATCAGGGTGTGGACCAGCGGACCGATGACGGTCCACAGGACGAAGTATGACAGCAGCACCGCCGAACGCTCGCGCCCGGGCTTGGCCGCGGCGGCCATCAGCAGCGCGAAGATCAGCAGGACGAACCACAGCGGATGATAGATCAGCCCCGCTCCCTTGAAATCGAGCGCGTGGAACAGTTCCCACGGCTCACGGCCCAGGAACAGCGTGGCGTCGGCCTTGGCCAGCAAGGGATCGGCCCAGAACTCGACTTTGTAGTTGAGCAAGGTCTTGACCCACATGAACGAGACCATGTTGAGCCCGGCCAGCAGCATGATCGCCGATATGAGCGCGATGTGGCGGCGCTGCTCCTTGAGGAACCTGCGTAGCGACGCAGTGGGGGCGGGATCGCCGGTCAAGGCGGCGCGACCGAACCCATAAAGGCTAACAATCAGTGCCGCGACCGCCATCCACGCCGGGAGCACGAACAGCGCCGGCATCAGCCCCACGGCATTGGGCACGAGCAGGAGCGCAGCGGCAGCGGAGATTCCGGTCAGGATCATGCTTGGCACCAGCCAGGCTTCGGTCTGCTTCATCGGGCCCTCGCGTAAGTCAGCGTGCAGGCATAGGCGGGACTGGTAAAAACCGGTTTAATTCAGCCGAAACGACAAAGGGCAGCGCGGCCGAGGCCGTGCTGCCCTTTGCTTTGGGAGGTGGTGCCGGACCGCTGTGCTTAGACAAGCGTGGCGGTGAACATCAGTCCGCTGATCGAAATCGCGGCGATGGCCGGCAGCACAATCGAGATGATGCTGCGCATGGGGTATCTCCTGTTGCGTTCGCGAACTCAGTTCGCATTTGCAACATAAGCGAGTTGGTAGAGATTACCAGTGCAAAGGCCGAGATGGCTGTTGCGTTCTGTGCAACTGGGTTTCTGCCTCTGATTGGCTTGCTTATTTGGGATCGCAGGATGACAATTGCAGCATGAACGATCCCGCAACACTGCTCGACGCCGACTTTGGCTCCTTCCCCGGCCTCATCCAGGCCTGGGGCGACCATCGCAGCGAGGCGCCTGCGCTTTACGACGGCGCAACGACGCTTTCGTGGGCCGAGACGGCAGACCGGGTCGAACGGATTGCAGCGCGGCTCCAGGCGGACGGGCTCGAGCGCGGGCAGGCGGTAGCGATCCTCGGCACGACCACGGTCAATTATGCCCTGGTCTACCTCGCGGCGGTCCGCGCCGGGGGCTGCGCCGCGCCGCTGACCACCAGCGCCAGTCCTGGCCAGCTCGCCGGGATGGCGACCGATTCTGGAGCGATCCACCTGTTCGTCGATCGCGCCAAGCTGACCGAACTCGGCGACTTCCTGCTCCCCACCGCCAATCAGATCGTGCTCGACGAGGAGCTGGACACTTTCATGGCCCCGCCCGGGACCAGGGCCGCACCATTCGAGCCTGCCGCAGAGGATCCCCTCAACATCATCTATTCCTCGGGCACCACCGGCGTGCCCAAGGGCATCATCCATTCGCACGGCATGCGCTGGCGCCAGATGACCTTCCGCGCTGCGCTCAACTACGGCCAGGACAGCCGCACGCTGACCTCGACACCGCTTTACTCGAACACCACCATGGCGGTGTTCCTGCCGACGATGTATTCGGGCGGCTGTGCCAGTCTGATGGGCAAGTTCGACACCCAGAAATGGCTCGAACGCGCGCAGAACGAGCGGATCACTCACACCATGCTTGTGCCGGTGCAGTACCGCCGGCTGATGCAATTCGAACATTTCGATGACTACGACCTCTCAGCGATGAGGATGAAATACTGCACCAGCGCGCCCTTCCCAGCCGATCTCAAGGCTGAAGTCCTCGCCCGGATGCCCGGCGGCCTGATCGAGATCTACGGGATGACCGAAGGCGGGGTCGCCTGCATCTTCCCGGTCCACGAATTTCCTGACAAGCTCCACACCGTGGGCTTCCCGGCCCCGGGGCATTCGCTGAAAGTGATCGACGAGGCCGGCAACGAGCTGCCGCCGGGCGAAGCGGGCGAGCTGGTCGGCAAATCGCCCACCATGATGTCGGGCTACAAGAACCAGCCAGAAAAGACCCGCGAAGGCTATTGGACCGACCCTGCCGACGGCTCGACCTGGCAGCGCATGGGCGATGTCGGCCGGGTCGATGCCGAAGGCTTCGTCGAACTGGTCGGGCGGACCAAGGATGTGATCATCTCGGGCGGGTTCAACATCTTCCCGATCGATCTCGAGCACGAACTGGCCAAGGACGACCGCGTGGTCGAGGCCGCGGTGGTTGGCGTGCCGAGCGACCAGTGGGGCGAAACCCCGGTCGGCTTCGTCGTGCTCAAGCCCGGCGTTGAGGAAACTGCGCTCGAAGACATCCGCATCGCCGCGAACAGCAAGCTTGGCAAGACCCAGCGCGTTTCGGCGCTCCACGCGATAGCCGAAATGCCGCGCAGTCATATCGGCAAGCTGCTCAAGACCGATCTTAAAGAGCTCGTTGGGCGATTGTAGCGCGCGCGCTTCGACTGGCTCAGCGTGAGCGGAACTTGCGCGTAGTCATAGCCCTACGCCCGCTCAGCCTGAGCCTGTCGAAGGCCACGCGCGTACCCTTGCGCAGCAGCCGCTCCCTCCTTATCGGCCCATCATGACCATCCAGCCTTCAGACTCGATCCTGATCGTCGATTTCGGCAGCCAGGTTACCCAGCTCATCGCCCGCCGGGTGCGCGAAGCGGGGGTCTATTCCGAGATCGCCCCGTTCAACACCGCGAGCGAGGCCTTCGCGCGGATGCAGCCGAAGGGGATCATCCTGTCGGGCTCGCCCGCCTCGGTGCTCGATGAGAACGGCCCGCGCATTCCGCAGGAGATCCTTGAAAGCGGTCTGCCGATCATGGCGATCTGCTATGGCCAGCAGGCGCTGATGCATCAATTGGGCGGCGAGGTCCTCCCCGGTGACAGCGGAGAATTCGGCCGCGCGTTCATCGAGATCGAGGACAACTGCGCGCTGTTCGATGGCCTCTGGTCCGAAGGCGATACGCACCAGGTGTGGATGAGCCACGGCGACAAGGTCACGCAATTGGCTCCCGGGTTCAAGCCGGTCGCCTCGTCGCCCGGCGCGCCGTTTGCGGTGATCGCCAACGAGGCGAAGCGCATCTACGCGATGCAGTTCCACCCCGAGGTGGTCCACACCCCCGATGGCGGCAAGCTCTACAAGAATTTCGTGCGCCACGTCTGCGGCCTCGCCGGTGACTGGACCATGGCCGAATTCCGCAAGACCAAGATCGAGGAAATAAGGAAGCAAGTCGGCACGGGCAAGGTCATCTGCGGCCTGTCAGGCGGCGTAGACACGGCGGTCGCCGCGGTCTTGATCCACGAGGCGGTCGGCGAGCAGCTGACCTGCGTCTTCGTCGATCACGGACTGATGCGACTGGGCGAGGCAGAACAAGTCGTTTCGCTGTTCCGCAACCACTACAACATCCCGCTGATCCACAAGGACGTCTCGGCGCTGTTCCTTGGCGGGCTGGCCGGCCTCACCGACCCCGAGCTCAAGCGCAAATTCATCGGCAAGACCTTCATCGACGTGTTCGAAGCCGAGGCCAAGGAAATCGGTGGGGCGCAGTTCCTCGCGCAGGGGACGCTGTACCCGGACGTGATCGAAAGCGTCTCGTTCACCGGCGGGCCTTCGGTCACCATCAAGAGCCACCACAATGTCGGCGGGCTGCCCGAACGCATGAACATGCAACTGGTCGAGCCGCTTCG
>JANOAD010000087.1:0-25318 GCA_031410955.1 Novosphingobium sp. | reverse complement strand
AAAACGGCGTGTTCTATGCGGCCAACCAGCTTTACGGGCTGACTTTCAAGAAGCGCACCGACATCCCGGTCTATCAGGAAGATGTCACCGTCTACACCGTCTATGACGCAGACGGCAGCGAGCTGGCGCTGTTCTACTTCGATCCGTGGAAGCGCGACAACAAGTCGGGCGGGGCGTGGATGTCCACCTTCGTCGATCAGTCGACCCTGATGGGCTACAAGCCGGTGGTCTTCAACGTCGAGAACTTCACCAAGCCCGCCCAGGGCCAGCCCGCGCTGATTAGCTGGGACGATGCCAACACCATGTTCCACGAGTTTGGCCACGCGCTGCACGGCATGTTCTCGAACCAGCGCTATCCCTCGATCGCGGGGACCAACACCGCGCGCGACTTCGTCGAGTTCCCCAGCCAGTTCAACGAGAACTGGATGACCGAGCCCAAGGTGCTGGCGAACTTCGCCAAGCACTACAAGACCGGCGCGCCGATGCCCGCCGCGCTGGTGACCAAGCTGCAGAACGCGAGCAAGTTCAACCAGGGTTATGCCCTGGGCGAAGTCGTCACCGCCGCGCTACTCGACCTCAAGTGGCACGCGCTGCCCGACAATGCCGGGATCCAGGACGTCGATGCGTTCGAAGACAAGTCGATGAAGGAGCTTGGCGCCGACGGGCTCGACGTCACCGACGTGCCGACCCGCTACCGGTCGAGCTACTTCCGCCACATCTGGGCCAACGGCTATGCCGCCGGTTACTATGCCTATACCTGGACCGAGATGCTCGATCACGATGCCTTCGCCTGGTTCGAGGCGAACGGCGGGATGACCCGCGCCAACGGCCAGCGCTACCGCGACATGATCCTGTCGAAGGGCCACAGCCAGGACTACGCGGTGATGTACCGCAACTTCGCCGGGCGCGATCCGAGCATCGAACCGATGCTCAAGGCGCGCGGGTTGAAGTAAACTTTCACTTCCCCCTCGATGGGGGAAGGATACGAAGACTTGGCAACTTGTTGCCTAGTCGCAGTTGGATGGGGGTGCGTGTGCAACATAGCACAGCGCTTCCGGCAAAATCACCCCCACCCAACCTGCAATAGTTCGCTACGCTCACAATCTCCGGTATCCCTCCCCCATCAAGGGGGAGGGTCATTCGACAATCAAAGCCCTTCCCCCAGCCTCGCCCAGCCACTTCGCCTCGATCCCCCACGCACGGCGGATCGCCGCGAGGTCGAGCACCGCTTCGGGCGGACCATCGGCCAGCAGGTGCCCTTCGAACAAGACCAGCACGCGGTCGGCGTGGTTCATCGCCTCAGCCAGCCCGTGCATCACCATCACAACTCCGATCCCCGCCTGCGCCTGCGCGCGCAGCACGCCGAGCAGCGTTTGCTGGTGCGCCAGGTCGAGGTTGGCGAGTGGCTCGTCGGCCAGGATCCAGCGCGGCTGCCCGGCCAGCACCCGCGCCATTAAGGCCCTTGCCCTTTCCCCGCCCGAAAGCTGCGAGACCGGGCGCAGGCGCAGGTCTTGCAGTTCCATCGTGGCCAGCGCGGCTTCGATTGCCACCGTATCACGGTCGCGCCACGGCAGGCGGCCCAGCGCGACCAGCGTTTCGACCGAGACGTCCCACGCCACTTCGGGCGTTTGCGGCAGATAGCCGATCGCCTGCGCGCGGGCCTGCGGACTTAGCCCGGAGAGCGAAACGTCGGCTAACAGCACTTCGCCGCTGGAGGGCGCCAGCAATCCCGCCAAGCAGGCGAGCAGCGATGACTTGCCCGCGCCGTTGGGGCCGACAATCGCGGTGATCTCTCCCGGACGCAGTGCAGCGCTGACGTCGTCCAGCCGCCCGGGCAGGATCAGATTCCGCGCCTGCAACATCACACCAGCTCCCGCCGCAAGCGCAGCAGCAGCGCGAGGAAGAACGGCGCGCCGAGTAGCGACAAGGCGATTCCCAGCCTGAGCTCGCTCTGCAAAGGCAGCACCCGGCACAGACAATCCGCGACCAGCACCAGCAAGGCCCCGGCCAGCGCGCTCGGCACGAGCAGCTGCGACGGGCGGCCGTCGGTGTAGCGCCGCAGCAGGTGCGGCACGATCAGTCCGACAAAGCCGATGATCCCCGCTGCCGCGACGCTCGCGCCGACGGTCAGCCCGATCCCGCCGATCATCAGCCATTGCAGCCGCCGCGGATCGAGTCCGAGCGAACGCGCGGCCTGTTCGCCCAGCGTCAGCGCATCGAGCGCCGGCCCAGCGCGCAGCAGCACCGCGATCCCGGCCAGCGTCAAGGGCGCGGCGATCGCCACGTCGTTCCAGCTGCGGTCGCTCAGCGCGCCCATCAGCCAGGTGACGATCTCGGACATGGCAAAGGGCGTGGGCGAGAGGCTGATGGCGAGGCTCATCATTGCGCCTGCAAGGCTGGCGATCATCATCCCCGCAAGCGTGAACAGCAGCGCCGAGCCGCTGCGCCCGGCGATCAGGCTGAGCAAGGCCATCGCGCTGCCCGCGCCGAGCAGGGCGAACAGCGGCAGCAGCCACTGCGTGCCCGCAAGGCCCGTCCAGAAGCTGAGCACCGCGCCCAATGCCGCGCCGGGCGCGATCCCGAACAGTCCCGGATCGGCGAGCGGATTGCGCAGATAGCCCTGCATCGCCGCGCCCGCTGCGCCGAGCCCCGCGCCGAGCACCAGCGCCAAAACGCTGCGCGGCAGGCGCAGTTCGGTCAGGATGATGAGGGCGTTGGGCACCGGGCTGGCGATCGGATCGATCCACACCCGGCCGGCGAGCAGCGTGAGCGGGAAAGCGATGGCCAGCGCGACCAGCAGCCAGGCGACCGGCCGGGTCATTTTAAGCGGCCCGGTTGGCGCGTGGCCTTCGACAGGCTCAGGCTGAGCGGGTTTTGGGGTGATTACCACAACCGCTCATGCTGAGCCTGTCGAAGCACACGTGATGAGGTTCGACCAATATCCCGCCGCACCTGCGCCAACCGCGCCACCGTCCTTGGGATGCTCGGCCCGCCGCACCACAGCAGTGCGGGATCGAGCGGCGCGCGCAAGGTGCCAATCAAAGCGCGCAAGGCCGGATGCGCCAACATCCGGTCCTCGTTCGCCAGCGGATTGCCCGCAGTGAATATCACCCGCGGCGGCGCGGCGAGCATCTGTTCGAGCGGGAGCAGATCGGCCTGGTTGAGGCCACGCAATGCAGAGGCGTTGGTAAACCCGGTCCGGGCGAGCAGGTCGGCGATCAAGGTCCCCTGCCCCGGCACCATGCCGCCCGATTGCCACACGATCGCGGGGACTGGCGCACCCGGCGGCGGCGCGGCCTGGGCAAGCGCAGCGTCGATTTGAGCATTGAGCAGGTCGCCCCGCTCGGGATGCCCGGCCAAAGAGGCGATCTCGCGCACCTGAGCCTTGCTTTCCTCGACCGTTGCCGCAACGCCAAACTCGGCAAACCGCAAGCCCATTCGCGCAAAGGCGGAACGCGCCGCCGGAGCAGTGAAGGTGCTGCCAATCACCAGCGCCGGCTGCATCGCCGCAACTTCCTCAGCCGAGCCGCTGACCGCCCTGAACCGCCGCGCCTTGGCCACATCCATCGAACTCGCCGCGGGATCGCTGCTGTAGCTGGACAGCGCGGCGATTTGCTGCGGATCGGCAACCTCGGCGAGGATTGCATCGGTGCAGGGGTTGAGGCTGACGATGGTGTTTGTGGCGGGGCTCTGTGGGGGAGATGCACAGGCGGTGAGGAGGAGGGGAAGAGATAACATGATCCTCCCCATCGACTTGCGATGGGGAGGTGTCAGCGCGAAGCGCTGACGGAGGGGCAATGGCACGGAGGTCGTGACCCCTCCGTCATTCGCTGCGCGAATGCCACCTCCCCATCGCTAGTCGATGGGGAGGATTTGTTGGCGGATCACCACGTCACCCTAACCCCGCCATAGGCCGAACGCCCGTAAGTGCCGTAGCCAGCGACTGTCTGATAGGCCTTGTCGGTCACATTCTCGACCCGGCTGTAAAGCTCCAGATGCTCGCCGAGCGCCATGCTCGCGCGCAGGGTCAGCAGGCCATAGCCATCGAGCCGGGTGAAATTGCCGCGATCGTCGAAGCTATCGCTGACCAGCCGCAGATCGGCACCCAGCTTGAGGCCGTGCAGCGGGGTGGTCCAGTCGGCCGCGACGCTCACCATGTTGCGCGGGCGGCGGGCCAGATCCTTGCCCGTGCCGCGGTTGGTCGCCTCAAGGTAGGTGTACGCAGCGGAGACTGTGAAATTGCCATCAAGGCGCGCCGAGCCTTCCAGTTCGAACCCCTGCGCGCGGGCGCGGCTGATGTTGAAATAGCCAGCCGGATAGACGTAGTCGATCAGGTCGCGGCTATCGCGGCGGAACGCGGTGGCGGACAGGTGGAATGCCGCGTTGCGCTGACCGTATTCGATCCCGCCATCGAACGCTTCGCTGGTTTCGGGATTGAGCAAGGCATTGCCGCCATAGCCGTAAAGCTGGCTCAGCGTCGGGGCCTTGAAACCCTGCCCCCACGACGCGCGCAGCCGCCAGCCATTGCCCAGAGCGAAGCTGCCATTGGCCCCCAGTGTGGTGTGGCTGCCGAACCGGTCATGGTCATCGATCCGCGCCCCGGCGGTCAGGTTGAGCCGCTCGCCATGATAACCGAGCAAGGCATGCGCGCCGATGATCCGCGCGGTCTGGCGGGGATCGAAGGTGGTCGAAAACCGCGACCAGTCGGCATCGCCGCCGAAATCGAGGCTCCAGTGCTCGGCAAGGTCGGCCCGCCCGGTCAGGTTGGCATGCACGCTGCGCCCGGCCGTATTGAAGTTCGGCGCGGTGCCGTAGGTCGGATCGTAGTAAGCCCGGCGCGTGTCGGACAGCGCGACCCCGCCCGCCAGATTCAAGGCGTTACCGCTGTATTCAATGCCCACCCGGCCCGAGCCCTGCTTGGTGGTCTGGTATTCGGGAGTGTCGATAAAGGCGTATGGAAAGACGAACTGATACCCATCGAAATCGATCTTGCTGTCGGCATAACGTCCGGCGGCGACCAGTTTCAGCGCATCGCTCAGGTTGGCTGACGCGCGCGCATTGACGTGCCACTGGCGGAACGGATCGGCCTCGCTGCCCCCGGCAAAGGCCGAAATGCCGTCGCTGCGGGTGTAACCGCCCGAGAAGCCCAGGCCATAGCGTTCGCCGCTCAGGCCAAGGCTGGCATTGGCATCGAGCGTATCGTGCGCGCCATATTCGATGCTGGCGCGTTCGCCTGAACCGGTGTCGGTGGTGATCGCCAGCACCCCGCCGATTGCGTCCGAACCCCAGGCCAGACTGTTCGAGCCGCGCAGCAGTTCGATCCGGGTCACCCCGCCCGACAGCAGCGTGCCAAGATCGAACCCGCCCGACGGGGCAGCGGTGTCCTCGACCCGCACCCAGTCAATGGTGACCAGCAGTTGTTCCGAATTGGCCCCGCGCACGAACAGGCTGGTCTGGCTGCCAAGCCCGCCGCTGCGCGCCAGCGACACGCCGGGCACGCGTTCGAGCACGCGGGTCAGGTCGGGCCCTTGAATCGCCTCCAATTGGTCGGCGGTAACCACCGATATTGACTGGCCGATCTTGTCCCGGCGATCCCACAGGCCGGTGGCAGTCACCGTGATTTCGTCGTCGGGTAGCGAAACCGCTCCGTCGACCTGCCCACCGTAATTCCCGTCCTTGTCAAGGATGGTTACACCAACAGAAGTCATCGGCTTCCTTCCTTGCGCCCAGGCAGGCGAAGCAAGAACCATCGAACAACTCAACAATAACAGATATTTCACGCAATATTCTCCACACTTGAACAAATGCCGTTCAAGGCGGAGGACGCGCACGAATTCGCGCGGCCCTGCTTGCACCCGGTACACCCCGCCCGGCTGCGGAACGACGGTCATCGGCAGGTCTCCTGGCTCCCGGATCAGCGCGCCGCCCCGCCTTCCCGGCCTGAACCAGTGGCATGATGGAGCGGCACTCCCCGGTCACAGTTGCGGGGGCAGCGGAGGCGCTTCACCTCCTTCCCTTTTCAGCCTGCTTGCGCAGACAACCCATGACACGCCGGAGCCTCTACGCGCGGCCACCGGTACAGGCAACCTTCTTCCCCCTCCCCGCCGGGGAGGGGCTTTGTGCAGCCGAACCGCATGCATTGAGACCCAATCTTAACCCGTAAGGACTATGCGCGAGGAATGTCCCGCTGCGGCACGGCGCGTTCGGCGCGGTGGCGCAGAACCGTCATCAGGGCTTACGCGCGAAGGCGCGTAGCGACGAAGGAACGAATGAAGCTTTTGCCCACCCTGCCCTACGAGCCCCGCCCGCGCGACTGCGCGCTGCTGCTGCGCCGTGCGCGGGTGCCGACTTTGGGTACGCGGCGGGCGCGGCGGCATCGCGGGTGGCGCTTCCTGCTTGTGCTGCTCGCAGCGGTTGCCGTGCCGGCGCTCGCCAGCCCGGCACCGTGGCGCGCGTTCGGGATCGGCGATGCAGGCGATAGCCAGTTCACCGCCGATCCGATGCCGTTCGAGCAGCTGGGCAGCAGCTTCCCCGGCTCAGCCTATTACTACATCGCGCCCACGCCGCTGCCCGGTGCCGAAGCAGAAGCGAGCGAGGGCATCGACCTGGTGGGCATCGGCCTTGCCAACGGTCCGATCGCCCGGGCGATGCGGATCGACAATTCGGGCGTCGACCGCAGCCGCGCGGTCGAATGCCTGACCGCCGCGGTCTATTACGAAGCGGCGAGCGAGCCCGACCAGGGCCAGCGCGCGGTGGCGCAAGTGGTCTTGAACCGCGTCGCACACCCGGCCTATCCCAACACCGTCTGCGGGGTGGTCTATCAGGGCAGCGAGCGCAGCACCGGGTGCCAGTTCAGCTTCACTTGCGATGGCAGCCTGGCCCGGGTGCCGAGCAAGTTCTTCTGGGAACGCGCGCGGCAGGTCGCGGAAGCAGCGCTGTCGGGCTATGTCGAAAGCAGCGTCGGCCTCGCCACGCATTACCATACCAATGCGGTGCACCCGTACTGGGCACCCAGCCTGAACTTCATCACCTCGATCGGCGCCCACCGCTTCTACGGGATGATGGGCCGCGCCGGGGATTCGGCCACCTTCCGCTTCGCCTATGGCGGCGGCGAGCCGCTCGCCGCGCCGCACCCGCGCGATGCCAGGGCCGACAAGCTGCCCGATCCGGTGCTCGATCCGCTGGCGCTGCAGCGCGCCTACGACAGCGGGTTCAAGACCGCGTCGGGTGGCGGTGTACCGGGCGGCGAAGCTCCTGGTGCGCCCGCCACCCCTGGCCCCGCGCCGCGTTATTCCGCCGAAGTGCAGAACCGCGGCGGCGACAAGCAATACAGCGGCGAAGCTCTGCCCGGCAATCACGGGGTCAAACCCGAATACGAGAAATCCGGCCAGTGGATCGCCCAGCCGGGCGGATAATACGGTCAGCCGTCGTTGGTAAACAGACGGAAACCATATCGTAGAACAGAGGCTTAGCGCCGTCGCGCTATAACCCTCGCCAACGATAACAAGTCGCAGGCCCCCAGAATGACCATCCGCTATGCCGCCGCCCGTCACCTCCATGCTCCGGTAACTCTGAGCCGCGCGGGACTGGCCCGGATCAGCCGCACCCCCGCCAACGACAACGGCGATGCCCCGCAACGCGATCTGGTGCTGCGCAATGCCTTGCTGCACTTCGCCGAGCACGGGCTGCGCGCGGCGCAAGACGCCGCCGAACGCGCCGAGGCCGCGACGCTTGCGGGCGATCTGGCGCAGCGCGACCATTGGCTCGAGATCTGCCGCGCGCTCGACGCACGGCGGGCGCGGGGGCTGGCGCGGCGCATCGGGCGTTAACGTATGTCGCTTCCCCCTTGATGGGGGAAGGATACGCAGCCTTGGCGAGGGACGAGCCTAGGCGCAGTTGGATGGGGGTGCGCAGGCCCCAACGGCTGCTCTTCACGGCGAGATCACCCCCACCCAACTCCGACTAGCGAGCAAGCTCGCAAGTCTGCGTATCCTTCCCCCATCAAGGTGAAGGTGAAAGTGGCAGCATCTTACTGCGCTCCAAAGCCTTATTGCAATTGAGAACCATTCGCAAACATAAAGCCCGACTACGCACCTTTCCTGCCTTGCAATCGTCATTTTACCGGCTTAGGGCTGCCGTCAATTCATCGGGCGGCCCTTGCTCCTCGCGGGATGTGCGGGCCTTACCTGTCGCTTATTTTCGATCCCGCGCCCGGAATAAGGACATCGCCTCCACATGGCCCGCAAGAAGATCGCCCTCATCGGCGCCGGCAACATCGGCGGCACCTTGGCTCACCTCGCCGCGCAGAAGGAACTGGGCGATATCGTCCTGTTCGATGTGGTCGAAGGCGTGCCGCAGGGCAAGGCGCTCGATCTGTCGCAGTGCGGCCCGGTTGAAGGGTTCGATGCCAGGATCACCGGATCGAACGATTACAAGGACATCGCCGGGGCCGATGTGATCATCGTCACCGCCGGGGTTGCGCGCAAGCCGGGGATGAGCCGCGACGACCTGCTGGGCATCAACCTCAAGGTGATGAAGGCAGTCGGCGAAGGCATCAAGAACAACGCGCCGGGCGCATTCGTGATCTGCATCACCAACCCGCTCGACGCGATGGTCTGGGCCTTGCGCGAGTTCTCGGGCCTCCCGCATCACATGGTGGTCGGCATGGCCGGCGTGCTCGATTCGGCGCGGTTCAGCCACTTCATCGCCGACGAATTCCAGGTTTCGGTGCGCGACGTGAACACCTTCGTGCTCGGCGGCCACGGCGACACGATGGTGCCGGTGGTGCGCTATTCGACCGTCAACGGCATCCCGGTGCCTGATCTGGTTAAAATGGGGCTCAGCTCGCAGGACAAGATCGACGCGATCGTCAAGCGCACGCGGGGCGGCGGCGGTGAAATTGTCGCGCTACTCGGCACCGGCTCGGCGTTCTACGCGCCGGCCGCAAGCGGCATCGCGATGGCCGAGGCCTACCTCAATGACCAGAAACGCATCCTCCCCTGCGCGGCGCATGTCAGCGGGCAATACGGGCTCGATGGGCTGTACGTCGGTGTGCCGGTGCAGATCGGCGCGGGCGGGGTCGAGAAGATCATTGAAATCGAACTCGACGCCGAGGACAAGGCCGGGCTGCAAGTCAGCGTCGATGCGGTCAAGGAACTGCTGGTGGCCTGCAAGGGCATTGAGCCGAGCCTGGGCTAAGCTTGATCGCCGCCCAACTCCTTCTGCTTGCAGCAGCCACTTCGACTGCTGCTGCTCCGCCTGATGTCTACCCGGCAGCAGGCGTGTTTGAGGAAGTACGCGGTCTTTGCTCTGGTTTGATTGCACTCGATGATACTGTTTCTCGGGCTAAATCCAAAGGCTGGCAGCTCACCTCGCCTGCTAAGCGATCATCCTTGGCAAAGCGGGTCAATGACCTGACTGCCATGTCGAAAGAAGGTGGCGCGAAGATTCGCTCCGCAGTCTTCACGAAGGTTGCAGCCGGTGAAATGCTGTACGCCTTCCTGTACGAGGAACGCTCCCGGGAAGAATTCAACGTCGGCTGCCAGATCTACGATATTGACGAGACGCGCAGCATTCCAGGTGTCGAAGTCGAGCGACTGTTCGGCAATCCGGCAAGTCGTGACAATAGTCTTGGCAGCGGCAACATCATGCTGTCGTGGCGCAAAAATGCCCCGCTCGACAACAGCAGATTCGAGTACGCATATTTTCCGGCTGGTGGGCTTGAGGTAATCCTTAGCGGAATGTCCGGCATCCGGTTTATCACCGAAAAGTCCACCAGACTGCATTGAATTGAAGTCAATAGAATCATGGGCTTGATGGCCCAAAAGAGAGGCGAATAATGAGCATCCTCGTCAACAAGGCCACCAAGGTCATCACCCAGGGCATGACCGGCGCGACCGGCAGCTTCCACACCCAGGCCGCGCTCGATTACGGGACGCAGATGGTTGCTGGGGTTACGCCGGGCAAAGGCGGCCAGGTCCACATCGGGCTGCCGCAGTTCGATAGCGTGGCCGAGGCCAAGGCGGCGACCGGCGCGACTGCCAGCTGCATTTACGTGCCGCCGCCGGGCGCGGCCGATGCGATCCTTGAGGCGATCGACGCCGGGATCGAGCTGATCGTGTGCATCACGGAAGGGATTCCGGTGCTCGACATGGTCCGGGTCAAGCGTGCGCTGTCGGGCAGCAAGAGCCGCCTGATCGGCCCCAACTGCCCCGGCGTGCTCACCCCCAACGAATGCAAGATCGGGATCATGCCCGGTTCGATCTTCAAGGCGGGGTCGGTCGGCGTGGTCAGCCGCTCAGGCACGCTGACCTATGAAGCGGTGTTCCAGACCACCCAGATCGGGCTGGGCCAGACCACCGCAGTCGGCATCGGCGGCGATCCGGTCAACGGGACCAACTTCATCGACATGCTCGAGCTGTTCCTCGCCGACGATGCGACCAAGTCGATCATCATGATCGGCGAAATCGGCGGCTCGGCCGAAGAGGAAGCCGCGCAGTTCCTCCGCGACGAAGCCGCGCGCGGGCGCAAAAAGCCGATGGTCGGGTTCATCGCTGGCCTCACCGCGCCTCCGGGCCGCCGCATGGGCCACGCCGGCGCGATTGTCTCGGGCGGCCAGGGCGGTGCCGAGGACAAGATCGCCGCGATGGAAGCCGCCGGCATTCGCGTTTCGCCTTCACCCAGCGAGCTTGGCGTGTCACTCGACGCGCTGCTCAAAGAGCTGGCGTGACTTAAGTAAAGCCCCTCCCCGGTGGGGAGGGGTTGGGGTGGGGGTTCTGCGCTATGGGCGGGAACCCACCCCACTGCGACAAGGCAGCACGCTGCCAAGTCTCGTTGCCCCTCCCCGCCGGGGAGGGGGATTGGAACAGAGATTATGGGTAACGAACTTCACGATTTCCTCCCCGACGCTGCTGACTCGGGCCCGCAGCCGGGCCCGTCATGGGCGCGTCCTGCGTGGCGCACCGCGGAAGACGACTTCACGAAGGCGATGGATCCCACCGCGATGCAGGTGGTGATCAAGGCCGCCGCGGCCAAGGCCGGCGCGCCACTGGACGCCAAGTCAATCGAGCTCGCCGCCGGGGATTCGATCCGCGCGATGATGCTGGTACGCACTTACCGCGTGCGCGGGCACCTTGCCGCCGATCTCGATCCGCTCGGGCTGGCGAAGCAGGAATTGCCGGTCGATCTGTCGCCCGAATATCACGGTTTCACCGGCGAAGCGCTCGACCGCAAGGTCTATCTGGGCGGCACGCTCGGCTTGCAATGGGCCTCCGTGCGCGAGCTGGTCGACATCCTGAAACGCAATTACTGCGGCAAGGTCGGTCTTGAATACATGCACATTTCCGATGTGGAGGAGCGCCGCTTCCTGCAGGACCGGATCGAGGGCGGTGACAAGTCGATCGACTTCACCCCCGAGGGCAAGAAGGCGATCCTCGGCGCGGTCATCCGCGGCGAGCAATACGAGAAATTCCTCGGCAAAAAGTACGTCGGGACCAAGCGCTTCGGGCTCGATGGCGGCGAATCGATGATCCCGGCGCTCGAAGCGGTGATCAAGTACGGCGGCTCGCGCGGGGTCAAGGAAATCGTTTACGGGATGGCCCACCGCGGGCGTTTGAACGTGCTCGCCAATGTCCTCGCCAAGCCATACCGCGTGATCTTCCACGAATTTTCGGGCGGCACCGCCAATCCCGAAGACGTCGGCGGCTCGGGCGACGTCAAGTACCACCTCGGCACCAGCACCGACCGTGAATTCGACGGGATCAAGGTGCACATGAGTCTGGTCCCCAACCCCAGCCACCTCGAAACGGTTGACCCGATCGTGCTCGGCAAGGCCCGCGCGCAGCAGGTGTTCCGTGACGATATCGGCAAGGACAAGCACAAGACGGTGCTGCCCGTACTGATCCACGGCGACGCGGCTTTCGCCGGGCAAGGCATCGTGTGGGAGTGCTTCGGCTTCTCGGGCGTCAAGGGATACAACACCGGCGGCTGCATCCACTTCGTGATCAACAACCAGATCGGCTTCACCACCAGCCCGCAATTCTCGCGCGGCTCGCCTTACCCGTCGGACGTCGCCAAGGGCATCCAGGCGCCGATCATCCATATCAACGGCGATGACCCCGAAGCGGTGACTTTCGCCTGCAAGCTGGCGATCGATTACCGCCAGACCTTCGGCCGCGATATCGTCGTCGATATGTGGTGCTACCGCCGGTTTGGCCACAACGAGGGCGACGAGCCCGGCTTCACCCAGCCGCTGATGTACCAGAAAATCCGCGCGCATCCGCCGGTCAGCGCGCTTTATGCGGCGCGGCTGGTGCAGCAAGGCGTGATCGACAAGGATTGGGCCGGCGAAGAGGCGATGCGCTTCGTCGCGGTGCTTGAGGCTGAGTTCGAAGCCTCGAAGGGCTACAAGGCCAATGAAGCGGACTGGTTCGCCGGGCGCTGGACCGGGCTTAACAAGCCCGCCGACCCCGAAACCGCGCGGCGCAATGTGCCCACCGGGATCGAGGCCAAGCTGTTCGACAGCCTCGGCCGCACGCTGACCACAGTTCCCGAAGGCCTGACCATCCACAAGACGCTCGGCCGGGTGCTCGACGCCAAGCGCGAGATGTTTGCCAGCGGTGCCGGGTTCGACTGGGCCACCGCCGAAGCGCTGGCGTTCGGCAGCCTGTGCTCCGAAGGCTTCAACGTGCGCTTATCGGGCCAGGATTCGGGCCGCGGCACCTTCAGCCAGCGCCACGCGGTGTGGGTCGATCAGACCGACGAGCACAAATATGTGCCGCTGATGGCCGTGCCGCACGGGCGCTTTGAGGTGCACGATTCCACGCTTAGCGAATACGGCGTGCTCGGGTTCGAATACGGCTATGCCAGCGCCGATCCCAAATCGCTGGTGCTGTGGGAAGCGCAGTTCGGCGATTTTGCCAACGGCGCGCAGATCGTGATCGACCAGTACATCGCCAGCTCGGAATCGAAGTGGCTGCGCGCCAATGGCCTCGTGCTGCTGCTGCCGCACGGCTACGAAGGCCAGGGCCCCGAACACAGCTCGGCGCGGCTCGAACGGTTCCTGCAGCTGTGCGCGCAGGACAATATCCAGGTCTGCAACATCACCAGCCCGGCCAACTATTTCCACGTGCTGCGCCGCCAGATGCACCGCCCGTTCCGCAAGCCGCTGGTGATCATGTCCCCCAAATCGCTGCTGCGCCACCCGATGGCCAAGAGCGAGGCTCAGGAGTTCATCGGCCAGGCGCATTTCAAGCGGATCCTGTCGGACCGGGGCGGCGCGGAGGATGCCAAGACCAAGCGGGTCATCCTGTGCTCGGGCAAGGTCGCCTATGACCTGATGGAAGCGCGTGACGCGGCCGAAATGTCCGACACCCAGATCATCCGGCTCGAGCAGCTCTATCCCTTCCCGGGCGAGCCGCTGGCGGCACGGCTGGCGCGGATGCCGGGGCTCGAAGATGTCGTCTGGTGCCAGGAAGAACCGCGCAACAACGGTTCGTGGTTCTTCGTCGAACCCTACATCGAGGAATCGCTGATCGCGGCCAAGGCCCCGGTCACTCGCCCGCGCTATGCCGGCCGGACTGCCAGCGCCTCGCCCGCCACCGGGCTCGCCACGCGCCACCAGAGCGAACAGGGCGCATTGGTCAGCAACGCGCTCGGCTTGTCGGTCCGCTCCGAAATCCGACGACGAAAGAAAGTCTAGCCTTACCTATCTCCGTTCGTCCTGAGCTTGTCGAAGGATTGTACTTCTTGTCCGACCTTGAAAGTGAAGAGCAGTGCGACAAGCTCAGCACGAACGGGATTGGGAAATGGGAATCTGAGAATGTCCACTGAAGTCAAAGTCCCCGTACTGGGCGAATCGGTCGCCGAAGCGACCATCGGCGAATGGCTCAAGCAGCCTGGCGAAGCGGTCGCACTCGATGAGCCGATTGCGAGCCTTGAGACCGACAAGGTCGCGATCGAGGTGACCGCCACGGTCGCGGGTGTAATGGGCCAGCAGATCGCCAAGGTCGGCGACAACGTCGCGGTCGGCGCAGTGATTGCAACGATCGAGGACGGCTCGCCTGCCGCCGGGGCCGAGCCGGTGGCCGTGCGCAAGGACGCCGAGCCTGCGCCGCCCGCCGACACCAAGCCCGCGCCCGAAGCCGTTCTGGCCAAGACCGCCGCCAGCGATGCTGCCACCTCGCTCTCACCCGCGGTACGCCGCGCGGTGCTCGAAGCCGGGATCGACCCCGCCACCATCAAGGGCACTGGCAAGGACGGCCGTCTGACCAAGGAAGACGTAGTCGCCGCCGCACAGGCCAAGACCGCCGCGCCTGCTCCCGCCGCAAACTCAACCCCCGCTCAGGCTGAGCCTGTCGAAGCCCCCGCGCCAGGTCAGCGCGGCGAAGAGCGCGTCAAGATGACCCGCCTGCGCCAGACCATCGCCAAGCGGCTGAAGGAAGCCCAGGATACCGCTGCGCTGCTCACCACCTTCAACGATTGCGACATGAGCGCGGTGATCGCCGCGCGCGACAAGTTCAAGGACGCGTTCGAGAAGAAGCACGGCGTGAAGCTCGGCTTCATGAGCTTCTTCGCCAAGGCGGCTTGCCTGGCGCTCAAGGACTTCCCCTCGGTCAACGCCCAGATCCAGGGCGATGAGATCGTCTACTTCCCTTATGTCGACCTGTCAGTCGCGGTCTCGGCCCCCAACGGGTTGGTCGTGCCGGTGGTGCGCAATGTCGATACGATGGGCTTTGCCGATATCGAAAAGGCGATCGGCGACCTCGGCCGCCGCGCCAAGGATGGCAGCCTGTCGCTGGCCGACATGCAGGGCGGGACCTTCACCATTTCGAACGGCGGCGTTTTCGGCGGCCTCATGTCCACCCCGATCATCAACCCGCCGCAGAGCGCGGTGCTCGGCCTCCACCGGATCGAGGACCGCCCGGTCGTGCGTGACGGCCAGATCGTGATCCGCCCGATGATGTACCTCGCGCTCAGCTACGACCACCGCCTGATCGACGGGCGCGAGGCAGTGACGGCGCTCAAGACCATCAAGGAAGCGATCGAAGATCCGACGCGGCTGTTGATCGATTTGTAGATTTAGGGCTTTCGCGTCCGTTGCGAAGAATAAGAGGTATTGACTGTGCTTGATCGACTCGCGCTTCTTTTCACTGCGTTCGCACTCATCGCAGCTGTACCTGCCCATGCCGATGTCTCCGATCAGGATCTGAAGGACTGTATCTCTGGGTCGAGCGAAAATGGTCTTTTGATAAAGGCCTGTACCAAGGCCCTGACCCTTCAGGGCCTGAGCGCCGAGCAGCGCGGCATCTATCTCAACTCTCGGGGGATGGCCCACCATCGGGCTGGCGAATACGACCTCGCGATTGCTGACTTCAGCGAGGCACTCATCGGATTTCAGCATCAGGTTCTTTACGTCAACCGCGGAAAAGCTTGGGAATCGAAAGGCGATTATCCAAGGGCGATCTCAGATTATTCTGAGGCAATCAGTCGTCAGCCAAATTGGATTCTCCCGACGACAAGGCGAGGCATCCTTTATGTCCTCACAAGGAATTTTGATGCCGCTTTAACGGACTTCAATAATGTCATTAAATTTCGACCCAATTCGGCCGATGCCTATTTCAATAGAGGTATGGCCAATTTGCTGGTGCGCAATATTCCGTTGGCGCGGGCAGATTTCGACAGAGCTCTAGAAATAGACCCCAAAAATCTCGATGGATTGATTCAAAGAGCGGGGATCGCACTTATGGAAAGAGATGGGGCAACCTATATGTCTTTATTGAATCGGGCAATTGAAGTCGCGCCTGATCGAGCAGACCTTTACGCAAAGCGCTGTTCTGCATGGCGAACTCAGAATGAGAAACAAAAGGCGCGCGATGACTGTGCATTGGCAATCAAGCTTGATCCGAGCATGAGCGAACAACTCTCTGAAAAATATAGAGGGCAAGTTCGTATTGGTGGCCCCTTGATTCTAAAATACGTGGATTGAGCTATGACAAATCAAGACTACGATTACGACGTCCTGATCATCGGTTCCGGCCCCGGCGGCTATGTCGCGGCGATCCGCGCGGCGCAGCTTGGGCTCAAGACTGCCTGCGCCGAAGGGCGTGAGACGCTGGGCGGGACTTGCCTCAATGTCGGGTGCATTCCCTCGAAAGCGTTGCTCCATGCATCGGAATATTTCGATGCCGCGGCAAACGGGACGATGGCGATGATGGGGGTCGAGGTTACGCCCAAACTCAACCTGCCCGCGATGCACGCGCAGCGGCTCGATGCGGTGAAGCAGCTGACCGGCGGGATCGCGTTCCTGTTCAAGAAGAACAAGGTCGATTGGCTCAAGGGCTATGCCACTTTCACTTCGGCTGACACGGTAGAAGTGGCCGGTAAGTCATTCCGCGCCAAGAACATCGTGATCGCCACCGGATCGAGCGTCACCCCCCTGCCCGGCGTGACCATCGACCAGAAGGTAGTGGTCGACAGCACCGGCGCGCTCGAATTGCCCAAGGTTCCGGGGCGGATGGTGGTGATCGGCGGCGGGGTGATCGGGCTGGAGCTGGGTTCGGTCTGGCGGCGGCTTGGCGCGGAAGTGATCGTGGTCGAATTCCTCGACCAGCTGCTCCCCGGCATGGACATGGATATTCGCAAGGAAGCCGCCAAAATCTTCAAGAAGCAGGGCATGACGCTGCGGCTCGGGACCAAGGTGACCGGGGTGAGCGTCAAGGGCAGCAAGGCGACGCTGACGCTAGAACCGGCTGCGGGCGGCGCGAGCGAAAAACTGGAAGCGGACTGCGTGCTGGTTTCGATCGGCCGCCGTCCCAACACCGAAGGCCTCGGCCTCGACGCGATCGGGCTTGCTCCCAACGCCCGCGGGCAGATCGAAATCGATCACGATTTCCGCACGTCGGTCCCCGGCGTCTGGGCGATCGGCGATGTCATCCCCGGTCCGATGCTCGCGCACAAGGCCGAGGACGAGGGCATTGCGGTGGCCGAAAACATCGCGGGCCTCACCGGCATCGTCAATCACGCGGTGATCCCGGGCGTGGTCTATACCTGGCCCGAAATCGCCGGGGTCGGGCTGACCGAAGATCAAGCCAAGGAACTGGGCGAGATCAAGGTCGGCAAGTTCCCGATGCTCGCCAACAGCCGGGCCAAGACCAATCACGAACCCGACGGTTTCGTGAAGATCATCGCCGATGCCAGGACAGACAAAGTGCTCGGCGTCTGGGCCATCGCCAGCGTCGCCGGCACGATGATCGCCGAGGCCTGCGTCGCGATGGAATTCGGCGCAACGAGTGAGGACATCGCCTACACCTGCCACGCTCACCCGACCCACAGCGAGGCGATCAAGGAAGCCGCGATGGGCGTGACCGGCAAGCCGATCCACATCTAGGCGCTCCACCCCCCGGGAACGGCGGTCGGCGTTCGCGCGTTTGTGGCCTTAGGGGCGCAACAGGGCGAATCGATCATGCGGAATTGGGCGATTGCGGCACTGCTCGCGCTGGGCATCGCGGCGTGCAAGGGACCCGGCGGCGCCCCGCCGCGCGCGACCGACACGATCAAAAGCGAACCGCAAAGCTCGATCATCGCGGTGCCGATCGCCGCCGATCTTGCCGCGCTGTCCGCCGCGCTCGAACGCGAAATTCCGCGCCAGCTGTGGACCATCGACCAGCCCGGACAGGTCTGCGTGCCGAGCCGCAAGGTCAAGGTCGTGTTCGTCAAGATCAAGACCCCGACGCTGCATTGCCGGCTGGTCGGCCAAGTGGTGCGCGGGCCAATGGCAATCTCGGGCAGCGGGCGCGACATCGTGGTCACCATGCCGATCAGCGCGGTGATCCACGCGCGCGACGTGGGCGGCCTGGTCAAGCAGGAAACCGCCACCGCGCGCGCGCAGGTCCGCGCGATCGTCCACCTCGACCTTGCCGCCGACTGGTCGCTGCGCGGCAAGGTCGACATCGCCTATGACTGGACGCAGGAACCCGCAGTCGATTTCATGGGCAAGCACATTGTGCTGACCAGCAAGGCCGACGCCAAGCTGCAAGGCGTGGTCGCCAAGCTGGAGCAGACCCTGCCGCGCGAAATCGCCAGGCTCCAGTTCCGCCAGCAGATCGAGAACTCGTGGAACTCGGCCTTCACCTCGTTGCTGCTCAACCGTGACAATCCGCCGGTGTGGATGCGCGTGACCCCGCAGGAATTGCAGTACGGCGGCTATTCGGTGCAGGGCCGCCAGCTGGTGCTGGACCTGGGAATGAAGGCGCTGACAGAGACCTTCGTCGGCGATCGGCCCGCCGATCCGGCGCGGATCCCGCTGCCGCGCTTGCGGCCCTTGGCCGCCGATGCCGGCCAACTGCAGTTCTATGTCCCCGTCACCGCCGATTACGCCGAGCTTGAGCCGGTGATTGCCAAAGCCTTGGTCAAGCGCTCGGCGCGGCCGTTTGCGGTTCCCGGGTATGGCGAGGTGTTCGTCCGGTTCGGCAAGGTCACCACTTATGGCACCGACAATGGCCGGATCGCGGTCGGACTGGAATTCACCGCGCTCGAAGCGGACCGCAAGACCACCAATTCGCATGGCACGATCTGGTTGACCGGGCTCCCGGTCAACCCGCCCAACACCCGCGAAGTGCGCTTTACCGAGGTTACGGTCGACGGCGCCACCGACAGCACCGGGACCAACCTGCTCTTAAAGCTCGCCAACACCCCGGCCTTTTCGGACACAATTGCCGAGGCTTTGGCGCAGAATTTCACCAAGGATTACGACAAGTTGCTCGGCAAGATCGATCGCGCCATCGCGGACACGCGCGCCGGCAACATGCTGATCCGCGCCGACATCCAGAACGTGCGAACCGGTTCGCTCAAGGCCGCGGGCAACGGGCTGTACCTGCCCGTCTGGGGAACCGGGCGGGCGAGCATCCAGCTGGTCCGTTAAGCGGCAAATTGGTGCAATCGCCATTTCCCCGGCGGCTTCGCGCGGCTATGGCGGCACGACAACCCGTGCACAAAGGACTTCATTCGTGGCCGACACCGTCTCAATCAAGCTGAACCAGGACGAACTCGAGATGATCGTCGATGCGCTCGATGCCGATATGGAAGGCTATGTCGAAGCCGCCAAGGAAGCCCGCGGCAACACCCGCCGCGACGAGGTGGCGACTTATACCGAAGCCGCCCAGCGCATCCTCGCGCTCAAGACCCGGTTCGAAGAACTGATCGAGGAATAGGCGGGGCATGACCGGGGACATCGCTGCGCCCGACCGGCCGGGGCGCCCGCGCCGCCGGTGGATGCAGCGCTTTGCCCGGTGGCACATCTGGCTCGGCTGGATCGCCGCGCTGCCGGTGCTGCTGTGGCTGGTCTCAGGCCTGTTCATGGCCGCGCGCCCGATCGAGGATGTGCGCGGTGAGGCGCTGCGCCGCCCGGCTGCGGCGCTCTCCACCGCGGGCTTGATTGCGCCGCAAGTTGCCGTTCCCGTAAACCGGCTCGTGCTGGTCGAGGAACTGGGCCAGCCGGTGTGGCTGGTCATTGCCGCAGACAAATCGCAGGCGCGCTATGACGCGCGCAGCGGCGAGCAACTCGGCCCGGTCAGCGCAGTCGAGGCGCAGCGGCTCGCCGCCGCCGCCTTTGCCGGTACCAGTCCGCTGACCGGGGTGCGGCGCTTTACCGCCGAGACCGCCCCCTTCGACCTGCGCAAGCCCCGCCCTTCGTGGCAAGCAAGCTTCGCCGACGGGACGCATGTCTACATCGATGCCGAGACCGGCGAGGTGCTGGCACTGCGCACGCGGTTCTGGCGCGCTTACGATTTCATGTGGGGCCTGCACATCATGGACCCGCAGACCCGGGAGGATACCAGCAACGCGCTGCTCTGGCTGTTTGGCGGACTGGCGCTGGCTTCGGCCGTACTGGGCAGCGCGCTGCTGTTCCGGCGGCGCAAGGCCGCGCGATGAGCCTGCCCGCCGCGATCCCCCAGATCCCCGAGGTGCTCGATCTGGCCGGGACCGCAGTGTTCGCGCTGACCGGCGCGCTGCTCGCGGCGCGGCTGCGGCAGACCTTCGTGACGATGAGCTTCTTCGCGCTGATCACCGGGGTCGGCGGCGGCTCGGTGCGCGATCTGCTGATCGGTGCGCCGGTGTTCTGGGTGCGCGATCCATGGGTCGCGCCGGTGTGCCTGGGCGTCGCGCTGATCGCATGGTTTACCCCGCGCAAGTGGTGGGAGGGCAAGCTACTCGAATGGGCCGACGCGGCGGGCCTCGCGGCCTATACCGTGCTCGGCACCGCCAAGGCGCTGGCGTTCGGGCTGCCGCTGGTCCCGGCGATGCTGATGGGAGTGATTACCGGCTGCGTCGGCGGGATTATCCGCGATGTGCTGGCCGGGCGCCCGTCGATCCTGATGCGGCCCGAGATTTACGTGACGGCGGCGGCGCTTTCGGCGGGGCTCTGCGCGCTGGGGCAGACGCTGGGGCTGGCGCGCGAGCTGGTCTGGCCGCTCGCCGCACTCGCCGGGTTCGCCCTGCGCGGCATGGCGATTGCCAAGGGCCTGAGCCTGCCTGCTTACACCAAGGCCGACGACTAGAGCCTTGCGCGCAGCCTTCCCCGCGTTACCTTCACCCGATAGGGAGACGAACGCATGAACGGGGCCGAAGCCTTTATCGAGACGTTGAGCGAGTGCGGGGTCGAAGTGTGCTTCGCCAACCCCGGCACATCGGAGATGCAGCTGGTCGCGGCGGTCGATCGCCAGCACGGGATGCGCGCCATTCTGGGCCTGTTCGAAGGCGTGGTGACCGGCGCGGCGGATGGCTATGGGCGGATGGCGGACAAACCGGCGGTGACCTTGCTCCACCTCGGTCCCGGGCTCGGCAATGGCCTCGCCAACCTGCACAACGCGCGGAAGGCGGGCAGCCCGGTGATCAACATGGTCGGCGAGCATGCAACCTATCACAAGCACTTCAACGCGCCGCTGACCTCGGACACCGAAGGCGTGGCCCGGCCGATGTCGGACTGGCTGCGCACCTCGAGCTCAGAGCGCGATCTCGCCCATGCCGGGGCCGAGGCCTTCGCCGTAGCGCAGGAGTACCCCGGCAAGATCGCCACGGTGATCGTGCCCGCAAACCACGCCTGGACCGACGGTTCGTCGGCCGTGCCCCCGATCAAGCCTGCCGAACCGGCGAAGACAACTGACGAAGCAATCGCCGCCGCCGCTGCCGCGCTCAAGGGCGGCGAGGGTCCGAAATGCCTGTTCCTGGGCGGGCGGGCGCTGCGCGAGGGCGCCCTGCGCGATGCCGGGCGGATCGCCGCGGTGACCGGTTGCCGGCTCGTCGCAGAAACCTTCGCCACCCGCCACCAGCGCGGAGCCGGGCGGGTCGCGGTGGAGAAGCTGCCCTATTTCGGCGAGCAGGCCGAGGCGTTCCTGGCCGAGTTCAAGACCATCGTCTTCTGCGGCAGCGAACCGCCGGTTTCGTTCTTCGCCTATCCGGGCAAGCCGAGCTGGCTTTCGCCCGAAGGCGCGCAGCTGATCCGCCTCGCCAGCCTGCGCGAGGATGCGGACCATGCGCTCTCCGCATTGGCGGCGGCGCTGGAGGCCCCGGCCGCACCCGCGCTGGTCCAGCAACCGACCAGTTTCGATGCCGCGTCCGGCGCGCTGACCAGTTCGGGCATCGGCGCGATCCTCGCCCGGCAGCTGCCCGAAAACGCGATCATCTCGGACGAAGGCGCGACCCAGGGCGGCGCCTCGATGCTGATGTGCGCCGGCGCGGCGCAGCACGATTGGCTGCAGCTCACCGGCGGCGCAATCGGCCAGGGCCTGCCGCTCGCGGTCGGCGCGGCGGTCGCCTGCCCGGACCGCAAGGTTATCGCGCTGCAGGCCGATGGTGGAGGGATGTACACGCTCCAGGCGTTGTGGACGATGGCGCGCGAGAAGCTCGACGTCACGACGATCATTCTCAACAACGGTTCCTACGCGATCCTCAATATCGAACTGATGCGCGTGGGCGTGCAGAACCCCGGCCCCAAGGCGCTGTCGATGCTCGATCTCAAGAATCCGGCGATCAACTGGTCGCAGCTGTCCGAGGGGATGGGCGTGCCGGCCGTGCGGGTCGATACTACGGAGGGGTTCGATCAGGCGCTCAAGGATGCGCTGGCGCACAAGGGGCCACGGTTGATCGAGGCGTTGCTTTAATGGGCGAATCCCTCAACCTTCTTCCCGCCAGCTTCGCCGATTTCCGCCGCGGGGCGGAGCGCCGTCTGCCGCGGTTCTTGTTCGATTATTACGATGGCGGCGCGGGCGCGGAGGTCACTCTGCGCAGCAACACCGCCGACTGGGAGGCCGTCCGGCTGAACCAGAAGGTGCTGGTCGACGCCTCGAACATGGACTGCGGGACCGAACTGTTCGGCGAAAAACTCGCCATGCCGCTGGTGCTCGCGCCGATCGGGATGGGCGGGATGAGCGCGCGGCGCGGCGAGGTTCAGGCCAAGCGCGCGGCGGACAAGGCGGGCATCCCGTTCTGCCTCTCGACCGTCGGCATTTGCACGATGGAAGAACTCGGCGCGACTGGCGACAAGCCGTTCTGGTTCCAGCTTTACATGCTCAAAGACCGCGGGATCGTGCAGGAAATCCTCGACCGGGCCTGGGCGGCGGGTGTGCGCACCCTCGCCTTCACCATCGACCTTGCCATCCTCGGCACGCGCTACCGCGATATCCGCAACGGCATGTCCGGCGGGCTCGGCCGGTGGGGCAATTTCCGCTCGGGCGCGCTCGACTATGCGCTGCACCCCGGCTGGGCAATCGACGTCGGCCTGAAGGGCGGCCCGCACGGCTTCGGCAACCTCGCGCGCTATGTAAAGCAGAGCAAAAATCCGCGCGATTACCTGCACTGGACCGGCAGCCAGTTCGATCCCTCGGTGACGTGGAAGGACATCGAATGGCTGCGCGGGGTGTGGCAGGGCAACCTCGTGCTCAAGGGCATTCTCGACGTGGCGGATGCCAAGCAGGCGGTGGCAATTGGTGCCGACGGGATGATCGTCTCCAACCACGGCGGGCGGCAATTGGACGGCGCGGCTTCGACTGCCTCGATGCTGCCCCGGATTACCGATGCGGTGGGCGGCGAGACCACGCTGCTGGTCGATGGCGGGATCCGGAGCGGGCAGGATCTGGTCAAGGCACTGGCCTTGGGCGCGAAAGCCGCACTGGTCGGGCGGCCGTGGGTGATGGCCTTGGCGGCGGGCGGTGAGGCCGCGCTGACGCGGATGCTCGGGCTGTACAAGCAGGACATGCGCACCGCGCTGGGGCTGACCGGGGCGGTCAATGCGCGGGATGTGGGGCGCGGGGTGTTGCTCGGCCAATGACAACCCACCCACCCCCGCTCAGGCTGAGCCTGTCGAAGCCCGCGCGCTAACACTCGTCCCACACGATGTCCTTCTATGCTTACCTCCTCCACTGCAACGATGGCACCTATTACGCCGGGCACACTGATGATCTGGAATTCCGCTTGGGCCAGCACCAAGCGGGCGCTTTGGGTGGCTACACAGCGAAGCGCCTTCCAGTTCAGTTGGTCTGGTGCGACACCTTCATGACCCGCGACGATGCTTTCTGGGCTGAACGCAAACTCAAGGGCTGGGGCAAGGCCAAGAAGGAACCGCTGATTGCGGGGGATTGGGAGCTGATTCAGGTGCTGGCGCGCAATCGGCAGGGCTGAAGCGTCTGGACTTTACTGCATCGCGCGGGCTTCGACAGGCTCAGCCTGAGCGGAGGTTGGGTATCGGTCTAAGCAAAAATTCTGACCCACTAACCCACACCCGCTCAGGCTGAGCCTGTCGAAGCCCACGCGCCGGACAAGCCCAACACCTTCCCGGGGTTCAAAATCCCCTGTGGATCGAGCGCATTCTTCAACGTCCGCATTAGCGCCAGTTCCTCGGGCGAGCGGGTCAGGTGCAGCCACTCCCGCTTCTCCAACCCAATCCCATGCTCCGCCGAAACCGAGCCATGGTACGGCACCAGCGCCCGGTAAACGATCTCCTCCGCGCGGTGCCGGGCCGCCGCATCGTAGGGGCGCGGGCCGATGATCAGGTGGAGGTTGCCGTCGCCGATGTGGCCGAACACGACCAGCTTGGCCGCATCGCCCCATTCCGCACGAACGGTGCGGGTAACTTCGGCGACGTAGGCCTCCATCGCCACGATCGGCAGGCTGACGTCGAAGGTCACGCTCGGCGCGGCGTAGGCGAACAGGCCTTCGATATCGTCGCGCACCCGCCACATCGCGTCGGCCTGCGCGCCGGTGGCGGCGATTGCGGCGTCGGCGATTCTGTCCGCTTCGAGCGCGCCGCCCAGCACCGCTTCGAACCGCGCGGCGTCAGCCTCAGGATCGGTCCCGCTCGCCTCGAGCAGCACGTAATGCGAGTGCCCGCCGGGCAGCGGCGGGGTGTGGCGGCCCGACTCCACCGCCAGCGGCAGGTAGAAATTGTCCCACATCACCTCGAACGCGGTCAGCCCCGAACCGAGCTGCTGCCCAAGCTCGACAAACAGGTCCTGCACCGCGCCGAAGCTATCCAGCGCAAGCAGCGCAGTCTGGGTCGAGAGCGGCGCAGGGTGCAGCCGCAGCACCGCGCGGGTGACGATCCCCAGCGTGCCCTCGCTGCCGATGAACAGCTGCTTCAGATCATAGGCGGCGTTGTTCTTGAGCAGCACATTCATGCTGGAAATGATCGTCCCATCGGCCAGCACTGCCTCCAGCCCGAGCACAGATTCGCGCATCATCCCGAAGCGGACCACCGAATTGCCCCCGGCATTGGTCGCAATCCCGCCGCCGATGGTAGCGCTGCCGCGCGCGCCCCAATCGACCGCGAACTTGAGGCCCTGCGCGGCGGCGACTTCCTGTATTGCCTGCACCACTGCCCCGGCCTCGACGATGATCGTCCGCCCAACCGGGTCGATGGGGCCGATGGCGCGCATCCGTTCGAGCGAGATCTGGATCTGATCGGGGGTGCAATCGGTGCCGTGGACCAGCCCGGTGAGCCCGCCGGCCGGGACGACGCTTTGCCCGGCAGTGTGGCACAGCGCCATGATCTGGCTGAGTTCCTGCGTCGAGGCAGGGCGGACAATGGCCTTGGCCTGACAGGTGCTGAGGCCGAGCCAGTCGCCCGCACGGCCTGCGGCATCGGCGCCGGTGAGCAGCCCTTGCGGGCCGGTGATCGCGGCGATCTGGTCAAGCAGCTCGGTCATGGGGGAAGGCTAAGGGCAACCCTCAGCGCAAGCAATAGCCCCTCCCCGGTGGGGAGGGGTTGGGGTGGGGGTTCAACGCCAGCGCAGACGCTCGGCTTCGCCTCGCTGCGCCCCCCCCCCCC
>JANOAD010000086.1:0-14935 GCA_031410955.1 Novosphingobium sp. | reverse complement strand
GCCGGGACGACCAAGAAGCAGCGCCTCGCCGCCGCGCCCGTGGTCAGCGGCGGCACGCTGTTCGTCATGGACACCAATGGCCCAATGCACGCGTTCGACGCCAAGAGCGGGGCCGAGCGCTGGAGCAAGACGTTCAAGATCAAGGGTGACGGTTCACGCTCGATCTATGGCGGCGGGGCCAGCGCGGCCGATGACCGGGTCTATGTCACCACCGGGCTGGGCGAGGTTGCCGCACTCAATGCTGCGACCGGCGAACAGGTATGGAAGGTCAAGCCCGCGGGCCCGCTGCGCGGTTCGCCGACCATCGCCTTCGGCAGCATTTTCGTGATGACTCAGGCCAACCAGATCGTCGCGCTCAACGCCGCCGATGGCACTCAGGCATGGAATGCGACTGCTTCGGTCGGGCAGACCGGGGTGTTCGGCGTCGCCGCACCGGCCGCAGGGCAGGGCACGATTATCGCTGGCTATTCGACCGGCGAACTCATTGCCTACCGCTATGAAAACGGCCGCGAGCTGTGGAACGATGCATTGGCGCGGACCTCGCTTTCGACCAGCGTGGGCGTGCTGACCGATATCGACGCCGACCCGATCATCGATCGCGGCCGAGTTTACGCACTGGGCCAGGGCGGCCGCATGGCAGCCTATGAACTGGTCACCGGCCAGCGCATCTGGGAACTCAACCTCGCCGGTATTTCGACCCCGGCGGTCGCGGGCGACTGGATCTTCACGCTGACCGACGACGCGCGGCTGCTGTGTATCGCCCGGTCGAGCGGCAAGGTCCGCTGGCTGACCCAGCTGGCCGCCTTTCGCAATGTCGAGAAGAAGACGAACCCGGTCTTCTGGTCGGGCCCGGTGCTTGCCGGTGACCGGCTGTGGTTCGTCAACTCGCAGGGCCAGGTCTATTCAGCAGCCGCGGCAGACGGCCAGCCGGTGCAGGTGGCCGACCTCAAATCGCCGATCACGCTGGCCCCGATCGTCGCCGGTTCGACGCTCTTCGTGCTCGACGACAGCGGCAAGATCAGCGCTTTCCGCTAAATTTTCTTCCCCCTTGATGGGGGAAGGATGCGCAGACTTGGTAGCTTGCTGCCTAGTCGAAGCTGGATGGGGGTGCGTTCGCCGTCAGGCGCAGCGCTCAACTGAGAACGCACCCCCACCCAACCTGCGCTAGCTCGCTGCGCGATCAAGCTGCGGTATCCCTCACCCATCGAGGGGGAGGAAAATATTGACCGTTACCCGGCCTTTAACCCTTTGCGGGTAAGGCCGGGGCGATGAAAGCAAGCGCGCCCACTGCCCCGCAGCGCCCCTCCAGCGACGTGTCCGGCGTAGTCGGACTGCTCGGGCTGTCTGCGCTGTTCGTGTGGATCGTGGTCTGCCATTTCTGGCCCGAGATCGTCACCACGCTGGGCCTGCCGAGCCGCGCCGAGCGATTGACCGGGCCTTTCGCGGCGCTCACCGGGCTGGTGGTAGCGGCTTTGCCGATGGTCGTCTGGGAACTGGCGGTGACCAAGGTCCATCGCCGCGCCTCAACCGGGATCGACTGGTCGCGCCCGCGCCCGCTTTCCAGCGTGATCGACATTTCGATAACCAAACTGGCCGGCCTGTGGGCGACCTGGGCGGTGATCGCCTTCCTTTACTGCGTCGGCCGCTGGTACTGGCACCAGCCCTACTTGCTGGCGATGGAAGTGCTCGGCGCAGCGGTGCTGCCGCTGTTCGTGCTGTCAGTGCCCTATGTGCTGTGGCTCGACCGGGTACTGGTCGAACCGCGCGATCCGTGCTGGCATTTCGGGGCCATGCTGATCGGGCGCGAACCGTTCGAGCTTGAAAAGATCTGGATCCACCTGCGTGCCTGGGCGGTCAAAGGCTTCTTCACCGCCTTCATGATCAGCATCGTCCCGGGCGGCTTCGCCAACCTCGTCACGCCCGACTGGAGCAACTTTTTCGCCGGACCGGTGGGCATCGCGACGCTGCTGATCACACTGATGTTCGTGATCGACGAGCAGATCGGGACAATCGGCTATATCCTTACCATGAAGCCGCTCGACGCGCAGATTCGCTCGGCCAATCCCTATCTCGCCGGGTGGCTTGCCGCGCTGATGTGCTACCCGCCGTTCCAGCTGATGAACCCGCCTGACCGGCCGCTGTTCTATCTGACCAACACCTTTGGTGACGAGAACTGGTTCCACCTGCTCGATGGGCAGCTGCTGCTGCTGTGGATCTGGGCCGCCATGCTGGTGTTCCTGACGGCGATCTACGCCTGGGCGACCATGGCCTTCGGGATCCGCTTCTCGAACCTCACCTATCGCGGGGTGCTGACCAACGGCCCCTATGCCTTTTCCCGGCACCCGGCCTACCTGTCCAAGAACGCGTTCTGGTGGCTTGCGTCGCTGCCGCTCGTGGTGATCGGCGGGTCGCTGGTCGATGCGGTGCGCAACACCTTCTTTTTGGGCTGCGTCAGCGCGATCTATTTCTGGCGCGCCAAGACCGAGGAACGCCACCTGCTGGCCGAGGACCCCAAGTACCGCGTCTATTCAGAGTGGATGGACGAGCACGGCCTGGTGACCAGCCGCCTGCGCCGGCTCGGAAAGTCACTCAAAGGCCGCCGTCAGGTGGCGCTGCAGCCCGCCGAATAGGCTTCACAGGCCCGAGCTGATCAAGTCCACTTCGGTCAGCCCGTCTGCGCGCTGGCGGATATAGGCTGCGGAGGAAGCCTTACCGGATTTGCCCGCCACCACTTCGTCATTGCCTTCGCGGCGCCGCTCGGGCGCGAGTTTCGCAGCCTTGGCGCTGGCGAAGTAGTAATCGACCGCGTCTTTCACCGCAACCGGGGTGACGAAGCGCACCGCGCGGACCTTGCAGCCGTTGGTATCGTTCCCCGCTGCAACCAGCGTATGGCCGCGAGGGTATATCTGCAGGCCGGCGGGAAGCTGCGCCGCCCAGCCGAAGGTGAAGCCCATCCCCTCGGCGCAGGCCTTGCTTGCGATGCCGCTGGCCGCGGCGACGGCAGGCATGGTCAGGGCCCCGGCGAGGCGGGACTTGGCAGCCGAGGACCCGGCGGCTGGCGCAGCCTGGAGCGCAGCCCCCAACTGCGCCTGCACGGCAGCGCGCGCTGCGTCGGCTTCTTCGGGAGTGCGGTTGAAGTCGGGCAAGTCACCCTGCGGCGGTCCGCCACCTGAGAGCGCGGAGTTGCCGCGGTTCTGCGCCGAGAGATCGGGATCAACCATGATTGGATCGTTAAGCGCCGCCGCCGCCGCGCCGTCACGCTCGGCGTTCGGGTCGGGCGCCGGTTTGGACGACGAACAGGCTGCGAGCAGCAGCACGATCGGGAAAACAGAAGGCCCGGAAATCCGCATCGCGCCTTCATGGCGCATCGTGCGGGCGGTGCAAAGGCACTATCTGCGAACGGCAGGACTGGGGGGCGTCACCTTCGTGGCGGCAACGCCCCCGCCGCACCAGATTGCGACCCGGGTGCAGCATGTCCCGCCGACCATGCAAGTCGCCTTGCCGGTCGGGGAGGCGTGCGCCTAGCCAAGCCAACCTTAACCAGCCACAACACGGTCTCGCTTGCCCGCCCAGCCGACCCCGGCTAGCGGCGGGTGATGCAAACCACACAGCGCGATCCGCACGGCGGCCTTCCCCTGGCGCTGGGGGCCTATTTGATCTGGGGGGTAATGCCGCTGTACTTGCGGCTGGTGCACTGGGTCCCGCCGTTCGAATTTATCGGCTGGCGGATCATCTGGACCCTGCCGCTGTGCCTGGGCGTGCTGGTGTGGCGCGGGCAGCTGGGCACGCTGGCACAAGCGCTGCGCCGCCCGCGCAATGTGGCGCTGCTGGCGCTGAGCGCGGTGCTGATCGCGGTCAACTGGATGGTCTACGTGATTGCGATCCAGTCGGGCCACGTCTTCGCCGCGAGCCTGGGCTATTACATCAACCCGCTGGTCAACGTGCTCGCCGGGACCGTCCTGTTGGGCGAACGGCTAAGCCGGCGGCAGTGGCTCGCGGTGGCCTTGGCGGCGGCGGGGGTCTCGCTGCTCGCCTGGGACGCGCGCGACATGCTGTGGATCAGCCTCGCACTGGCGGTAAGCTTTGCGTCCTATGGCCTCGTGCGCAAGCTGGTCGCGGTCGAATCGCTGCCCGGGTTGACCATCGAAAGCCTGATCCTGCTGGTGCCCGCGGGGCTGACCGCATGGTACTTTGCCGGGGGGCCCGACGGCTCGGCGATGACCCGTTCGGCGAGCGCCGGGCTGCTAATGATGATGGGCGGGGTGATCACCGCCGTGCCGCTGCTGCTGTTCGCCGCGGCGGCGCGGCGGATGGACTATTCCAGCCTGGGCATGGTCCAGTTCTGCGCCCCGACGATTGTCTTCCTGCTGGGCGTGTTCGTGTTCGGCGAGCCGCTGCGCACGGTCCAACTCGCCTGCTTCGTACTGATCTGGTGCGCGATTGCAGTGTTCGTCTGGGATATCCTCGCCCAGCGCCGGACGAGGTCAGGCGCGGAGACTCCAGCCTAGCGTCTCGCCAGCGTGAAACGGCACGATTTGCGTCCCGTTCGCATCGATGATGTCAGGGACCAGGGTCGGCTTGCGCTCAAGCATCACCCGCCCGGGATTGACTGCAAGGCCATAGAACGCCGGGCCGCTCAGCGAGGCGAAGGCCTCGAAGTGCTCGAGCGCATTCTCCTCGTCGAATACCGTAACATAGCTTTCGAGCGCGAAGGGCGCGTTGAAAATCCCGGCGCAGCCGCAGGCGGCTTCCTTGGCCGCCACTGCATGCGGCGCGCTGTCGGTGCCGAGGAAGAACTTGGGCGAGCCCGAGGTCGCCGCCTTGCGCAGCGCCAGCCGGTGTCGCTCGCGCTTGGCCACCGGCAGACAATAGGCATGCGGGCGAATGCCCCCCGCGAACATCGCGTTGCGATTGATGTGGAGGTGCTGCGGAGTGATTGTCGCTGCCACGTTGGCCGGGGCTTCGCGCACGAATTGGGCCGCATCGGCAGTGGTGATATGTTCGAACACCACCCTCAGGCCGGGCAGCTCGCGGACCAGCGGAGCGAGAACCCGCTCAATGAACACCGCCTCGCGGTCGAAAATGTCGACCGCTGGATCGGTTACTTCGCCGTGGATCAGCAGCGGCATGCCGATCCGTTCCATCGCCGCAAGTGCCGGGCTGATGTTTGCAATGTCGGTTACCCCATGCGCCGAACCGGTTGTGGCGTGCGCGGGGTAGAGCTTGGCTGCGGTGAACACGCCGGCAGCAAAGCCGCGCTCCAGCTCGCCCGGATCGATGCCGTCGGTCAGGTAGCAGGTCATCAGCGGGGTAAAATCTGACCCCGCCGGAAGCGCGGCGATGATCCGCGCGCGATAGGCCTCCGCCGCGGCCACCGTGCTGACCGGGGGCGAGAGGTTGGGCATCACGATGGCCCGGGCAAACTGCCGCGCGGTATGCGCCACAACGCCCGCCATGACCGCGCCGTCGCGCAGATGGACGTGCCAATCGTCGGGCCGGGGAATCGTCAGGGAATCAACAGTCATGCCCCATGCCCATGCCATAGCGCGCGCATCCGCGCACCCCTGTCATTCGTCGGGCCGCCTTGGCAGCTGATCGAAGTCGCGGTGACAGACCGCCTCGTTGTATTATGGCAGTAATACAGGGACCTGCCGCGATGGCCAGTTTCGGGGAGGATCGAATGAACTTGCGGATGGGCATCAGCGGACTGGCCCTGGCGCTTTCCGGAACCATCGCGGCAGCCCCCGCCATGGCCCAGTCCAGCGCCGAAAGCGCAGTCGAAAGTGCCGAGGATGCCTTCGGTACCTCTACCAGCCACGATAACATCGGGGTTTACGACGAGGGCAACGTACGCGGCTTTTCGCCTGGAACGGCCGGAAATTTCCGCATGGAGGGCATGTATTTCGACATCCAGGGCGGCCTTAGTGGACGGGTGATCGACGGCGAGACGATCCGGGTTGGCCCGGCCGCCCAGGGTTATTCCTTCCCGGCCCCGACCGGGGTGGTCGACCTCCAGCTCAAGAAGGTTGGTGATCAGGCCAGCGCCGCGCCGTTCTTCTCGGTCGACAGCTTTGGCGGACAGGGCGCCGAACTGGACGTGCAGTTGCCGCTGGCCGGCAAGACCTTCGGGATTTCGACCGGGATCGGGGTTTACAACAACCGCTACAACGATGGTGGCGGGTCGGTCGGCTACAATCTGGGCCTGGTGCCGCGCTGGAAGCCTTCCGCCAACGTCGAGGTATTGGCCTTCGCCAATCACCAACAGTTCAGCGACAATACCAGCAATGCGATCTTCATCGCCGATAGCAGTTTCCTCCCCGCCCGGCCCAAGCGCGGCACTTACATCAGCCCCGACTGGACCCGTAGTGCCAGCCATTCGAACAGCTTCGGCCTGATCAGCCGCATCAACCTGGGTGACTGGACGATCCGCACCGGTGCGTTCCGTTCGGCATATGCCGACGACGGCGGCTATTCCAACCTGGCCTTCGTCAATGCGCTGGGCGGGACCGACCGCCAGGTTTACGCCAGCCCCGCCAGCAAGTCGGCGTCGTGGAGCGGCGAACTGCGGGTCTCGCGCCACTTTACCGAGGGACCGCGGTTGCACCTGATCACCGCAACGCTGCGCGGCCGATCGGTCGATAGTCGTTACGGCGGCGGTGATCTGGTTGACCTTGGCCCGGCCGGGCTCAACGAGGTGCTGAATGTGCCCAAGCCGGTCTTCGCCTTCACCGCGCTGACCGATGACCATACCCGGCAGACCACCGGCGGCCTGTCCTACAGCCTGAAATGGAAGGGCATCGGCGAGGTTACTGCGGGCCTGCTGCGCACGCATTATGTCAAGCACATCGCCGCCCCGGGGCTGCCCCCGGCGCGCGGGACCAGCGTTGTGACCTTGCCCTACCTCAGCGCCACGCTGACCGTGACGCCGAAGCTCGCGCTTTACGGCAGCTATGTCCGCGGGCTCGAGGATGCCGGCTCGGCCCCGGGCTATGCCACCAACGCCAACCAGATCCTGCCCGCGATCCGCACCAGGCAGTACGACCTTGGCCTGCGCTGGAGCCCGTTCAAGGACACCACGGTGATCCTTGGCTATTTCGAGATCGAGAAGCCCTACATCGATATCGACCGCAACAGCTTCTACGGCGTGCTCGGCGCGCAGAAGCACAAGGGCGTCGAATTCAGCGTGACCGCCCAGCCCGCCAAGGGCCTGCGCATCGTCGCGGGCGGGGTGTGGCTCGATCCCAAGGTCACCGCCTCGCCGCTGATCGCACAACCGCTCGGCGCGCGCCCGGTCGGCCAGCCGCAGCTGCGCACCCGGTTCAATCTCAACTGGACGCTGCCCTTCGCCAAGGCGGTGACGCTCGAAACCTACGTCAACCATGACAGCGGGGCTTACGGCACGATCGACAATTCGGTCTATGCGCCGGGCTCGACCCGGGTCGGCGCGGGGGTGCGCTACAAGTTCAAGCTAAGCGGGCGCGATTTCACCGCCAAGGTCACGCTGTACAATATATTCAACGTGTTCGAGTTCGTGCCCTTCGGCAACGGGGTTTACGGGGTGAATACCCAGCGCAACGCCCAGGCCTATATCGCCACGGAGTTCTGACGCGGCGATTGCCAAGCGGCGGTGAAAGCCCCACCTAGGGACGCATGAGTGCCACCCTGCTGACCAAGCGCGCCGTGATCCGCCTGTCGGGTGACGACGTACGCGGGTTCCTGAACGGGCTCGTTACCAACGATGTAAGCGGACCGTTGCCGGTCTGGGCGGCACTGCTGACCCCGCAAGGCAAAGTATTGTTCGATTTCATGGTCTGGGAAGACGGTGAAGACTTGCTGCTCGATTGCGAAGAAGATCAGGCCGCAGCGCTGGCCAAGCGGCTGACCATGTACCGCTTGCGCCGCCAAATCGCGATCACTGTCGATCCGGCACTTGGAGTGCATTGGCAGCCAGATGAGGCTCCCACACCCGATCCGCGGCTTCCTGCGCTGGGCCAGCGCTGGATCGGCGCAGCTGAGGGCGACAGCGCCGAACAGCAATGGCTCGCGCACCGGCTCGCGCTCGGCGTATGCGAAGGCGCAGCTGAACTCGCCGACCTGCTTTGGCTCGAATGCAACGCCGCCGAACTGAACGGGGTATCGTTCACCAAGGGCTGCTATGTCGGCCAGGAAAATACCGCCCGGATGAACTGGCGAGCCAAGGTCAACCGGCGGCTGGTGGTGATGCCTTTGAGGGATAGCGATCCCGCGCGGCAGCGCGTCGCCTATCCCGAACTCGGTCTGGCGGTCGATCACTTGCGGGTGGAGGGTATCCGGCCCGAATGGCGGCCAGCGTGGCTGGCGGCGACTGAGGCCTAAGCCTGCGGCCGCTCGACCAGCCCGGCCTCAATTGCCGCAGCGATCAGCATTTTTGTCGCCGTGTCGCGCGCCGAAGTCCGCGGCAGGTTGAGCGACAGGGTCAGCGGCCCGCCCATCAGCGCATCGCCCAGCGCCATCAGGCACAGCGTATGCGTCATTTCGCGCATCTGCCCGCCGTTGAACTCGGCAAGGTCCTCGACCAGGTCGTGGATCGCCTCGAGCAGCGGGTCGAGTGCATCCTCGTTGCCGTTCATCAGCATCCAGGTGGCAAGCGCGCCGCCGCCTTCCTTGTCGAAGGCATCAAAGGTCAGGTCGACCACTTCGCGCGGATCCCCCTCGCCTTCGCGGCTGGCGATTACCGCTTCCTCGATCGTCGCGCAGATCGTGGTCGCCAGGTGGCGCGCCAGTTCCTTCTGCAGCCCGGCGGCCGAGCCGAAATGGTGGAGCAGGTTGGCGTGGGTGCGCCCGATCCGCGAGGCCACGGCCTTCAGCGTAACCGCCTGCGGACCAAGCTCGATCAGCAGCGCGCGCGCCGCTTCGAGCGCGACCGTGCGGCTTTCCTCTTGCGTCAGGCGCTTTCTTATTGACATTGGTGTCAGTTACTCTATCTGGGCCTGCATGAACGCTCAGACCAAATTCCCCCTCGACGTAGAACCGGCAAGCCTTTCGGGCAAGCACGCGGTTCCCACCCCGGCCGACCTGACCATTACGGTGCGCGACGAGCGCTTTGGTCGTGAACACAAGCCGGGCAAGTGGTGGCTGGCGGGCGATCCCATCGCCACGCATTGGCACAACGCACTGTCCGCCACCTTTCCGCGCGGCGAGGCGATGTTCATCGAAGCCGTCAAGGCCCACCGCGACGGCGTTCCGCCCAAGCTCGAGGCCGAAATCCGCGCTTTCGTGAAGCAGGAGATCAACCACACCCGTGAACACATCGTGTTCAACAAGGCGGCGATCGAGGCGGGCTACGATTTGGGCAAGATCGATCGCCGTCTTGAGGAAAACCTCGCCCTGACCAAGGATCGCCCGGCGATCATCAACCTTGCCGTGACCATCGCGCTCGAACACTACACCGCGATGATGGCCAACGATTTTCTGTCGAATCCCAAGCACTTCGCCGGGGCCGAGCCGGAGTGCGCGGCAATGTGGCGCTGGCACTCGATGGAAGAGATCGAGCACAAGGGCGTCGCCTACGACACCTTCCTCCACGCCACCCGCAACTGGAGCACGTGGCGCCGCTGGAAGCTGAAGTCGATCATGATGCTGATCGTCTCGAAGAACTTCGTCGCCAACCGCTGGCGCGATACGCTCGACCTGCTCGCGCAGGACGGGATCACCGGGACCAAGGTAAAGCTCAAGCTCGCCTGGTATCTGGTCGGCTCACCCGGCGTGCTGCGCCGCGTGTTCCCCGCCTGGTGTGCCTATTTCCTGCCCGGCTTCCACCCGTGGAACCACGACGACCGCGCGCTGATCGCCAAGACGGAAAGCGATTTTCCGGATGCGGTGCTGGCGTAAATCCTCCCTGTTGCGAAGCAATGGGGAGGTGGCTCGCCAACGGCGAGACGGAGGGGTTTCAAGCCAGACGCCGATACCCCTCCGTCAGCGCTGCGCGCTGCCACCTCCCCATTTGGCTGCGCCAAACAGGGAGGATTTCAGCTAGGCCGCTCGCATGGCGGCGGTTTCGTCGTCGCTGCCATCGCAATCGCTCGGCATGCCCAGTACGATGCGGTGCTCGACCGCTTCGGTTTCATAGCCGCGTGACAGGCTGAAGCGCTGCTTGAGCTTGCCAGTGGGCTTGAACCCCGCCTTGCGCAACACCGCACCCGAGGCCGGATTGTCAATGAAGTGGCCGGCAACCACCTCGCGGTGACCCAGCACCCTGGCCAGCTGCAGCACCGCCCGCGCCGCTTCGGTGGCATAGCCGCGGCCCCAGTATTCGCGCCCGAACCAGTACCCGAGCTCAACCTCATCTCCGTCCGGGGCGAGTCCGATGCAGCCGATCAGCGGCGCCGGTCCGGCCCCGTCGGGTAGGGTCACGAAGAAGTGCGGGCAGCGCGGGTGCTGCGGCTGGCTGGCGAACCAGCGGGCATCGTCCGCGGTATAGGGCCACGGCGCCTTGGCCAGGTTCTTGACCACCGCCTCGTCGCCGATCGTGACCAGCAGTTCGGGCCAGTCTTCGGGCCATGCGGGGCGCAGGAACAACCTTTCGCTGCGAATGAACATGGTACTTCTCCCAACTCTTTCGCCCTGCCCCGCCGCTCTAGGGCGAAGGCATGACAGTGCCATTACGCTTTGCGCCGGAATGCTCCGCTAACGGGGCGCACGCGCAAAACCGTGCTGAGGGAGAGACAAAAAGAGGGAGACGGGCGGGGCCCTCTCCCTCATTCGGCCGGACCAGGTCCGGCGGGGCCACCCATCTGGATGGCCCTCCTGGAAACCATCCGTATTATTCAGCCGCGACTGCCATATCGACCGACACGTACTTGCGGCCAAGCTTGCCGTCGTGGAATCGGACGCGGCCTTCGCCGAGCGCAAACAAGGTATGATCCTTGCCGATGCCGACATTGACGCCCGGGTACACGCGGGTGCCGCGCTGGCGAATGATGATGTTGCCGCCGATCACTTCCTGACCGCCGAACTTCTTCACGCCGAGGCGGCGGCCTGCCGAATCGCGACCATTGCGCGAGGAGCCACCAGCTTTTTTATGTGCCATCTCGATCTACTCCGAAGTCTTATTCAGCGGGCTTCGCGGCCTTCGCCGGAGCCTTCTTGGGGGCAGCGGCCTTCTTGGGCGCAGCTGCAGCAGCAACGTCAGCCTTGGGCGCAGCCTCAGCCTTAGGCGCAGCCTCAGCCTTGGGCGCAGCTTCCTTCTTGGCAGCCTTCTTTTCGTCGCCAACAGCCAAGATGCGCAGCAGCGTCAACTGCTGGCGATGACCGTTCTTGCGGCGATAATTGTGGCGGCGGCGCTTCTTGAACACCACGACCTTTTCGCTCTTGGCCTGCGCGATGATCTCGGCCGAAACGACGACGCCCTTGACGTCCTTCACTTCGCCGCCGTCACCGGCCAGCAGGACATCGCCCAGCGTGATGGTTTCACCGGCTTCACCGCTGAGCTTTTCAACCGCGATCTTGTCTCCGGCGGCAACCCGGTATTGCTTGCCGCCCGTGCGCACTACAGCGAACATGGTGCTTTTATCCGTCCATTTCATCAAGCTGCCCGGCCAATCGGACAGCGTACCGACACCCGCCGATCAGCAGGTAGCCAGAAGAGAGCGCGCCCTAGATGAAGCGGGGCGGAGTGTCAACGGCGAGATTGCGCGCTTTCGCTTGGCATGAGAGGAGCGGGGTTGCTATGGCAGGGCCATGCTTTCGCGCCCCGCAGTCCTGACCGTGCCCATCCTGCTGCTGCTGGCCGGATGTGCCAGCGACAGAGACGCATATCCCTCGCTCGCGCGGCGTCCGGCCGAGCGCCTGACCGCCAGTTTCGATACACCCCCGGCCCCGGTTGAGATCGTCCGCCCGGCACCACCTGCAGCGATTACCGACAAATTGGGGGGCCTGGTGAACGCCGCTAAAGCCGCCGACGCCAAATTTGGCACGCGCGAGTCACGCGCGCGCTCGGCAGTTGGCGCTGGAGCGGGCGCGAAGATCGGTAGCGAATCATGGGCCATAGCAACGGTTGCGATCGCCGAGCTCGAAGCTGCGCGTGCCGAAGCGATGCTGGCGCTGACTGAGCTGGATATGCTGTTCAACGAAACCAGCGTGAGCGGCCAGGAGGTGAAGGGCGTCGGCGCGGCGCGCGACAAGGTCATCGGTCTGATAACCCGGCAGGACCGGGTGCTCGCCGAACTCAGGAACCGGCTTGGCAGCTAGGCCCAGCGCCGAACCGCCGCGTAATCGTCAGCGCGCGGCTCGATCCAGTGCCACTTCCCGCCGCGCCGCTCGCGCTTCCAGAACCATGATTCGCTCTTGAGGTGGTCCATCGCATAGTCGACCGCGGCAAAGGCCTGGGCGCGGTGCGGGGCCGCGGCGGCGACCAGCACGATCGGCTCGCCCGGCGCCATTTGCCCGGTGCGGTGGAGGATCAGCAAACCGTCTAGCTGCCAACGCGAAAGACAGGTTGCGGCCAGCTCGCGCATCCCCGGCAGGGTCAGCGGCTCGTAGTGCTTCAGTTCAAGGAGCTCTGCCCCGCTCCCGCGGACCTGGCCAAGGAAACTCGCGATCCCACCTGATCCGGCATGGGCCCCGCAAAAGGCGGCCAATTCAATGTCCGGCGCAAAGGAATGGGCGAGTAAGCGAACGTCGCAGCCCATGTCAGCCCCCGCTGACCGGGGGCAGGAAGGCAAGCTCGTCGCCCTCACCCAGCACGATCCCACCGCGCTCGGCGATCAGCACGCCGTTGAGCGCCATACGCACCCGCTCCCCCAGCAGGGCGATCGCCAGATCGGGCTCGAGCGTGCCGAGCACCTGTTCGAGCGGCCCCGGCGCGACCGGGCGCTCATCGCCGCCAGCGAAATCTACCAGCCGCCCGAGGAAGACCAGCCGCGCGGTCATCCCCCGGTCAGCGACATGTGCCGGGCGAGCGCGGGCGCCGCACCGGGCGCGCGAATCGCGAAGTGGTGACGTTCGGGCTTGATCGCCATCGCCCGGTCGAGCGCAGCGGTAAGCTGCACATCCGGGTCGCCGCTGCGCAGCGCGGCGCGCAAGTCGACCTGCTCGGTCCCACCGAGGCAGGCGTAAAGCTGCCCGGTCGCAGTGACCCGCACGCGGTTGCAGCCTTCGCAGAAATTGTTGGTCAGCGGGGTGATCAAGCCCAATCGCCCACCGGTTTCGGCCACATCGAAATAGCGCGCCGGACCGCCGCTGCGGTGCGCGCTGGGGGTAAGCGAAAAGCGCTGATCGAGCGCGCCGCGCACCGCGTCGAGCGGCAGATAGTGGTCGAACCGGTCGGTTTCGACCTCGCCGAGCGGCATGACCTCGATCAGGGTCAGCTCGAAGCCCTGCCCGTGCGCCCAGCCAATCAGGTCGGGCAGTTCCGCTTCGTTGACGCCCTTCAGCGCAACGGTGTTGATCTTGACCTTGAGGCCCGCCGCTTTGGCCGCGGCGAGACCTTCGAGCACTTGCGGCAGACTGTCGCGCCGGGATAGCTCGGCGAAGCGCGCGCGGTCCAGCGTATCGAGCGAGACATTGACCCGGCGCACACCCGCAGCGGCCAGATCATCGGCAAAGAGGGCAAGCCGGGTTCCGTTGGTGGTGAGGGTAAGTTCTTCCAGACCCTCTCCGACTTGCCGCCCCAGCGCCCGGACCAGTTCGATCATGTCGCGCCGCACCAAGGGTTCGCCCCCGGTCAGTCGAATCTTGGTCACCCCGCGCGCGATGAAGCCGAGCGCCAACTGGTGCAGTTCCTCCAGGCTCAGTACTTCGCTGCGCGGCAGGAAGGTCTGCCGCTCGGGCATGCAATAGGCGCAGCGCAGGTCGCAGCGGTCGGTGACCGACAGGCGCAGGTAGCTGATCCGGCGCTTGAACTGGTCGACAAGGGGCTGGTGCGGGATGGTCACGCTGAGATCATACCACAGCACCGGCGCCCACGTCATCCAGCGGGAGGTACTGCCCGGTGACGCCTTCTGCTGCTTCAAGGTAAGCCAGCGCCGCCGCCGTATCGCCGCCACCGGCAATCGCATTGACCCGCGCCGGGGCATGCTCGCGCGCCAGAGACTGGACTGCTGCAAGTCGCCAGGCGCGATGCGTGTGGTCGGCGGGCGCGAACAGCAGCGTCAGGCAGGTGTCATCTTCGGCGAGCAATGCGGCAGCCTGCGGCAGGATCTCGCGGTGAAATGCTGCAGCAGCCGCGCTCGGCAAGTCGGGCAGCAGCGGAACCTGCAGCCGCGCCATCAGCGCCGTTCGCGCCTGAGGGTAATGCCGATCTGCTCGCCCTGCTCGGCAATCGCCAGCTTGACGATCTTGACCGTTACCGCGCGGACCCGCGCGTCCTGCACGAACAGCGTTTCGCAGATATGATCGGCCACCGCCTCGATCAGCTTGAAATGCACCCCCTGCGGCAAGGCCTCGCTCGCCGCGAACTTCAGGTCCATGTAATTCTTGCTGGCGCTGAGCGGGGTATCGGGAGCGTAATGCGGAGCACAAGCCAGCTCCACCGTGATCGTGAAGCGCAGCGGCTGCGGGCGGCCGGTTTCTTCCGAATAGATGCCGGTCAGGACATCGTGTTCGAAATCGGCGACTTCCAGGATCAGGTGGTCTGACACGCGCGGCGCACTGACACGGCGGCGGCGTTAAGTCCAGTCCGGGGCAGCATTCCGTTCTTGGGACATGGCGCAACGCAGGCTACAACCACAGACAACTATTCATGGAGAGACTGGTTATGCGCAAATCGATGATTCGGGCCGCGATGGTCTTGGCCCTGGCAAGCTCTGCTGTGCTGGCCGCAAAGGTCGCAGCCCCCAATTACGCCGCCGCGATCGCCAGTCCCGACCGTCCCGCTGCCGACACGGTGCGCGATGCCGACCGCAAGCCGGCCGCGCTGATGACCTTTGGCAAGATCAAGCCGGGAACAGTCATGGTC
>JANOAD010000085.1:0-15805 GCA_031410955.1 Novosphingobium sp. | reverse complement strand
ACACACTCTACGAAGCGTTCAAGCTGCCCAAGGAACCGCGCGAGCGGATCTTCGCGATGCTGTTCCTGATCGCGCTCAACCCGCTGTTCTGGGGGCTGTTCGAGCAGGCCGGAGGCAGCCTCAACCTCTATACCGACAAGTTCGTCGACAAGGGCGGGGTGCCGACCAGCCTGTTCCAGTCGATCAACCCGATCTACATCGTCATGTTCGCGCCGTTCTTTGCCGCGTTGTGGCAGTATCTCGGGCGCAAGGGGCTGGAGCCGTCGGCCCCGGCCAAGTTCGGGCTCGCGCTGACCCAGGTCGGGCTCGGCTTCCTGGTATTCGTGTGGGGCGCCAATTCGGTCGGCGGCGCTGCGCTGACCCCGGTGCTGTTCGTGTTCCTGATCTATCTGCTCCACACCACTGCGGAACTGTGTCTCTCGCCGGTGGGCCTGTCCGCGATGGCGCGGCTCGCCCCCCTCCATCTGGCGAGCTTCGTGATGGGCGCGTGGTTCTACATGACCGCAGTGGGCAACTTCGTCGCGGGCAAGATCGGTGAAGCAACCGGCGGCGAAGGCGGCGATATGTCCAAGGAGCTGGTGCTCGCGATCTATTCGAAGATCGGCTGGATCGCGATCGGGATTTCGGTGGTGGTCTTGCTGCTCTCGCCGATCGTCAAACGCTGGATGCACCTCGACAAGCTGGAGGACCGCGGCGTCCCCGACGATCATGTAGCGGCCGAGACGGCCGCTTGAGCGCGCCCCGCCTGGCGCGGGGTGCCGCGCTGGCTCTGGTGCTGGCCGTGATCGGCGGCACCGGGCTCGCCAAAGACAAGAAGGACGACAGCCCGGCGGTGATCGCTGCGCGGGACTTCGACAAGAACCCGTACCCGTCGACCTACCGTGCCTATCCGGGCGTGCCGACGCTGATCGTGGGCGCGACGGTGTTCGACGGTGAGGGCGGGCGCATCGAAAAGGGCCAGGTCCTGATCCGCGATGGCAAGATCGCCGCTGTCGCAGGGCCGATGGCCGATATGGACCTGCCGTCCGACGTGGTACGGATCGATGGCACCGGCAAGTTCGTCACCCCCGGGATCATCGACGTGCACAGCCACCTCGGCGTCTATCCCAGCCCCTCGGTCGAGGCGAATTCGGACGGCAACGAAGCCACCGCGCCGACCACGCCCGAGGTCTGGGCTGAGCATTCGGTCTGGCCGCAAGACCCCGGCTTTTCGCGCGCGATGGCCAACGGCGGGGTGACCACGCTGGAAATCCTCCCCGGTTCCGCCAACCTGATCGGCGGGCGCTCGGTGGTGCTCAAGAACGTCTATTCGCGCACCGTGCAGGGGATGAAATTCCCCGGCGCGCCCTATGGCATGAAGATGGCCTGCGGCGAGAACCCCAAGCGGGTCTACGGCAGCAAGGGCCGCATGCCCTCGACCCGGATGGGCAACTTCGCAGTCGATCGCGCGACCTGGATCAAGGCACGCGAATACCGCGCAAAACGCGACGCCGGGAAACTGGAAACCCGCGATCTGGCGATGGAAACGCTCGCGGGCGTGCTCGACGGGACGATCCTGATCCAGAACCACTGCTACCGCGCCGATGAGATGGCGCAGGTGCTCGATATGGCCAAGGAGTTCGGCTATCACGTCAGCGCGTTCCACCACGCGGTCGAGGCTTACAAGATCGGTGACCTGCTCAAGGCGTCAGACACCTGCGCGGCGGTGTGGTCGGACTGGTGGGGCTTCAAGATGGAAGCCTACGATGCGATTCCCGAAAACGCCGGACTGCTCTACAAAGCCGGAGCCTGCGTAGTGATCCATTCGGACGACGAGAACGGCATCCAGCGTTTGAACCAGGAGGCCGCCAAGGCGCAAGGCGATGCCAGGCGGATCGGCATCGACATCCCCGATGCCGAAGTGATCAAGTGGCTCACTTTTAATGGCGCCAAGGCGATCGGGGTCGAGAAACTGACCGGCAGCCTGATGCCGGGCAAGATGGGCGATGCGGTGCTGTGGAACGGCAATCCGCTGTCGGTCTATTCGCGGCCGGAAAAGGTCTGGGTCGATGGCGCGCTGCTCTACGATGCGGCCAACCGCAAGCTGCGCCCGGTGAGCGATTTCGAGCTGGGGCAGCCCGGTGAAGGAGACGTCAAGTGAAGCGCGCTTTGCTCACCGGCGCAGCCTCGCTCGGCGTCCTCGCTGCGCCTGCCTTCGCCCAGAACGTCGCGATTACCCACGCCAAGCTGGTGATCGGCGATGGCAGCGCTCCGATCGACAATGGCACCGTTGTGGTCCAGGGCGGCAAGGTCATTGCCGCCGGGGCCAATGTGCCAATACCGGCGGGCGTGAAGACGATCGACGCGGGCGGCAAATGGGTCACGCCGGGGCTGGTGGTCGCGGTGACCGATCTCGGCCTGGTCGATGTCGGCGCGGTCGATGACAGCAATGACAGCGATGCCGACAAGAGCCCGTTCAGCGCCGCGCTCGACATCTCGGCCGCGATCAATCCCAACGACCTGCCAATCCAGGTGAGCCGCGCCGGGGGCGTGACGCGTGCCGCGGTCGCGCCGCTCGGCACCAGCTCGATCTTCGGCGGACAGGGCGCAATTATCGACCTTGGCGCCGACCCCGATGCGGTGACGGTGCCGCGGGCATTCCAGTACGTCGAACTCGGCGAGACTGGCGCTCGCCGCGCCGGGGGCAGCCGCGCGGCAACCTATGCGCTGCTGTTCAACGCGCTGAGCGAGGCCAAGGAGATCGCGCTCGCCCCCGCCGGACCGCGCCGCGACGACGTGCTGCTCACCCGCCGCGATGCCGCCGCGCTGGTGCCGGTGGTGACCGGCAAGCAACCGCTCTACGTTCACGTCGAACGCGCTTCGGACATCCGCATGGTATTGGGCCTCAAGCGTGAATTCCCGGTGCTGAACCTGGTGATCGTCGGAGCCGCCGAAGGCTGGCTGGTTGCACCAGAGCTCGCCAAGGCCGGCGTCCCGGTGCTGGCGACCCCGCTGACCGACCTGCCCAACTCGTTCGAGCAGCTGGGCGCGACGCAGTCCAACGTCGGGCGGATGAAGGCGGCCGGAGTGAAAGTGGCGCTGGGCGATTTCGGCGACCAGCCGCGCTACGCCCCGCAATATGCCGGCAACCTCGTTGCGCTCGGCAAAGTGCCCGGGGCGAGCGGGCTGGCCTGGGACCAGGCCTTCGCCGCGATCAGCTCAGGCCCGGCCGAAGCGATGGGCATGGGCGACAAATTTGGCAGCTTGCGTCCGGGCCGCGCCGGCGACGTGGACATCTGGGATGGCGATCCGCTGGAGGTGTCTTCGGGCGTGGTTCGGGTGTTCATCGATGGCACCGAGCAGCCGCTGAGCAACCACCAGACGCGGCTGCGCGAGCGCTACAGCAATCCGGGCGAGGGCGCGCTGCCCAAGGCCTATCAATGGTGAGCTCTTCGTAGTTTCAACAAGCTCTGGGAGGGGCGCGCAATGGATCAGGAATATGCGAAGCTAGTTGCCGCGCTCCTTGCCTTTGTCGGCAGCCATTTCGCGATGTCGCATCCCTTGCGGCGGGGCCTCGTCAAGAGCCTGGGCGCTGCGGGTTTCCAGGCGGTCTATTCGCTGGTTGCGCTGGCCAGTTTCGTCTGGATCGTCCTCGCCTTCCGCGCCATCCCGCCGCAAGCCAACTTGCCGTGGAATGGCGCGGGCGACGCGCCGTGGGCGCTTGCCACGCTGCTGATGCTCGCCGCCTCGGTGCTGCTGGTCGGATCGTTCATCGGCAACCCGGCCTTGCCGCAGCCGGGTGCCAAGGAACTCGCCACGCACCACCCCAAAGGCGTGTTCCGGATTACCCGCCATCCGATGATGTGGAGCTTCACGCTGTGGAGCGCGAGCCACGTGCTGGTCAGCCCGTCGGTGCGGGTGATGATCCTTGCGGCCGCAATCGCCTTCCTCGCCTTGGTCGGCTCGCATATGCAGGACCGCAAGAAGGAAGTGCTGATGGGTGAAGCCTGGGCGCGGTGGGAACACCGCACCAGCTATTGGCCGCGGCTCGGTGGCTTTGCCAAGGCCGGCGCGGTGCCGTGGATCGGCGGAGTGGTGCTGTGGCTGGCGGCGACCTGGGCGCATATTCCGGCGATCATGATGCCGGCAGGGGTGTGGCGGTGGCTTATCTAAGGCCGTTGAGCCAGCCCAGCAGGGCGATCTGGCTGGGATCGTAATAGGCCAGTTCGTGTCCGAATCCCGGGATGAGCGCCAGGCGCGCCTGGGGATTGGCCTTCCCCAGTGCGCGGGCATGATCAGGCCCGATCATCGTATCGTCCAGACCATGCAGCAACAGCACGGGTGCTCGTATCGAAGGGAGCTTGGCAAGGTTGTCATAGCTGTCGCGCGTGAGCAGCCTGGCTGGAACCCACGGCAGCTTGTCACCCACCACATCGGGCAGGCTGGTAAAGCCGGAGATGATCACGAGCCCCGCCGTCCCGGTTTCACTCGCCAGCTGGGTCGCCGGGCCTGATCCAAGCGAATTGCCCACCAGCACGACCTGATCGGCACCGATGCCCTGCTCGGCTTTGAGCCAGGCCAGTGCCGCGCGGCCATCAGCGTAGAGCCCCGCTTCCGACGGCTTGCCGGGATTGGAGCCGTAACCGCGGTATTCGACGAGCAGCACGCCATATCCCGCTTCTGCGGGAAGGCGGTTCGCCGCTGCCGCCCCGTCCCAGCTGTCGCCGTTGCCGTGGAAGAACACCAGAACCCGCTTGCCCATCGCCGGCGGACGGAAAAGCGCTGCAAGATCAAGACCATCAGCAGTCGTGTACTTGATTGTGTGGTAGCCCGAAGGCACCGTCGCCCCGATACCCGGTGCGGGATAGATCATGCTGGACTGCGAAATGTAGAGCGCGCCAAACACGCCGCCATATCCCATTGCAAGGCCAAGACCGATCCCGAATAACATCCGCCGCAGCCGCTTGCCCGGTCTGTTCAAGCCCGCGCCTCTTCCACCCCGGCCGAATTGTGCCGCAGCGCCTTGAGCACGCAATCGATGATGCCCGAGGCATTGAGTCCGGCGGCCTCATACTGCTTGTCAGGCGAATCGTGTTCCTGGAACAGGTCGGGCAGGCGCAGGGTGCGGATTTTGAGGCCCGTATCGGTCAGGCCTTCGTCGCTGGCGAGCGTCAGGACATGCGCACCGAGCCCGCCGATACTGCCTTCCTCGACCGTCACCACAACCTCGTGGCTCGCCATCAGCTGGCGGAGCAGCGCTTCATCGAGCGGTTTGACGAAGCGCAGATCGGCGACGGTGGTGGACAGCCCCTTGGCCTCGAGCTGGTCGGCGGCCTTCAACGCCTCAGCCAGCCGGGTGCCGAGCGAGAGCAAGGCGACCTTGCTGCCGTGGCGAACGATCCGACCCTTGCCGATCTCGAGCTGGAGCGGAACTTCGGGCAGCGCCACCCCGGTGCCATTGCCGCGCGGATAGCGGAAGGCAATCGGCCCGCTGTCGTGCAGCGCGGCGGTGTAGGTCATGTGGACCAGTTCAGCCTCGTCCGCAGCGGCCATCACCACGAAATTTGGCAGCGTGGCGAGGTAGGTGATGTCGAAGCTGCCGGCATGCGTCGCGCCATCCGCCCCGACCAGCCCGGCGCGATCGATCGCAAAGCGCACCGGCAGGTTCTGGATCGCTACGTCATGGACCACCTGGTCGTAGGCGCGCTGGAGGAAGGTTGAATAAATTGCGCAGAACGGACGCATGCCCTGCGCGGCAAGCCCGGCGGCAAAAGTTACTGCGTGTTGTTCGGCAATCCCGACGTCGAAACTGCGCGTCGGGTGGGCCTTCGCGAATTTGTCGACCCCGGTGCCTGAGGGCATGGCGGCAGTGATCGCGCAGATCCGCTCGTCAGTTTCGGCGAGCTTTGCCAAAGTTTCGCCGAACACGTTTTGGTAAGCTGGCGCGCCGGGCGCAGCCTTGGCCTGCTGCCCGGTAATAACGTCGAACTTCTGCACCCCATGGTACTTGTCGGCGCTGGCTTCGGCGGGGGCATAGCCCTTGCCCTTTTGGGTGACGACGTGGACCAGGCACGGGCCTTCGGCGGCATCGCGCACGTTCTCGAGGATCGGGATTAGCTGCTCGATATTGTGCCCGTCGACCGGGCCGACATAATAGAAGCCCAGTTCCTCGAACAGGGTCCCGCCCATCGCCATGCCGCGCGCGAATTCGTCGGTCTTCTTGGCGGCGCGGTGGAGCGGCTCGGGCAATTTGCGCGAGATGCGCCGGGCAATGTCGCGCAATGAGAGGAACGGGCGCGAGGAAACGAGCCGCGCGAGATAAGCGCTGAGGCCCCCGACCGGCGGGGCGATCGACATGTCATTGTCGTTGAGGATCACCACCAGCCGGTTGCCGGCAAGCTGGGCGTTGTTCATCGCCTCATAGGCCATGCCGGCGCTCATCGCCCCGTCACCGATCACGGCGATGCCCTTGCCGTCTCGTCCGGCGAGCTTGTTGGCCACGGCGAAGCCCAGCGCGGCGGAAATCGAAGTCGAGCTGTGCGCGGCGCCAAAGGCATCGTATTCACTCTCGCTGCGCTTGGTGAAGCCGGAGAGGCCGCCGCCCTGGCGCAGGGTGCGGATCCGGTTGCGCCGGCCGGTCAGGATCTTGTGCGGATAGGCCTGGTGGCCGACGTCCCAGACCAGCCGGTCATCAGGCGTATTGAACACATAGTGGATCGCCACGGTCAGCTCGACGACGCCGAGCCCGGAGCCCAGGTGGCCACCGGTCTGCCCGACCGCGCTGATCATTTCGGCGCGCAATTCATCGGCCAGCTGGCGCAGCTGCTCGGGGCGCAATTGCCGGAGATCGCTCGGGGTCGCCACCTTATCGAGCAGCGGGGTTGCCGGAAGTGCACTCATCAGGCGCGCCTTACACTTCTGCGACAAGCCTGTCGAATGGAGAGAGGGTGCAGGAGGCGTGCAGGTTGACTCGGGCTTTCGTGCGCGAAATAGCGTCTGCATGGGGCTTACACACCGACTTGCCGCAGCTGCCGATACCGATGCAATCGCCGCGCTGATGGACCGCGCGATCGCGCAACTGCAGCGCCCGTTCCTCAATGCCGAGCAGATCGCGGCGAGCCGGCTGAGCATGGGGCTCGATACCCAATTGATCGCCGATGGGACTTACTTCGCGATCCTCGATGGCGATGAACTGGTCGGGTGCGGCGGATGGAGCAAACGCGCGACGCTCTATGGCGGGAATCATTCGGCCGAGCTGCGCGACGACCGGCTGCTCGATCCCGCGAGCGAGCCCGCTCGCATCCGCGCAATGTACACCGACCCCGCGCACGTCCGCCGCGGTATCGGGCGGATGATCCTGGCCTTGTGCGAAGAAGCCGCTGCGGCCGCGGGATTCAAGCGGCTAGAGCTGATGGCGACCGCTGCCGGCGAGCCGCTCTACACCGCTTGTGGCTTTCATGTGATCGAACGGGTCGACCGAATGTCGGACGAAGGTATTGCGGTACCCGGCGCGGTGATGGGGAAGATCCTCTAACCTTCCGCGCTGCAGTCGGCGCAGAAGCCCCGCAGTTCTACCACCGGGCGGATATCGGCAAACCCGGCCGCCTTGGCCGCATCGACCAGCGCGCCGGTAAGCTTGTCATCGTCGATATGCACGGTCTTGCCGCAGCCGTCGCAGATCAGGAAGATGCAGTCATGCCGGCAGCCAGGATGCGGATTGGCGATATAGGCATTGGCGCTTTCGACCCGCCGCGCGAGGTTGGAGGCAACGAACAGGTCGAGGATGCGGTAAACCGAATTGGCTGCAACCCGTTTGCCGCGTTCCTTCGAGACGTGCTCGGCGATGTCATAGGCCGAGACGGGGCGGTCCTGCGCGGCGAGCGCGCCGAACACTTCGGCACGCATCCCGGTCCACTGTTCGCCCGCGTGCTCAAGCGCGTGTTGCGCGGCTTCGATCAGGCTTTCGCCGGTCGGTTCGTGATGATGATGGCTGGCCATGCGCGCAATATAGGCGCTGTCAGCGCGACCCGCAAATTCTAGCGGGTCTGGTCCTGCGCCGAGGCGACCAGGGTCTGGTCTGGCAGGTTCGGCGCGGCGGTCGCGGCAGTGGCCGACGGGATGACCTGCTCGGCCAGGGTCTTGTGGCTGAAGGGCGAACCCATGACCGCAAACAGCACGGCACAGCCCAGCACGAAGCCAAAGCCAAGAGCGCGGTAGAGGTCGGGTTTGAACAGGCCCATCGGGAAAGACTCGTAACAGGGGTTAAATGCTTGACGGCCCTCCTGCACAATCGAAAGTTACCGTCCAGTGAATGCGCAGTGCAGCTTCGCTTCATCGCGACGAAGCGATTTGGAGATGCGGTAAGCTGAGCGAAGCGCTTGCCGTGTTAATGCCGAAAGTGGCGCATCCCGGTAAAGACCATGGCGAGGCCAGCCTCGTCTGCAGCGGAAATCACCTCGTCGTCGCGAATCGATCCGCCCGGCTGGATCACCGCGGTGGCCCCGGCTTCAGCCGCGGCGAGCAGCCCGTCAGCGAAGGGGAAGAACGCGTCCGAGGCGACCGCGCTGCCGACAGTGCGGCTCTGCGCCCAGCCGAACTTTTCGGCAGCTTCGGCCGCCTTCATCGCGGCGATGCGCGACGAGTCGCGGCGGTTCATCTGCCCCGCGCCGATCCCGGCGGTAATCCCGTTATGCGCGTAGACGATCGCGTTCGATTTGACGTGGCGCGCCACGGTCCAGGCAAACAGGCAATCCTTCAGTTCCTGCGGCGTCGGCTGGCGCTTGGTCACCACCTTGAGATCGTCGGCACCGATCGCGCCGTTGTCGCGGCTCTGCGCCAGGAGCCCGCCGGTGATCGGCTTGATCAGCATGCCGGGGCGGCGCGGATCGGGGAGTTCGCCGGTCAGCAGCAGCCGCAGGTTCTTCTTCTTGGCGAAGACCGCGCGCGCACCGGCATCAGCGTCGGGGGCGACCACAACTTCGGTGAAGATCGCGCAGATCGCTTCGGCGGTCGCTTCGTCAAGCGTCTGGTTGACCGCGACGATCCCGCCGAACGCCGAAACGTCGTCGCATTGCAGCGCCCCGGTCCAGGCTTCGAGCAGCGAGCCCGCCTGCGCCACCCCGCATGGGTTGGCGTGCTTGACGATCACCACCGCCGGCTTTCCCCCGCGAAATTCCGCAACCAGTTCGAGCGCGGCATCAGCGTCGGCGTAATTGTTGTAGCTTAGCTCCTTGCCCTGGACCTGCTGCGCCTGGGCGATGCCCTTGCCGTGGGGGCCAACCGGCACATAGAGCGCGGCGCGCTGGTGCGGATTTTCGCCGTATCGCAACTCGGCGACGCGCTTGCCATTTATCGCCAGCATCTCGGGGAAGAACTGCTGCTGGTCGGCGAAAGCGAACCACTGGCTGATCATCGCATCGTAAGCTGCCGTCGCGGAATAGGCCCGCGCAGCCATCAGTCGGCGGAAATCGTAGGTAGTTGCGCCGTCCTTCTCGGAGAACTCGGTGAGGAAGGCGGCGTAGTCCACCGGGTCGGTCAGGATCGTCACGAAGGCGTGGTTCTTCGCCGCTGAGCGGACCATGCTCGGGCCGCCGATATCGATGTTCTCGATGATCTCGTCGCGCCCGGCGCCCTTCATCACGGTCTGCACAAACGGGTAGAGGTTGACCACAACCAGGTCGATTGCGCCGATCTCATGCTCGGCCATTGCTGCGGCATGTTCGGGATTATCGCGCACCGCGAGCAGGCCGCCGTGGACCTTCGGGTGCAGCGTCTTGACCCGCCCGTCCATCATCTCGGGAAAGCCGGTAAGGTCCGAAATGTCCTTCACCGCAAGGCCCGCGTCGCGCAGAGCCTTGGCGGTGCCGCCAGTCGAGACCAGTTCGACCCCGCGCGCGGCCAAAGCCTGACCCAGCTCGACCAGCCCGGTCTTGTCGGACACTGACAGCAGCGCCCGGCGGATCGTCACATCGCTCACGTCAATTCTATCCCATCTTCTTGAGCAGCCAGGCGAACGAGCCGCCGCCGCGCGAGACCAGTCCCTGCACCACCAGTTGCTGCACCGGTTGCGGGCGGCCCTGGCCATCGGCCCAGATGCTTTCCTCGATTGTGACCTGGCCTCCGGAGGTATCGCCGCCGCCAAGCCGGAACTGCCAGTAGGAACCATCCGCCAGCGCGATGCCTGCACCCTGGCCGTCTTCGGAGAGGCCGACTTCGACTCCGGGGCCGAGGTGGAAACGGATCGCGTAGCCGACCTTGCCGCTTTTGCCCTTGCCCTTGGCCGGGACCAGCAGGTCTTCACCGCGCAGTTCGGTGCCGTCGTCGCGCAGGATCAGGATCCGGCGATGCGTCAGGCCATAGCGCCCGACATAGCCGTTGTGGCTCGCTTCGAGCCTGGTCGCGCCGCCCTGCTTGTCACCGTGGAGCGTGCGCCGGTCGAGATCGACCTCGGACACCCCATTGCCGATCTTGCCGCCCATCAGCACGGCGGTCGAATTGGCGTCGTCGATCACCAGCGTGGAATGCGCTGCGCTGGCCCGCAGACCTTGTTCAAGCCGCACCGGGATCAAGCCGCCGGCGCAGGCCGCGCCGCCGCAGTTGACCACGATGCGCTGCTCGGCATGGCTGAATTCGAAGGCCAGGGTAGAGGCGCAACCCGAACGGGCGTGTTTGGCGAGCGGCGGGGGTGCCGCGTCGAACTGCAGGATGCCCTTTCGCGCGACCACCCGCTGGTAACCCCATTGGCGCACGTCGCGCAGTGGCCGGGTGCGCACCCCGCTGGCGTGGATCAGCGCCGCGACCTCATCCCCGTCGACCGCCCAGGCGCCCTGCCATGACCCCAGCGAGCCATCACCGTGGGTCAGCGCGAGCAGCGGCGGGACGAGCAGGCTCATGATCGCTTCGAGCGCTTGCGGCGGATCGCGCCGCACCGCCTGATAACAGGCGCGCAGCCGCACCAGCAGCGCGATCGCCTCGATCTGGGCAAGCGGACTGCGCGACAGCACCCCGCCATCGTCGCCTACCAGTTCGCCCAGCGCGCGGATCAGCCCGGCCTCGCCAAACAGGCGGCGCGGCTTGCCTTCGGGGAGCAGCAGTCCCGCCGCGACGATGCCGCACCAGCCGGCGACCTCGGCCAGTAAATCCTCGGCGCGACCAACGTTCTTGTCGAGCCAGCGTGCCGTTTCGCCGAGTACGGCCAGCACCTTGGCGCGCAGCACCTTGTTGCCTGTCGACAGGATCAGCGGAGCATGGACCAGCCAGTTGAGTTGGCGCGCGCCGGCATTGGCCAAGGTCCAGGCCGGCCCTTTGCCGGGGCGTGACGGATAGTTCGGATTGGCCGCGAGCCAGACGCCGAGCACCCGCTCGGCCACCGGCGCGACCGCTTCGCGCGGGGCGCAAGCCTCGAGATCGGCCAGCCACGCGAACGAGTGCACCACGCGCTCAAGCGGCGGGGCGAGGCGCCCCGCCCCGGCAAAATCTATCTGCGCGATCGGCGATTTGACCCCGTGAACCAGGAAATGCCCGGCGCGCAGCGCGGTCCCGGCAACCCGGCTGCCGGGCAGCGGGTTGGCGACGGTGGCCAGCAGGCGCGGCTTCTCAGGCTTGCGAAACGGCGCAGTCAAGGTCGAACCCGAAATCCCGAAGCGATAGGCAAGCCTGATCAGCCGCTCACCCGCGCCGACCGAAGGCGGGGCGAAATCGGCGAGCGCCAGTGCGCGGCCGGGCTCGACCACTTCGCCCGGAGCTGGCGCCTCCTCGGCAGGTTCGTTCACCAGACCGCCCTCATCGCCCTGCGCCAGCGGGATCGCGGCACCATGCGCGGTGCTGTCGCTGCGGTGCTGGAGCGCGGCATCGACCATAACTCATCCCGCCCCCTTGAGGGCCGCGATATTCGCCGCGTAGTGCTCGGGCCCGCCCTTGAAGGTCGCGGTACCGGCCACCAGCACGTCGGCCCCGGCGGAAACGCAAAGCGATGCCGTATTGTGGTCGACCCCGCCATCGACTTCGAGATGAATCGCCCGTCCGCTCTTGTCGATCATCTTGCGCACCGCCTCGATCTTGCGGAGCTGACTATGGATGAAACTCTGCCCGCCGAAACCAGGGTTGACGCTCATCACCAGGACCAGGTCGATATCGTCGATCAGGTAGTCGAGCATCTTCGCCGGGGTTGCCGGGTTGAGCGCGATGCCGGCCTGCTTGCCCAGCGCCTTGATCGCCTGCACCGTGCGGTGCGCGTGCGGGCCGGCTTCAGGATGGAAGGTGATGATATCCGCCCCCGCCGCGGCGAAGGCTTCGAGGAACGGATCGACCGGTTCGATCATCAGATGCACGTCGAACGGCTTCGCAGTGTGCGGGCGCAATGCCTTCACCACGCCGGGGCCGATCGTCAGATTGGGCACGAAATGCCCGTCCATCACGTCGACATGGATCCAGTCCGCCCCGGCCGCATCGATGGCGCGCACTTCCTCGCCCAGGCGAGCGAAGTCTGCGGACAAAATCGAGGGCGAGATCAGCGGTATGGCCATGGCAGGTCGGACGGCTCCGTTAACCGCGCTTACCTACCACATCTAGGGGGAACAAGGCGCGCGGCGGCTGTTTTCCACACTGCATCTCGCGCTTGGCTCGGCAGGCTTCCACTTATGCCCAAGATTGACCTCTATCGGGCAAGATGCCACAGCCCGGCGGCAATGCCGCCCGCCCGTACTCCCAACGAAACCATGGCCAGAATGGCGCGCGAAACCGCCGCGCATTACGGCCAGGTACCGCGCGAACTGGGCGGCTTGGCAGTCGAACCGGGGTTCCGCATCATCGCCGACGGGCAGTTCCTGCTGCGCTGCGACAGCGGCTATGGATACCACTATGTCCCAGGCGAGGGTATTACGGTCGAGCGCCCCGACATGGCCGACCCCGACGAAGAGGTGCTGTGGCTCAATGGCAGCGTCTATGCCGCAGTCGCCTGCCTCAACGGGCTCTATCCGATCCACGCTTCGGCGGTCGCCGCGGGCGGGCAGGTCTTCGCCTTTACCGGCCCCCCGGGTGCGGGCAAGAGCACCCTGGTCACCGGCCTGGGCCTGCGCGGCCTGCCGATGTTCTGCGACGACACTTTGTTGCTCGACCTCGCCGATCCCGAACGGGTCATCGCGCTCCCCGGCCACAAGCGCCTCAAGCTGACCAGCGCAGCGCTCGCGCTCACCGGCCTTGCCGCGCAGCAGCCGGTCGGCGCCGATACCGGCAAAAGCTATGTCGCGCCGCCGGCCGGCGATGTGGGCGAACCGCTGCCACTGGCGCAGCTGGTGTTCCTTGAGCAGGGTCCGGCGGCGGCGTGGCATGCGCTCGAAGGTGCCGAGCGATTTGTCCGGCTCGCCGACGACCACTATACGCAGGACCTCTATCATGAAGCGCAGCGCCCCGACCGCGCGGCGCTGTTCGCATTGCGCGCGCGGCTTGCCGCGAAGGTTGCCATGGCGCGGCTGGTCCGGCCGTTTTCCGGCGCGGGATTTGCCGCCTCGCTCGACCTGACGGCACGCGAGCTTGGGCTGGCGATTGGGGAGAAACAACTGTGACAGGCCTGCTGACCAAGGCGACAGACCGCTTCAGCGAAACCCAGATCGATGACGAAACCGTGGTGATGAGCCTAGACAGCGGAGATTTCTTTTCGCTCAGCGGCACCGCCCAGGCGATCTGGTTGCTGCTTGACGGCACCCGCGACCGCGCCGCGCTGATCGCCGGGGTGGCTGCACAGTATGGCGTAGCGGACGAATCAATCGCGGGCGAAGTCGATGGCTTCCTGGCCCAGCTGGACCGGGCGGGCCTGATTCGGCTTGGGTGAACCGGTCCGCCCTGGCTGGAATTGGCACATAGCGGTTGGCGAAGCGATGCTGCGGCTGGCTTTCGCCCGCTTCCTGGTCGCCGCGATCCCCCTGCGGCGCTGGCGCAGGCTCCTTGGGCCATTGCGCGGGCCGACAAATGCGGCTGCCCGGCCAGATCCCGCAGCGCTTGTCCTGGCGCGCGCCGTTAATCGCGGCGCTGCGCGATTGCCGTTCGAAACCAAATGCTTGCCTCGGGCGATGGCCTTGCACGCAATGCTCCGTCGCCGCAAATTGCCCAGCGTGCTGGTGATTGGTGTCCTCGATCCGAGCCAGCGCGGCACGATCGAGGACTTGCATGCCTGGGTCGAGAGCGGCACCGCGGTGATAATCGGGGCATTGGCGGAACCGTTCCATCCGCTGGCTCGTTTCGGAAATGCCAACTAGCCGCTTTTCGCACCTGCGAAGCCATGCTAAGGTCAGGGTTAAGTTAAGAATTCTTTTGTGGAGCACGACATGAACAACGCCCCCGAATCCAAGAATGCCGAATGGACGAGCCCCGAGCTGATCAAGCTGGGCCAGCTCAAGGATGTTGCTCCCGGTCCTGTCGGCACCACCGAAGGCGGCAGCGGCAAGTCCTGATTCCCTGAAGTTTCGGCAGTTGCGGTGGCCAGTCCGCTGACCGTACCGTGATTGCCATTGAATGGCTTCGTCGCCCCGAGTCCCCGACTCGGGGCGATCGCATTGCGTCTGGCCTGGCGGCTGGAACGGGACGCACGGCGGGTCAAGCCAAGACCCAGTGCGCTTTGCTCGCGTCGCTCGTCCCTCATGCCGATCCGCGCCAGGCACGAACTTGGCGCCCCGCCACGGTTGGCCCGCTGGCGGTACTCTTCGCCGGTCATCTCGATAACGCGCCGCAAGCTGCCGCGATGCTCGACATGCCCGGCCCCGCAGCTGGGGATCACCATGCGCTGGCGGCATTGTATGGCACCGCTCTGCTCAACTGGGGCGAGCAGACCGACTTGCGCCTGATCGGCGAATACGCGGTCATCGTGCTCGATGAAGGCCATGACCGCCTGCGGCTGGCGCGCAGCCCGCTGCGCGCGCCGCCGCTGCATTATCATGCCCAGGCCGAACGCGTGCTGGCCAGTACCACCCTGGGAGCGATCTTTGCCGGCGGGGTCGAGCGCCGGCTGAACGACGCCAAGCTGGCCGACATGGCCTGCTTCAATTCCTCGAATGAAGCGCGCGGCTGGTTCGAGGGGGTCAGTCGCGTACCGCTCGGCTCGGTGGTGGAGCTCACCCCGGCGGGCGAGACGAGCCGGTGCTATTACGATTTCGATGCAATACCCCACCAGCCGCGCATGCCGCTGGCCGAGCGCGTCGAGCAGGCCCATGCATTGCTCGCCGAAGGCACGCGCGCCGCGCTGGCCGGGAGCAAGCGCCCCGCCCTGATGCTTTCGGGTGGGCTCGATTCTTCGCTGGTGGCGGTCAAGGCGCTGGAGGCCACGCCCGCGCGGGCACCGCTCAACAGCTACACCTTCGTAGTCGAACCGGGCTGGGTGCGCCACGACCATCCCGGGCGGATCACCGATGAGCGGCCGCTGGTCGAGGCGTTCTGCGCCATGCACCCGCGCCTTGTCCCGCACTATCTCGACAATGCCGACCGCGGGCTCGACTACCGGCTCACCGAGCTGTTCTTCGCCACTGGCAGCGCGCCGCAGGGGCTTGCCAACATGGGTGTCTATCACTCGCTGTGGGAAGCAGCGCGCAGCGATGGCTGCGACCGGGTGCTGCTGGGCGAATTCGGCAACATGACCGCCAGTACCGACGCGAACTGGGCCTTTAGCGAATACCTGATCGGGCTGCGCTGGCGGCAATTGTACCTGGCCCTGCGCGATGCGCCCGCCGATGGCCGCTCGATCATGCGGCGGTTTCTGGCGCTGGCGGTCTTCCCGTTCCTGCCCGACAGCGCTTGGCAGTGGCAGCGCCGGGTGCGCAAGGTGCCAAACCTTTACCAC
>JANOAD010000084.1:0-32471 GCA_031410955.1 Novosphingobium sp. | reverse complement strand
CGAATTCGGCTTTGCCACCGCGCCGCTGATCGCGGCGGGCTGCATCATGATGCGCAAGTGCCACCTCAACACCTGCCCGGTCGGGGTGGCGACGCAGGATCCGGTGCTGCGCGCGCGCTTCACCGGCCAGCCCGAGCACGTGATCAATTACTTCTTCTTCGTCGCCGAGGAACTGCGCGCCATCATGGCCGAGATGGGCTTCCGCACGCTGGCCGAGATGACCGGGCGGGTCGACCGGCTCGACATGCGCGGCGCGGTCGATCACTGGAAGGCGCGCGGGATCGATCTAGGGCGGATTCTGCATCAGGTGCCGCTCGGTGAAAGCCCTTCGCTGGGCCATTCGCTGACGCAGGACCATGGGCTCGGCAAGGCGCTCGACAACGAGCTGATCGCCGCCGCCGCCGAGGCGCTGGACCACCAGCAACCCGTGGTGATTGAGCGCAAGGTGATCAACGTCAACCGCTCGGTCGGCGCGATGCTGTCGGGCGAAGTGGCGCGGCGCCATGGCCACACCGGGCTGCCTGACAACACGATCAAGCTGAAGCTGACCGGAGTCGCCGGGCAGAGCTTCGGCGCGTGGCTCGCGCACGGCATTACCCTCGATCTGACCGGCGATGCCAACGATTATGTCGGCAAGGGTCTCTCGGGCGGCCGCGTAATCGTGCGCCAGCCCGGGCATGTCGAGCGCGATGCGGGAGCCAACATCATCGTCGGCAACACCGTGCTGTACGGCGCGATCGCGGGCGAGGCGTTCTTCAACGGGGTCGCCGGTGAGCGCTTCGCGGTGCGCAATTCAGGCGCGGTCGCGGTGGTCGAAGGCTGCGGCGATCACGGCTGCGAATACATGACCGGCGGGGTGGTCGTGGTGCTCGGCAAGACCGGGCGCAACTTTGCTGCGGGGATGAGCGGCGGGGTGGCTTACGTCAACGATCCCGACGGGCAGTTCGCGGTGCTGTGCAATCAGGCGCAGGTCGACCTGCTGCCGATTGCGCCCGAGCGCGACGAGGAAGAAGGCGCGGGCCGTCCGCAGCAGCGCACGCAAGGAGTCGCCAACGCCGGGATGGGCGACATGCTCCGCCACGATGGCGAACGGCTGCGCGTGCTGCTCGAACGCCATCATCTCCACACCGGCAGCAAGCGCGCCCGCGCACTGCTCGATGACTGGCCAGCGGCGCTTGGCCAGTTCGTCAAGGTCATGCCGAAGGATTACGCCAGGGCGCTCAAACAAATGGAGACCGAGCGACTTGAAGCCGCCTCGGTCGCAGCAGAGTAACTTCGATGGGCAAGGAAACCGGCTTTCTCGAACTCGACCGCCAGGATCGCAGTTATGCCGATCCCAAGGAGCGTTTGGAGCACTACCGCGAATTCGTGATCCCGCACGACGAGCCGGCTTTGCGGGCGCAGGCCAGCCGCTGCATGGATTGCGGGATTCCCTACTGCCACAACGGTTGTCCGGTGAACAACATTATCCCCGACTGGAACCACCTGGTCTATGAGGGGGACTGGAAGAACGCGCTGGAAGTGCTGCATTCGACCAACAACTTCCCCGAATTCACCGGGCGGATCTGCCCCGCGCCGTGCGAGGCGAGCTGCACGCTCAACCTGATCGACCAGCCGGTGACGATCAAGTCGATCGAGTGCGCAATCGTCGATCGCGGCTGGGAACAGGGCTGGATCGTGCCCCAGCCGCCCGAACGCCGCACTGGCAAGTCGATCGCGGTGGTCGGCTCGGGCCCGGCGGGCATGGCCTGCGCGCAGCAGCTGGCGCGCGCCGGCCACTCGGTCACGCTGTTCGAGAAGAACGACCGGCTCGGCGGGCTGCTGCGCTACGGCATTCCCGACTTCAAGCTTGAGAAGGACCCGATCAACCGCCGCCTGATGCAGATGATGGCCGAAGGCGTGGTGCTCAAGGAAAGCACCGAAGTCGGCGTCCACGTCTCGATCGAAAGCCTCAAGGACAATTTCGATGCGATCGTCCTGTCCGGCGGGGCCGAAGAGCCGCGCCAGCTGACCATTCCCGGCGCGGAAATGCCGGGGGTGCGCCTCGCCATGGAATTCCTCACCCAGCAGAACAAGCGCAATGCCGGCGATGACGAACTGCGCGCCGCGCCGCGCGGGACGCTGACCGCCACGGGCAAGCACGTGATCGTGATCGGCGGCGGCGATACCGGCTCGGACTGCGTCGGCACTTCGAACCGGCAGGGCGCCGCCTCGGTCACCCAGATCGAGATCATGCCGCGCCCGCCCGAAAAGGAAGACAAGGCGCTGACCTGGCCCGATTGGCCGATGAAGCTGCGCACCTCGACCAGCCACGAAGAAGGGGTGGAGCGCGACTGGGCGATCCTGACCAAGCGGGTTGCGGGCAAGGACGGCCAGGTCACCGGGCTCGACTGTGTCCGGGTCGAATGGGTCGGCGGCCAGATGCAGGAAGTGCCAGGCAGCGAGTTTACCCTGAAGGCGGATCTCATCTTCCTCGCAATGGGCTTCGTCGGCCCGCGCCAGGCCGGGCTGCTCGATCAGGCCGGGGTCGAACTCGACGCGCGCGGCAATGTCTTTGCGGACACCTTCAGCTACCGCACCAGCGACCCGCAGATCTTCGCTTGCGGCGACATGCGGCGCGGGCAGAGCCTGGTCGTCTGGGCGATCCGCGAAGGCCGCCAGGCCGCCCGCGCGGTTGACGAGATGCTGATGGGGGTAAGCGAGCTGCCGCGCTAGGCAGCTCGGCGCTTCACACCCGCGCCGGCATGAACCGCGGATTGCGCAGCAGGGCCGCGCTGACCAGCGGGACGAGCAGCGCCACCGGGGCGACCTCCGAGAGCGTCACCAGCATGCGGGTCAGCGGCTGGGCGTACAACTCGGCAAAGCCTGCCATGTCGGTCTTGAACTTGGCAATGTCGGCCGCGCTGGCCCCGGCGGCCTGCATCTTGGCGAGCTGGCTCGCGGTGAACTTGGCCATGAAGGTATAATCGGTCGACCACAGGTAGGCCTCCCAACCCAGCACGTAGAACGCGCAGGCTATGGCCGAGATGCCCAGCCCAACCCCCAGCGCTTTCCAGAACCGGATCACCCCGCCCTGCTGCTCGTCGCGGAAGCGCTTCACCCCGACAAAGATCAGGCTCAGTGCGATCAGCATCGACAGGTAGCCGAGCGCCATGCCCATGTTGCCGTGATCGCCGACCAGCCCCATCGACAGCGCGAGCAGCGCGAGTTCGATCGTCCCGGCGATCGCGCCGTAGACCAGAATGATGCGTTGCATTGGTTGTCCCCTCTTCGGTTGATAGCCAATGGCTAGGTCGATTTGCAGGGCGAATCCATCACCCAGATGGGTGATTTCCAACCCCTCACCCCGATTTACGGCAAGACCCGCAGCCCGCGCGCATTGTGCACAAGCTGGGTGCGGCTCTGCGCACCGAGCTTTTCGAACAGCCGCGAAACGTGCGTCTTGACCGTGTTGGGCGAAATCGAAAGCCGCCTCGCGATAACCTTGTTCGATGCCCCTTCAGCAATCAGGTCGAGCACATCGCATTCGCGCGGGCTGATGCCGAGCGCCTTCATCGCCTGTTCGTTGCGCACGAAGGGGCTCGCCGCGGGCCGGGGCACCAGCTGCATGCCGAGCCACACGCCAAGCGCCGCGAAAAGCAGCGCGACGCCGAGGACGAACAGACTGGTCGGCACCGCGCCGAGCGCGTTGCCCGTCTCCAGCGCCTCGGCGGCGAGCGCCAGCAAGGCCATGGCCGCACCGTAAATGATCATGTGGCGAAGCATCGGCCAAGATTAGACCACGGCGCACCAGCTTGCTCAAGAGCGCGCCTACTCTACAGGCCGCTCGCTAACTGCCGCAGTGAGACCTTGATCCTCCCTGTCGGCGAAGCCGATGGGGAGGTGGCAGCCCGCAGGGCTGACGGAGGGGCCAAGGCGACGCGGCAAGGCCCCTCCGACCTCCGATTCGCTCCGGCCACCTCCCCATCGCTGCGCGACAGGGAGGATTGTAGCGATGTCGGTGATTCAGTACGGCCCCAAGATGCTCAAAATCGCCTTCCTTGCCTGCCCCGATACGCTGCCCGGTTCGCCCACGCGCCGCCCCGATGCTTTCGAACACGACCTGCTGCTCGGCGCATTGCGCGATGGGCTGGGTGACCGAGCCGAACTGACCGATATCGACTGGCGCGCCCCGCTCGACGTCCTCGCTGGCTTCGATCTCGCCTACCTCGGTACACCCTGGGACTACACCGAGGCGAAGGATGAATTCCTCGCCCGGCTTGATGCGCTTGAGGCGGCGGGCGTGGTAGTCGCCAATCCGGCCGAGGTTATTCGCTGGAATGCCGACAAGCTATACCTGCGCGAACTCGAGACGCGCGGCTGCCCGTCGATCGCGACGCTGTGGCCCGAAGCGCCCGGCCCCGCCGACATCCACGCCGCGTTCGACCACTTCGGCTGCGACCGCGTGGTGGTCAAACGCCGCGTCGGCGCGGGCGCAATCGGGCAGGACAGCTTCCACCGCAGCGATGCCGCCATCGATGCCTGGCAAATGGACCAGCCCGCGATGATCCAGCCCTTCCTCCCCGCGATCCAAAGCGAGGGCGAGCTGAGCTTCATCTTCATCGGCGGCGCACTCAGCCACGCCCTGATCAAGCGCGCCGCAGCGGGCGATTACCGCATCCAGTCGCTCTACGGCGGCAGCGAAGTCCCCTTGGACCCCGCCCCCGCCGACCGCGAGGCCGCCGAAGCGGTGATGGCGATGCTGCCCTTCAGCGAGCCACCAGCCTACGCGCGGATCGACATGGTGCGGCTGGAGGATGGAATGCTGGCGGTAATCGAGGCCGAGCTGATCGAGCCGTATCTCTATCCCGAGCAAGGGCCGGAGTTTGGACGGAAGCTGGCGGATGCGCTGCTGGCTTGGTTTGAGTAAGCATTAGTGGCGCGCGGCGCGGATCGGAGTCGCCAAAAATGCATTCATTGAACGCGCGAACTCGGAGCAGGCTGGTTCAACCTTGCACCTTTGGCTTCGATGGACATCGTGTGACGCACGGAGGAAAGTTTGTCGGTGAGACAAATAAAGTCTTCGGCGCGCAGCGCCATGAGAGGCAGAATGATGACAAAACCATCGGCCGGCAAACTTACCTCAAATCGTCCTGTGCATTCGCCGACAGCAGCAATAGCTCGTTGCTGTTCGTCCGCGTTCAAGGCGACCGATATGTGAAGGTATCGGGTATCTGCCGTAGAATTGAGGCAGACCTGCGAAGCAATAATCGCGACCGCACTTACACCGGCGCCCACGGCCATCCAAATCAGTTTGGTTCGCCTCATTACTGTGTTCCATTCAAGTGGAAGCGAGTTCCAGAGGTCCTAGTTACCGCTAACGACCACAGCAAGCGCATGCGCTGAGTTTACTCCAACGTTCAATGTCCGCAACCGGGTCGTTCGCTATCCAGCAGGCTCGTCGAAACCGTGTGCAGGCCGGACGTGACGTTCAGCAGACAATGCCACATCCCGCCCGTCGCCCCGTGCTTGACACGGGGCTTGGCTTTCCTTCGGGCCTCGCGCTTGGCATAACGCGCGCATGGCAAAGGGCGGCTGGGTCTACATCATGGCGAACCGCTATCGCGGCGGGATGTACGTCGGGGTGACTTCGGACCTGATCCGGCGTGTCTGGCAGCACCGCGAAGGGGACGGTTCGATCCATGTCGCAGATTTCAACAAGAAGCGGCTGGTCTATGCCGAGCGTCACGAGGAGATCGAACCGGCGATTGCCCGCGAAAAATTGGTCAAGAAGTGGCGGCGTGAATGGAAATTTGCGCTGATCGAGGCTGACAATCCCGAATGGCTGGACCTGTGGGAGCAGTGGTATCCATTGGCTGGGGAAACCGAGCACGACGACGCAGGTTAGCCAAGCCCCGTGTCAAGCACGGGGCGACGACGGCTGTTTGGCTCTTTCAGGTGGCAAGGTGTCTGCAATCCCCCTGCAGCCAGCCATCCGATTTTCCTACACGCAGCAATTCTGCAATCCTGTCCGCCGCTCTTTGATTCCGTTGATATTGTGCGCAGTCAGGCCCCAGCCTGGCTAGAGCTCTGGTCGCAAGGTAACCCCCTCAGTTTTTCCCTTAGGACCTTGTCCACAGTGTCCATTCGTTCATCAAAGCGCCCAGTTGACTGAACCGCGCCCCTGCGACTCCAAAAACGCATTGGCCTTCGAAAAATGCCCGCTGCCGAACCAGCCGGTGTGCGCCGAGAGCGGGCTAGGGTGCGGGGCGGTGAGGATCAGGTGGTGGCTGGCCATCAGGCCGGGGACGCTCGCCGCCTTCTTGCGGGCGTGACTGCCCCACAGCATGAACACGCACGGCTCGGGCTTGGCGGCGACCGCGGCGACCACCGCGTCAGTGATCTCCTCCCAGCCCTTGCCCTGGTGCGAGGCGGGCTTGCCGTCCTCGACCGTGAGCGCATTGTTGAGCAAAAGCACGCCCTGCCTCGCCCAGTTCGACAGGTTGCCATGGCCCGCGCGCGGCAGGCCGAGGTCGCGCTCAAGCTCCTTGTAGATGTTGGCGAGGCTTGGCGGCACCTTGACCCCCGGCTGCACCGAGAACGACAGGCCGTTCGCTTGTCCTGCTCCATGGTACGGGTCTTGGCCCAGGATCACCACCTTGACGCGATCGAGCGGTGTGAGGTCGAGCGAGGCCAGCCGGGTGCCGCGCGGCGGGTAGATCGGTTTGCCCGCCGCTTCTTCGGCCTTGAGGAAGGTGCCCAGCGCGCGCGACCTGGGGCTGGCCAGCACCGGCTCCAGCACCGCGCGCCAGCTTTCGGGAACCGCATCGCCTGAGCCCAAGTTCTTTCTCCGACATTTCCGGGGCTTCCCACCCCGCGCAAGTGAGCCTAAGCACCCAGATATATGACTGTCCATCTGCACGAAGAAGATCTGCCCGCCGGCGTCCTGGGCGAAGGCCCGATCGCGGTCGATACCGAGACCATGGGGCTGCTAACCCCGCGCGACCGCTTGTGTCTGGTCCAGCTGTCCGACGGGCACGGCGATGAGCACCTGGTCCGCTTCGGCCCCGGCTCGAGCTATGACGCGCCCAACCTCAAGGCGGTGCTGGCCGACCCGGCGCGGCTCAAGCTCTACCATTTCGCCCGGTTCGATCTTGCTGCGATCGAACATTACCTGGGGGTCGAGGCCGGCCCGGTGTTCTGCACCAAGATCGCCAGCAAGCTGGTGCGGACCTACACCGACCGCCACGGGCTCAAGGATCTGGTCCGCGAACTGCTCGGCAAGGAGCTGTCCAAGCAGCAGCAGTCGAGCGACTGGGGCGGCCCTGAACTGAGCGAGCCGCAGCGCGAATATGCCGCCTCCGACGTACGCCATCTCCATGCGATGTACGCGATCCTGACCGAGCGGTTGGCGCGCGAACACCGCACTGCAGCGGCCGAAGCGGCCTTCGCCTACCTGCCGCACCGCGCGCGGCTCGATCTGATGGGCTGGGCAGACAAAGACATCTTCAGCCACGAATCATGAGCCTTGCAGCCGACCGGATCCGCGACAAGCGGCAGCACTGGGCGGCGCCCGGCGGGTGGCACGACCGCAAGATCCGCCTGCTTGCGGTGTGGCTTCCGGGCGCAGTCGGCGTAATCCTGGCCGCCATGATCATCGGGCCGCTGTTCGCGCGACGCGAGCTCAGCTTCCTGCTTGATCGCAACAAGGTGGCGCTGACCAGCGAACGCGTCCGCGTCGCCAATGCGATGTACCGCGGAATCGACAACGACGGCCGCCCATTCACCCTCACTGCGGGCAATGCCGTACAGGTCTCGCTCAAGGAGCCGGTGGTCAAGATGGACATGCTCGCCGCGCGGCTGCGGCTCAACGACGGGCCGGCTGAACTCACCGCCGAAAACGGCGCCTACAATTATCGCGACGAGACCGTCTCGGTCGCCGGACCGGTGGTGTTCACCGCCGCCGATGGTTACCGCATGACCACCGACCACGTCGCGATCGATCTCAAAGGCCGCAAGGTCGGTGGCAGCGGCGGGGTCAACGGCGCGGTTCCGGCTGGCACATTTCGGGCGGACCGGGTAAGTGCCGACCTGGACCAGCGGATCGTCACGATGGACGGCAACGTGCGGATGAACATGCAGCTTCAGCAACTCAGGATGCCGCGATGAGCGATAGTTCGGTTCCCTCCCCCGGCCTGAAGCGCACCGCGCTCCGCTCGCTGCTGGCGGGTTTTGCTGTCGGCAGCGCCGCACTGCTCGCGCTGGCGCCGTCAGAGGCACAGGTCTTTGCCGGGCAGGACAGCAACGCCCCGGTCCAGGTCGCGGCCGATCATGGCGAGCTCCTCGGCAAGCAGGACCGCGCGACGCTGGCGGGCAACGTGGTGATCACGCAAGGCCCGCTGACCCTGCGCGCGGCACGCACCACGATCGCCTTTTCGAGCGGCGGCGGCTTCAAGATCCACCGCCTCGATGCAACCGGCGGGGTCACGGTGACCCGCGGCGACCAGAGCGCGAGCGGCGACGTCGCGATCTACGATTTCGACCGGCGGATCATCACCATGGCCGGCGGCGTGACCTTGCGCCGCGGTGCGGACCGGCTTAGCGGCGGGCGGCTGGTGATCGATCTCGATACCGGGCTCTCGAGCGTCGACGGCAATGTCGGCGGCGGATCTTCGGCGCTGGGCACCTCGGGCGCCAGCCCACGCGGCGGGCGGATCACCGGGACTTTCAACGTGCCCAAGAAATCCAACTGATCCCGTTCGCGCCGTGGAACTCAGTGCCCTGCGGCGCATCCTGCTGGCCTTGGTCGGGACCGGCGAAGTCCCGGCACTCGAGCGTCTCGGTTCGGCCGACTGGGAAGCGCTGAACGCGCTTGCCGGGCAACATCGGCTCCAGCCTTTGCTTCACGCCCAGCACGCCTCGAACTCGAAAATCCCGCCGGAGATCCGTCTGGAGTGGAAAAAGGCCCACCGTCGCTCCGCCTTGCAGGCGATGGCCGTACGGCAGGAACTGACCGAATGCGTGAAAGTGCTCGAGGCTGCCGGTATCGCCCCGGTCGCACTCAAGGGTGCCTGGCTCGCTGCGCACGCTTATCCGGCGCCCGCGCTGCGGCCGATGCGCGACATCGACTTGCTGGTGCCGCAGGATCAGGTGCTGGCTGGATACGCCGCTCTTCTGGCGGCGGGCTATGCCGAATTGGGCCCCGCCGAGATGCCGCTTGAGCAGGCGCTGCGGCTCGACAAGCACCTTCCCCCGCTGGTCGCACCCCGCGGTTCAGTGATCGAACTCCATCACCGGCTGTGGGAGCCCGACGGGCGGCTCGATCACGCTAGCCCTTGCGGCGACATGGCCACGCCCGCCCAGACGCGGCGCGACGGCGACGGGATCACCTACCTCGCGCCAACCGCTACGCTAGCCCACCTGATCGTGCATGCGGTGTACAGCCACCGGCTCGATTGCGGTCCGCTGCTGCTCCCCGACATCGATTTCCTGCTGCGCGCTGAACCGATCGACTGGGCGGCGTTCTGGCAGCGCGCGCAACGCGAAGGATGGCGCAGCGGGGCCCGGCTGGTGCTCGAGCTTGTGGCGCAATACCGAGTTGATGCACCAATCGATTTCACGCCTGATGGCGGCCCGCCCCCGCCACGCGAGTTGGTCGAGGCGGCTCCCGATCTCTTGCTGCAGGATCTCGATACCCGGCGCAGCGCCGGATTTGCTGCGGCGGCGATCAAGGCCGGGCCTGGGAAGCTGCTGCAACGCCTGCTCGGCCGCCGTAGCGCGCACGGCGAAGCGCAGGTGACCCGCCAGATGGAGCACGAAGGCGGGATGATCGGCTGGGCCGTGTCGCGCGCCTGGCGCAGCCTGACCGAGCTGGCCCGCGCCGATGTGCGCCGCCAGTCGCGCCAGCTTGCCGCACTCAGCACCTGGCTCGACCAGTGATCCCGCGCCGCGTGCTGATCATCGGGCTCAACTATGCGCCCGAGCCCGTCGGAATTGGCCCTTACACCCAGGGGCTTGCGCAGGCGCTCGTGGAAGCTGGGGCAGAGGTCAGCGCGGTCGTCGCCAAGCCATATTATCCGCAGTGGCGCGTGCCCGACAACTACGCCGGCGGTGGTTGGCGCCGCGAGATGGACGGCGCGGTCCGCGTGACGCGATGCCCGATCTACGTTCCGGCGCAGCCCGGAGGTCTCAGGCGCATCGTCCACTTGGTAAGTTTCATGCTTTCCTCGCTGGTCCCGGCGCTGCGTGCGGCACTGCGGCGCGATGCCCAGCCGGCCGTGGTGTTCACCGTCGCACCGGCGCTGCTGGGTGTGCCGACCGCCTGGCTTGCCGCGAAGCTGGCCGGGGCAAAGCTGTGGATCCATGTCCAGGATTTCGAAGTCGAAGCGGCGCTGGCGACAGGCCTGATGCCTGCAACTGGGCTTGCCGCACGGCTGGCGCGCTGGACCGAGAACAGGCTACTGGGGCTGGGCGACCGCGTCTCGACGATCAGCCCACAGATGTGTGCCAAGCTGGTCGACAAGGGGGTCGCGCCCGACCGCGTGTTCGAAATGCGCAACTGGTCCGACGCGCGGTTTGCCGCTGATCCCGCCGGGGCCGAAGCAATCCGCCACGAATGGGGCCTCAGCGGCAAGGTGGTCGCGCTCTATTCAGGCAACATCGCGCGCAAGCAGGGAATCGAAATCCTGGTCGAGGCGGCGCATCTGCTCAGGACCCGCGACGACATCGCCTTGGTGATCTGCGGCGAAGGCCCCAACCGCGCCGCGCTCGAACGCCTGGCGGCGGGTCTGGGCAACGTCCAGCTCCACGATCTCCAGCCGGCGGAGCGGATGGGGGCGATGCTCACCATGGCCGACCTGCACTTGTTGCCGCAGATTGCCGGGGCGGCAGACCTCGTCTTGCCCTCGAAGCTGACCAACATGCTCGCCTCGGGGCGACCGGTAGTGGCCACGACCGAGCCGGGGACCGGGCTTTACGCCGAAGTCGATGGCTGCGGCGTGGTGACTGCACCAGGCGATGCGGCAGCGCTTGCCCGGGCCATCGCGGCGCTGGCAGACGATCCTGCGAAACGATCCTATCTGGGCAAGGCAGCCGCGATACGCGCAGTCGAACGCTGGTCAAAACCAGCGATCATCGCCGCTGCGCTCGACCAGCTCGGCTGATCAGTTCTTCGCCCAGGGCGATTTATGGGCCGCGCTGGCCTGCGCTGCCTTGGCTTCTTGTTTTTGGGTCTGTTCGGGTGAGGGCACAGTACAATAGGCTGTGAGCAGAATGCCCAGCGACCAGGTAACCGCTTTCCAGCGGCTGGCGAAAACCTGAGTTATCCTGGTGCCATATCCTAACATGCCGCGATTTTAGCAGCGTGAGGTTAAGGAAGCTTAGCCGCCTCGCGCTGGAGTTCGTACAACAGGTCGAGCGCCTCGCGCGGAGTCAACGCATCGACATCGAGCGCGCTCAGACGCTCGCGCAGCAGGTCGACGGTCACCTCCTGCTGGTCGGCTGCCGCGGCAAACAGCGGCAGGTCGCCAAGACCCGCGGCGATCCCGCCGGTTTCAGCTCGGCCCTTCTCGAGCCGATCGAGCACTGCGCGGGCCCTTGCGATGACCGGCGCCGGAACACCGGCAAGCTTGGCCACGGCCAGCCCGTAGCTGCGATCGGCCGGACCTTCAGCCAGTTCGTGCAGCAGCACGAGCTCGCCCTGCCATTCACGGGCACGTACATGATGAAGCGACAGCGCCTCGCAGCTTTCAGAGAGCCGCGCGAGTTCGTGGTAATGCGTCGCAAACAGGCAGCGGCTGCGGTTGGCCGAATGCACCGCCTCGACCACCGCCCAGGCCAGCGCCAGGCCGTCGTAAGTCGAAGTGCCCCGCCCGACCTCGTCGAGGATCACGAACGATCGCTCGGTCGCCTGGGCGAGGATTGAAGCGGTTTCGACCATCTCGACCATGAAGGTCGATCGCCCCCGCGCAAGGTTGTCCGACGCCCCCACGCGGCTGAACAGCCGATCGACCAGCCCGATTCGCGCCGAGGTCGCGGGGACGAAACCGCCGGCCTGCGCCAGCAGCACGATCAGCGCGTTCTGCCGCAGGAAGGTGCTCTTGCCGCCCATGTTGGGGCCGCCGATCAGCCATAGCCGGTCGCTTTCCGACAAGCTGCAGTCATTGGCGACAAAACGCTCGCCGCGACTGGCCAGCGCTGCTTCGACCACCGGATGGCGGCCGCCGCTTATCTCGATCACCGGCTCGGCGACAATTTCGGGGCAGCACCAGCCCCCCTCGGCCGCGCGCTCGGCCTGACCTGCTGCCACATCGACCCGGGCGAGCGCCTCGGCGGTGCACGCAATGGCCTGCCGCGCCGCGACTGCGCGCTCGCACAGTTCCTCGAAATGGGCTTCCTCGGCCGCCAGGGCATGGGCGCTGGCCTGCGCGATCCGGCTCGCCTCCTCGTGCAGCGGCAGCGAATTGAAGCGTACTGCCCCAGCCATGGTCTGACGGTGCGTGAACTCGCTGTCCGGTCCCATCAGCGCATCGGCCTGCCGGGCGGGGACCTCGATGAAATAGCCGAGCACGCCGTTGTGTTTGACCTTGAGCGCCGCGATGCCCGTCGAGGCGCGATACTTGGCCTCAAGCGCGGCGATCGCGCGGCGGGCGTTGCCCGAAATATCGCGCAGTTCGTCGAGCGCGTGATCGTAGCCCGCGGCGATGAATCCGCCCTGGCTGCGCTCGGTCGGCGGAGCGGGGACCAGCGCGCGCGAAAAATGGTCTGTCAGCGCAGCGTGTCCGGTAAGGCTCGGCAACAAGGCATCGAGCAATGCGGGCCGATCGGTACGCCCCTTCAAGTAATCGTGGATGCGCCGCGCTTCGCTGAGGCCGTCGCGCAGCTGGCCAAGATCGCGCGGGCTGCCGCGTCCGGCCACGATCCGGCCCAGCGCGCGGCCCAGGTCGGGCAGCGCCCGCAGCACGGTGCGCAGGTCGCCGCGCAGCAGCGGATCGTCATGCAGCCACTGCACCAAGGCAAGTCGCGCCTCGATCCCGGCCATATTGGTGAGCGGGGCGGACAAATCGTCAGCCAGCTGCCGTGCCCCCGCGCCGGTTACGCAGCGATCGACCGCTTCAATCAAGCTGCCGCGGCGTCCGCCCTGGCTGGACGTCATGATCTCAAGGCTTGCCCGGGTCGCCTCATCCATCGCGAGGTGGGCCTCGCCGCTGCGTGCCGTCGGCGGTAAAAGGAGCGGCAAGGTGCCGCGCCCGACATGGTCGAGATAGGCAATAAGCCCCGCTGCGGCGGCCAGCATGGGCCGGGTGAATGCGCCGAACCCGTCGAGCGTGGCAACTTCGTGCAGCGCCTTCAGGCGGCGGTCGCCCTCGTCGCTGGTGAAGTCGCGCGCAGGGCGCGGGATGGCCTCCGCATGCGCGGCGAATGCTTCGCTTGCCACGACCTCGCTTGCACCGAGCCGCGCAAGTACCGCCCCAAGCCGATCGGGCGGACATTCCTCAAGCTCCATGTGGCCCGTCGAAATGTCGCACGACGCAATCCCGCAAGTCCCGCGCATTTCGCAGACCGCCGCGAGCAGGTTTGCCCGGCGCGGCTCAAGCAGCGCCTCCTCGGTCAGCGTTCCCGCAGTCACGAAACGGACGATATCGCGCGCCACCAGGGCCTTCGATCCGCCGCGCCTCTTCGCCTCTTCCGGGCTTTCGGTCTGCTCGGCGATTGCCACCCGGCAGCCGGCCTTGATCAGCCGCGCCAGATAACCCTCGGCCGAGTGCACCGGCACCCCGCACATCGGGATCGGCACGCCCAGATGCTCCCCGCGGCTGGTGAGGGCGATATCGAGGATCTGCGCTGCAGCGCGGGCGTCGTCGAAGAACAGCTCGAAGAAATCTCCCATCCGGTAGAACAGCAGGCAATCGGGAGCCTCGGCCTTGAGCGCGAGGTATTGGGTCATCATCGGGGTGACCGCAGGATTGCCGGAAGGAGCGTGCATGTTCCCAGCCTAGCGCGAACATGCACCATTTGCGACGGATTACCGCGCAGCTTTCCCCTATCGCGTCGCGCGCTGCTGGGTTAGGGCGAAAACCATTGCGGGAGATACCTGTGCCAGACGATACCCCAAGGGAAGAAGCCAACGTCCGCTTCACCGAGCGCGAGGCGCTGTTCTACCACAAGACCATTCGCCCCGGTAAGATCGAGATCATCGCCTCGAAGCCGATGGCGACCCAGCGCGACCTCAGCCTGGCCTATTCGCCCGGCGTCGCGGTGCCGGTCCAGGCGATCTACGACAACCCGGCCGACGCCTATGAATACACTGCCAAAGGCAACCTGGTTGCGGTGATCTCCAACGGTACCGCGATCCTGGGCATGGGAAACCTTGGCGCGTTGGCTTCAAAGCCGGTGATGGAAGGCAAGGCGGTGCTGTTCAAGCGCTTCGCCGACGTCGATTCGATCGACATCGAGCTCGACAGCGAAGATCCTGATGCGCTGATCGAAGCGATCGCGATGATGGAACCGAGCTTCGGCGGGATCAACCTTGAAGACATCAAGGCCCCTGAATGCTTCGTGATCGAGCAGGCGCTGCGCGACCGGATGAAGATCCCGGTGATGCACGACGACCAGCACGGCACCGCGATCATTGCCGCAGCCGGCCTGGTCAACGCCTGCCACCTGACGGGGCGCAAGTTCGGCGAGGTCAAGGTGGTGGTGAACGGTGCCGGTGCCTCAGCGCTTGCCTGCACTGCTTTGATCAAGTCGATGGGCGTACGCCACGACAACGTGCTGGTCTGCGATACCAAGGGCGTGATCTACGTCGGGCGCGAAGGGGTGGACCAGTTCAAGTCCGCGCATGCCGTCCAGACCGAGCGGCGCACGCTCAAGGAAGCGATGCACGGGGCCGATATCGTGCTCGGCCTGTCGGCTGCCGGGGCGATCACCCAGGACATGGTCAAGGACATGGCGCCCCAGCCGATCATCTTCGCGATGGCCAACCCCGATCCCGAAATCACCCCGCCCGATGCCAAGGCGGTCCGGCCCGATGCGATCATCGCCACCGGGCGCTCGGACTATCCCAATCAGGTCAACAACGTGCTGGGCTTCCCCTTCATCTTCCGCGGCGCGCTCGACGTGCGGGCGACCGCGATCAACGAGGAGATGAAGATCGCGGCGGCCCACGCAATCGCGCAGCTGGCGCGTGAGCAAGTGCCCGAGGAGGTCGCAGCGGCTTATGGCCAGAAGTACCACTTCGGACCCGACTACATCATCCCGGCACCATTCGACCCGCGTTTGATGGAAGTGGTTTCCTCGGCCGTCGCCAAGGCCGCGATGGATTCGGGTGTGGCACAGAAGCCGATCGAGGATTTCGACGTCTACCGCACCGAGCTCAAAGCGCGGCTCAACCCGACCACCTCGGTGCTGACCGAAGTCTACGACCGGGTGAAGGCCAACCCAAAGCGGATGATCTTCGCCGAGGCGGAGAACGAGATCGTGCTGCGAGCGGCAATCCAGTACCGCGATTTCGGCTATGGCGAACCGGTGCTGGTCGGCCGCACCGACGCGGTCCGGGCCAAACTGGCCGAGCTTGGGGTCGAGCGCCCCGAGGCCTACCAGATCGAGAATTCGGCGGTCAGCATCTATGTGCCGGCGATGGTCGAACTGCTGTACGAACGGCTCAAGCGGCGCGGCTTCATGGAACGCGACGTCAAGCGCATGGTCAACCAGGACCGCAACGTGTTTGCCTCGCTGCTGCTCAAGATGGGGATCGGCGACGCGATGGTCACCGGCATCACCCGCACCTTCGCCCAAACGATGCGCGAGGTACGCCAGGTGCTCGATCCGCAGGAAGGGCGCCTGCCCTTCGGCATCCACCTGATGATCGGCAAGAATTACACGGTGTTCCTTGCCGACACGACGGTCAACGAGCGGCCCACCGCGGCCGACCTCGCGGTGATCGCCAAGGAAACCGCCGCAGTGGCGCGGCGGCTGGGGCATGAGCCCCGGGTAGCGTTCCTGTCCTATTCGACCTTCGGCAACCCGCCGGGACGCTACCTTGAAAACATCCGTGATGCGGTGGCCTTGCTCGATGCCGAGCAGCCGGGTTTCGAGTATGAGGGTGAGCTTGCCCCCGATGCCGCGCTCAATCCGGCGGTGATGAAGAACTATCCGTTCAGCCGCCTTTCTGGCCCGGCCAACGTGCTGGTTATGCCGGGGCTGCAATCGGCCAACATCTCGGCCAAGCTGCTGCGCGAACTGGCGGGTAACGCCACGATCGGCCCGATGCTGCTGGGCATGGAAAAGCCGGTGCAGATTGCGCCGATGACGGCGATCGCACCCGATGTGCTGACGCTCGCGGTACTCGCCGCGGCGGGCGTGGCGGGCTAGCGCGATGGACCTGCGTCCGCGCCGCAGCGCGCTGTTCCTGCCTGCGTCGAACCCCAAGGCGGTAGCCAAGGCGCGCGAGCTCGATGCCGATGTGGTGATCCTTGACCTCGAGGACGCAGTCGCCCCCGAAGCCAAGGACGAGGCGCGTGCGGCGGCAGTCCAGGCGGTGCGCGATGGCGGATTCGGGCGGCGCGAGCTGGTGATCCGGGTCAACGGACTCGACACCACATGGGGCGCTGCAGACCTTGCCGCAGTCGCAGCGGCCGGGCCCGATGCCGTGCTGGTGCCCAAGGTCAGCGACTGCGCCGGGCTGCGCGCCTACGACGCCGCGATTGCCGCAGCGCCCGCCGCCACCCGCCTGTGGACCATGATCGAAACCTGCGCGGTGGTGCCCGAACTGACCAATCTCGCCGCGCTGAACACTTCGACCCGTCTGGCCGCCTTCGTGCTGGGGACCAATGACCTTGCCAAGGATATGCGGGCCGAGATCCGGTCCGGCCGCGCGCCGTTTCTCCCGATCCTGACCGCAGCAGTCTGCGCCGGGCGCGCCCATGGGCTGATCGTGATCGACGGGGTGTGCAATGAATTCCGCGATGCGGAGGTGCTCACCCGCGAGGCCCGGCAGGGCCGCGAATTCGGGTTCGACGGCAAGTCGCTGATCCATCCCGACCAGATCGGTCCGTGCAACGCGGTCTTTTCGCCGAGCGCAGCAGAGGTCGCCAAAGCCCGCGCGATCGTCGCCGCGTTCGAGGATCCGGAAAACAGCAGCAAGGGCGCGATCCGGCTCGAAGGGCGGATGGTCGAACTGCTCCACCTCGACCAGGCGCGGCGTACCCTCGCGATTGCCGCCACTATTGGCTAGCCCCAGGCGCGGTAGGCACCGTACAGACTGGTCAGCGTCAGCACCACGCCGACCAGGATCAGCATCACCTTGGGGTTGAAGTGCTTTGCAACCCATGCGCCGAGCGGCGCTGCCAGTAGCCCCCCGATCAACAGGCCAAGTGTGGCTCCCGCGACATCGACGATGCCAAGATTCCAGATGAAGGCTGCCGAGACGGCCAGAGTCAGGAAAAATTCAACCGTGTTGACCGTGCCGACGACCTTGCGCGGGTCGGCGCCCTGGATCAGCAGGTTCGAGGTCACCACCGGTCCCCAGCCCCCGCCGCCAACCGCGTCAAGGAAGCCGCCGAACAGGCCGAGCGGGGCGATCAGCCGCGCTTCACGCAGCTTGGGCGGGTAGAACAGCCCGCGCCACAGGATGTATATTCCGATCAGCGAGAGGTAGATGAGGACGTAGGGCTTTACCACGGCTGCGTCGATCGAGGTCAGCACGTAAGCGCCCAGCACCCCGCCGACCAGCCCGGGGATCAGCAATCGGAAGAATAGCCGCTTGTCGATGTTGCCGTGGAGCAGGTGGCTGATCCCGGAAACCGCGGTGGTAAAGCATTCGACAATGTGAACCCGCTGCGAGGCAAGCGCCGGAGGGACGCCGAGCACCGCGACCAGCAGGGTGTTGGAAATCACCCCGAACGCCATGCCCAAAGCGCCATCGACCAGTTGGGCGGCGAAGCCCACAGCGATGAACGGCAACAGCGCCTCCAGGTTGAAGTGCGAAATTTCAAGCACGCCGGCCCCTCTGCCTTGTTGTTACTGCGGCAAATACGGAGTTGGCGGGCCGCTCGCGACAAAGAAATTCGCGTTTCGGGCAAATCGAAAGCATCGCGCGGCAGGGCGCGGCATACGGTCGAGCAAGTTCAGCGGACCGCTATAGTCCGGGCAGCCCGCGCCCGGACCGCAACCTTGCGCGGCACCTTGACGCAGCGCGCCTCGACCACCGGATAGTCCGCGCGCAGGGCGAGATCGCTGCTTAAAGCATTGTCGACCTGGGCCTCGCACTGGGCCGATGCCGCATAGACCTGCTCGGGCGCGGCAAGCTTTTCGCAAGCCGTCCCGTCATCGGCGCAGCCAAACATCAACAGCGTGTAGGCAACCAGGCTCATTGCTCGTGCTCCTCACCCGATCAACCGGCCTGGGCAGACAAGGTTCCCGGCTTCAGTCCGATTCGAGCAGCGCCTGCACCGCAGCCTCGGCATGGAGCGAGGTGGTGTCGAACAGCGGCACCGCGCTGTCTTCGTCGCGCACCAGCAGCATGATTTCGGTGCAGCCGAGGATTACGGCCTGCGCCCCGCGAGCGACCAGCCGCGTGATCACGGCGCGATAGGCGGCGCGCGACGCCTCGCTCACCACGCCCGCGATCAGTTCATCGTAAATCACGCCGTGCACCAGCGCGCGGTCGCCGGCATCGGGCACAATGACCTCAAGACCATGCCGCTGGGCCAGCCTTTCGCGATAGAAGGCCTGCTCCATGGTGAAGGCTGTGCCGAGCAACCCGACCTTGTTCAATCCCGCAGCCCGGATCGCTGCCCCGGTCGGATCGGCGATATGGAGCAGCGGCACCCCTGCAGCCTGTTCGACCGCTTCGGCCATCAGGTGCATGGTGTTGGTACAGATAATCAGGCCATCGGCGCCGGCGCGCACCAGCCGCCGCGCCGCATCCTCCATCATCGCCGTGAGTTCGCTCCAGTCCCCGGCGCGCTGCAGCGCCTCGATATGTGCGAAATCGAATGACCACAGGAGGCACGGCGCGGAAGCCGCCGGTCCGCGCGCGGCGCGGTATCCCTCGTTGATCAGGCGGTAATACTGGGCGGAACTTTCCCAGCTCATCCCGCCGATCAGGCCCAACATCTTCATGGCATTCTCCGATACCGGAAGTACCACACTTCGTGCTCATAGACCGTCCGCGCCTTGACCTCATAGCGGGTCTCGGGCCAGCCGGCGGGGCGGTTCTGGAACTGCGCCGGATCATCGCACAGCCATTCGAACTGACCGGTATGCCGCCGCATGATCATCAGCGCATGGCGCAGGTAAACCGCGTGATCGGTGCCGAAGCGCAGCTCGCCGCCGGGTTTGAGCTTGGCCGCGAACAGGTCGACCGGGCCATCGTTCATCATCCGCCGCTTGGCGTGGCGCGCCTTGGGCCAGGGATCGGGGTGAAGCAGGTAGAGGAAGCTTAGCGTGCCGTCAGGAATGCGCTGCAGCACTTCCAATGCATCACCGTGGTGGATCCGGATGTTGCCGAGCGGCGGGTGCCGGCCGCCGTCCCCGTCGATATGGACCAGCGCTTGCGCCACCCCGTTGAGGAACGGTTCGGCGCCGATAAAGCCGTGATCGGGCAGCAAGTCGGCGCGCGCAGCCATATGCTCGCCGCCGCCAAAGCCGATTTCGAAATGCAGCGGTCGCTCGTCGCCGAACAGCACTTGCGACGTGACCGGACCTTCCTCAGGCATGGCAATGCGCGGCAACAAGGTATCGACCAAGCCCTGCTGCCCGGCACGCAGCGGCTTGCCCTTCGAACGGCCGTAGAGCCGGTTGAGCGTGGTCGGATCGCCGGGTTTGTGTGCAGTCATGGGCCGAGCGCTAAGGTGCGGATCACAAGGCGGTCAAGGGTTCATTGCATGGCTCGACCCGAATTTTGTTCGGATCGACAGAAGTCGGGAATGGGGGTTTGTGGCGGACTTCCGGAAACCCGTCCATTTGGTATTCTCGGATTGATTTTGTATATAAATTGTCAAGAACGACAGAATCAATTGACTCGCCATATTATGAATGCATGAGTAATAATACGATCATCATTCATTTGACGTTCGATAATCAGTCACGCGGGACGCTCAACTCTGTTTAGGAGGTACTGCCATGTGGATTGGTGCAATTAGACTGGTCGTTGAAACCGCAGATTCGCGGTTCGCCGGAACGGACAGCCTGGTGCAGGCCAGCGTCATGCGGGATGGCAACACTTTGCGGGTCCTCAATCTCGACTACCCGACAGAGGACGACCTCGAAGCGGGGGCCGTGAGAAGCTACGACTACATCGGACCCACGAAGTTGCCGCGGTCTAACGACAAGACTCCTCCGCTTCCGCCGGGGATCGGACAAATTCCGATGCCCTATCCCGGCTATGGGCTTGAGTTCTCAAGCGGCATGCACGGGCATCTCAAGCTCCGCCTGCGCATTCGCGGCGACGACATGTGGATCAAGGACAATATCGATTTGTATGTCCGCTTGATTCGCGATCGGGCGACCAGTTTCGATACGCTAGCCTGGATCGAAGATGACTTCTGGACCTATGTTGCGAGCTGGACCCAAGACGTGGCTATGAGCACGGATTCGTCGGAGGGTGTAACGACCTGGACCTTGAACCTGAATTGAGACCCGAAGTCGGACGAAAACGGCCCGCTCCTCTCGGAACGGGCCGCTATCGGGTCGCTCAGGAGAACTTCGGGATCAGGCGGCCTGCGCCTCTTCGCCCGGATCGCGCATCACGTAGCGGCAGCCGGCGACGGTACGTGAATCACCCCGGCACCCGTTTTCCTACACCGCCGCGTCCTGATAAGCCGCGATCCCATGCCTCGTAACTCCGCCATTTCCGCGCACCCGAGCCGCGCGTCAGCTCCGCCTGCAACGCGATCCGGGACCACCATTTTATTTTGTCCAGGACTGTGGTCCAAGCGGTCCAAGGCCATCCGTTCTGGCCGCCCATCGGGGTCAAAAACGAAAGCGGCCCGCCTCTTGCGAGACGGGCCGGTCTTCCGGGTAAATTTGAAGTCTGGCTTAGGCGGCTTGCGCCTCTTCGCCCGGATCGCGCAGCACGTAGCCGCGGCCCCAGACGGTTTCGATGTAGTTTTCACCATTGCAGGCATGGGCGAGCTTCTTGCGCAGCTTGCAGATGAACACGTCGATGATCTTGAGTTCGGGTTCGTCCATCCCGCCATAAAGGTGGTTGAGGAACATTTCCTTGGTCAGCGTGGTGCCCTTGCGCAGCGACAGCAGCTCGAGCATCGCGTATTCCTTGCCGGTCAGGTGCACGCGGGCACTATCGACTTCGACGGTCTTGGCATCGAGGTTGACCGCCAGCTTGCCGGTGCGGATGACCGACTGCGAGTGGCCCTTCGAACGGCGGACAACCGCGTGAATGCGGGCGACCAGTTCTTCGCGGTGGAACGGCTTGGTGACGTAATCGTCAGCGCCGAAGCCAAAGCTGCGAACCTTGGAATCCATTTCGCTGATCCCTGAAAGGATCAGGACCGGGGTCTGCACCTTGGCGACGCGGAGCTTCTTGAGCACATCATAGCCGTGCATATCGGGCAGGTTGAGGTCGAGCAGGATGATGTCGTAATCATACAGCTTGCCCAGATCGAGGCCTTCTTCGCCCAGATCGGTCGAATAGACGTTGAAGCCCTCGGTAGTCAGCATCAGTTCGATGGCCCGCGCCGTGGTCGGCTCGTCCTCGATCAGCAACACGCGCATGGGTAGTCCCCTTCAGCCCCGTTTCGAACGATAACCCTTTGGTAGGGGTCATTGCTCGCCATTAACCATATGACCAATGAAGATGAAAGGTTAATTTCTCGTAAACGGCGGAACTGCGCGAGTCGTTCTTGGTCGGATGCGCAAGTCGCATCCGCGACTGGCTGCAGCACCGGCCCGCTCCCCCGCTTACTCGTTCTCGCGCCCCGGCTCGGTCCGGTCGCGGCTGTCCTTGGAATCGAGCATCTCGGTCTGCACCTTGGTTTTCGGATCGAGGATCGAGGCGATGAACATTCCGAAGGCGATCACGAAGGTATTCGGCCTGCGAGCCTTCATCCCTCGATCACCCTGGTCTGTGGGTGATGCTTGTCGAGATGCTTGCGGATGATCTTGAGGTTGCGGGTGTTCGAGCGGAAGGCAAAGTCGAACAGATCGCCTGCAACCGGCACCGCGCCGACCAGGCTGTCGATCCCGACATTGCCGGCCATGCGCCACAGCTGCCAGCGCGGCATGCCGAGATTGCGCGCCTCCCACACCATGTACAGCCCCATGGCTGCGGTGATCAGGTCACCGGCAACCGGGATCAGCCCGACGATCGAATCAAGCCCGATCCGGCGGCCGCCCATGCCGGGCACCTCGAACAGGCCTTCGAGCAATTTCTCGAGTGCTTCCACCCGCTGGCGGACCGAATGCGGATCGGTCCCCAGCGGCAGTTGCGCGGTTATCGGCTGTGGTTTGACAGGCATCTTTGCGGCACCCAGGCGCGGGGCCAAGCGCCCGCCTGCCCTATTTGGGAATGAAGGCCAGCGGCATCAAGGGATGGACTCCCCAGCGGTTCGGCGCGAAGCCGCTGTCGATCCCGACCAGCGACCAGCGGATCGGTACCCCGAAGGGAATATAGGCGTTCTCGGTGGTCAGCTGCGCTTCGGCCTGGGCAAAGAGTTCGGCGCGCTTGGCAACGTCGGGCTGGGCCTGCGCTTCGGCCACCAGCTTGTCGGCAGCGACGCTGCAAAGCGCGCGGGCGCCTGCGCAGCTGAGCTGGTTGAAAAACCACCCCGGACGATCGTAACGCGCTATGCGGTCGATCAGCCTAAGGTCGGCATCAGCATTGGCGCCGATCCGCTGCGCATTGAGCCCGGTGGCTTTCAGGTCTGCCGCCAGTCTTTCGAACAGCAGGTCAGAACCCGGGCCGGCCGGCAGTGCAATCCTCAGCGTGACCGGCCCGTGTGCCGCCTTCCACTGCACGACCCGGGCAGCAGCTTGCGTGCGCCGCTCATCGATCGAACGTCCGGCCCAGCGCTCACCCACGGTGCCGTTGTCTCCTTCGAGGCCAGGGTTGAGCACTCGCGTCGTCGCAGTCCAGCCGCCGATATTAAAGGCCGCGATCAGCGCGTCGCGATCAACTGCCATGGCTATCGCCTCGCGGTTCTCGGCCTTGGAGAGGAAACCGTCGCCGTGGACCACCGCCAGACCGAACAACCCCGCAACCGGATCGAGCCGGATCGAGCCGCGTCCGATCCCGGCAATGTCGAGGCGCGGAAAGTCGGCAAAGCCGCCGCCCAGCACAAGATCGACCTTGCCTTGGTTGAATAGTTCGATCGCCCGTGCCGCGGGCGCTGCCGAGAGACTGAGCGGGCGGACGAGCGTCGGCCAGTTTTCCTGCTGCGGCAGGCCCCTGTCTTCGGGCGGGATCGCGCGCAGCAATACGCCGCTGAGCTGCCGCTCCTTGTCACTCTCGCGCTGGGCCTTCATCGGGCCTGCGCCGCGTCCGCCATAAGGCACGCCGAGCTCGGGCTGGGCGAGGAGCTGCAGGAGATCCGGCATCTGCCTACTCAGTCGAATCTCGATCACCCGGCCGGCCATGGCCCGCACTTCCTCGATCGCGCCCAAATCGGCGCCGAGCGGCTGACCCGATTGGCTGCGGATCGCCTGGAGCAGGGCGGCGCGGGCGCTATCGGCCTGGATCGGCGAACCATCGGGCCAAGTCCCGTCGCGCAGGCGGAAGATGTAGCTCAGCCCGTCATCGGTGACGATCCAGCGATCCGCCAGTGCGGGCACGACCCGGCCTTGATCGTCGAAAGAGACAAGTCCTTCGGTGGTCGCGGCGCGCAGCAACTGAGCCGCAAGCGGCAATTGGGCGCCGCTGACGAAGGTCGAGCCGGGATCGCCGATCGCCATCACTTCGAGCGGGCGGTCGTCGCTGCCGATACAGCCGCCAATTGCCAGCGGCATGACCAATGCGCAGGCGGTCAGCACGGAACGAAGCGGCGGCATGGCGCCGGGTCTTAACGGAATTTGCTGGAGCGGCCCAGCCGCTTTGCTGCGGGCCGCGGCAGAAGCGCCTAGAGCTTGCGCAGCGCGCCGGGATCGACGGTCGAAAGCGGCGGCCGTACGTAACGCGGGGTCGCTTCGCCCGCTTCGACTGGCGCACGCGCAACCCGCGGATCGATATCTTCGCGAAACGCGATGCCGAAGCGATTGTCCTGGACCCAGGCAACCGAGCCTTCGACCCAGCCGATGTTGCGCACGTTGACCCAGGCAACCTGGCCGCGCTGCACCGCAGGGCCGCCTTCGGCCATCAGACCGCCTGCCGAAAGGTTGCGCACGCGAATCCGGTGATCGCCCTCGATCCCGTCGATCCGCAGGTCAGCCATGACGAACAGGCTGTCGCGTGTGATCTGCCGGTGGTCGTTTGCGGACATAGCGGTACGGTTTCTCCTGGCGCGGCCGTCGCAGAGCATATGCGCTTATGCACCTATACGCCCTGCAATCTGAGCGAACCCTAAAGCCCAGTGGCAAAAAAGCAGTTAACGCGGCTGCAGGGGTTAATCGTCGCGCGAGATTTTTTCGCGGCGCTCGTGCGCTTCCTGCGCTTCGACCGTCATCGTCGCGATCGGGCGCGCGGAAAGCCGGCCCAAGCCAATCGGTTCGCCGGTTACTTCGCAATAACCGTATTCGCCCTCTTCAATCCGGCGCAGCGCAGAATCGATCTTGGAGATGAGCTTGCGTTGGCGGTCGCGGGTGCGAAGTTCGATGCCCCAATCGGTTTCGCTCGAAGCGCGGTCGTTGAGGTCGGGCTCACGGATCGGCCCATCTTGAAGTTGCTGCAGCGTATCCTTGGAAGCGACATGGATCAGCTTCTTCCATTCGAGCAGCAGCCGGCGGTAATAGTCGAGCTGCGGCTCGGACATGTAGGTATCGCTTTCGCTGGGCGTGTAGTCGCCCGCAATCGCGCGCTTGGCCTTGGCCAGGACGTCAATCTCTTCACCGAGAACGGTCGCCATAAACTCTCCACACCCAACCGGGCCTGCCACAAGGGTTCTGCGGCTTCAGGTTTTCCCGATAGCCCCGCCAGTGCCGGTCCGAGCGCGCCTATAGTGCTGGGTAGATTCCCGCACAAGCGCCAATCGGCTCGCGATTTAGTTTGCTGCAGATGAGGCGGAGATGAACGGGCAAATCCCTCAATAGCCGCCATTTTCCCCGGCCTCAGGTCTCGTAGCCGTCCCGCGCAGAAACAAATCTGCGCGGCGCATTAACCTTTTGTTGAGCATGTTCGGGAAGGTTCGCCCTGTCGGCAGGCATGGGGGCTTGCCCAATAGGGGTAAATCGAGATGAGCATTGCCTGGATTCAGAATGGCGCGGTTCCTGTCCGCCACGAAATCAACGAAGACCTGCTGGTCGCCAGCTGCCTCGCCGCTGCGGCGCAGGGTGACATCAGCGCCTACTACGACCTTGGCGTCGCTTATTCGACCGGCAGCCACGGGGTCGATTGCGACCTGATCGAGGCGCACAAATGGTTCAACCTCGCCGCCGTATCGGGCCACGGCGAAGCGCAGATGTGCCGCGCCGACATTTCCGAAGAAATGACCGCCCGCGAGATCGCCGAAGCCCAGCGCCGTGCGCGCGAATGGATCGCCGCCTCACAGCGCCGCGCCGCCTGAACTCAGCTCAGCCATCTCAAACTCGTTTAAACGGGGTCCGCTCGCCCAGGTAAAGCTGGTCCGATGCAACCCCGGCGCGCTCGCGCTTTAGGAAATCGGACACCGCCTCGCGAAAGCCGGGGTGGACGATATAGTGGGCCGACCAGGTCTGCACCGGCTCATAGCCCCGGGCCAATTTATGCCCGCCTTGCGCTCCTGCCTCGACTCGCGAGAGCCCCAGCGCGATCGCCGCGTCGATCGCCTGATAATAGCACAGCTCGAAATGCAGGAATGGTTTCTCCACGACAGCCCCCCAATAGCGGCCGTACAGTGCATCCCGGCCGATGAAGTTCAGCGCCCCGGCAATCGGAGCCTCGCCATCGAACGCCAGTACCAGCAGGATATCGTCGCCCATGCGCTCGCCCAGCAGCGTGAAGGCTTGCCGGGTGAGGTAGGGATGTCCCCATTTGCGCGCGCCCGTATCCTGATAAAAAACCCAGAAGGCGTCCCAGTGCTCGGGCAAGATTTCGTCGCCGCGCAGCGTGCGGATCGTGACCCCCTCCTGCGCCGCGGCGCGCTCCTTGCGGATCGCCTTGCGTTTGCGCGATGAAAGTGCCGCGAGGAAGTCATCGAAACTTGTGTAAGCCTGGTTCGCCCAATGGAACTGGATATCGTTCCTGAGCAGCCAGCCGGCGGCTTCGAACAGCGGGACCTGCGCCGTTTCGATGAAGGTCGCGTGGGCGGAGGACAGACCGTTCGCCTCGCACAACTGTTCGGCGGCGCGCAGCAGCGGCACTCCAAGCGCCTCGTCGGCGAGCAGCAGCCGCGGTCCGCTTGCCGGGGTGAACGGCGCGGCGATCTGCAGCTTGGGGTAGTAATGCCCGCCAGCACGTTCCCAGGCATCGGCCCAGGCGTGATCGAACACATATTCGCCCTGGCTGTGCGCTTTGAGGTAAGCTGGCAGCGCCGCGATCAGCCTGCCGTCGCCGCCGGAAATCGTTATCGGCGCAGGCGACCAGCCGGTTCCGGGCCCAACGCTGCCCGAGAGCTCCAGCGCGCTGAGGAAGGTGTGGCGCATGAACGGATTGCCATCGCCCAGCGCATCCCATTCTGCCTGCGGCAGGTCGCCGACCGAACTGCCGACCCGTGCCTCGATCACGCCACCCCTGCCCCCTCGGCAATCGGCGCGTCGGCGTGGAGTGCGGCGCGGGTCCGCAATTCCTCGCTGCGCACCGTCCAGGTCAGTACCGGGAGCCCGCGCTTGCGCTGCGCCCCGGCGAAGCGGCTCGGCAGGTTGCGGATATCATAGGCGAGGAAATCGGGGCGGGCGTGCCACAGCGCCATGCGCCGCTTGACCATGCCGGGCAGGGTTTTGCTATTTTCCTCAGTAACCACCAGCCCGCGGACGGTCATCGGCGAATGCACCGCAAACCAGCGCACCACGCGCGGATCGAAGCTCATGATCGCATGCGGGCCGAGATAGCCTTCCAGCGCACGTATCACCGCAAGGCACAGCGCGCTAAGCCGCGTGCTGCTGTGGCGCGGCGACTTGATCTCGATCAGCAGCGGAACCTTGCCGCCGATCTGGGCCAGGAGCTGCGCCAGTGTCGGGATCGTATCCTCGCTGCCTGAAAGCGCGATGCGCCCCAGTTCTTCGGAAGTTAGCGCGGCAAGCCGGCCGCTTTGCGCGGTCAGACGGTCAAGCTCGGCGTCGTGGAAGACGATCGCCTGCCCGTCGCGGCTGCGCTGGACGTCGCATTCGATCCCCATCCCGCGTTCGATCGCGGCAGCAAACGCGCTGGACGAATTTTCCGGCATGCCGGCAGAGTGCAGCCCGCGGTGCGCGTATTCGTGTTCGCGCAGCCAGCTGACCTTGACCTCCCTGGGCGGGGGTGACAGCCAGCGGTCAGGCAGGGCGAACAGCAACGATCGCGTCCACTTCCACCGCACAGCCAAGCGGCAAGGCCGGAACCCCCACCGCCGCCCGGGCGTGCTTGCCCGCATCGCCGAACACTGCAACCATCAGTTCCGAAGCGCCATTGGCGACCTTGGGCTGATCGGTGAAATCTGCAGTCGAATTGATGAACGCTCCAAGCTTGACCACCCGTTCGACTCGGTCGAGCGAGCCCAGCGCGGCCTTGAGCTGCGCGAGGATCATCAGCCCGCAGCCCTGTGCCGCGGCGATCCCCTGCTCGAGCGTGAGATCCTCGCCGAGCCGGCCCTTGACCAGCGTGCCGCCGACGAACGAAACCTGGCCCGAGACATAAGCCAACCCGCCAGCCTCCACCACCGGGACATAGGCTGCGACCGGGGCCGCGGCTGCGGGAAGGGTGAGGCCCAATTCGGCCAATCTTTCTTCAACGCTCATCTCTCACTCCTGAATTCGGCCCAGCAGCCACGGCAGCGCATGTGCCCAGTTGTCGATCCTGGCATGGGCATGCCCCGCCTCGAACGCGCACTTGATGTGCGGCGCCAAGGTCTTTTCTCCGCACAGATGGAGCCGGTCGATGTGGGGCACCATCTCGGCGGCCGAGCCATGGTGCTGGGCCAGATCGTCGATGAATACCGCTTTTCCGGGCCGATACTGGTCAATAATGGCCTGCAGCGCTGGCCCCTTCGGCCCCTGGTTGGTGAACACTGGCGCATCGATTGCGTGCGCCAGCAGCTGCTGCCGCCTCGTTTCATTATGCCGATCCGAAAGATTGGTGAGGATCACTACATCGGCGTGTTCTTGCAGCGTATGGATCGCCTCAACCGCACCGAGGATCGGGGTCTGGCGATGCATCTCATTGTCGAAGAACAGCCCGAGCAGCCGCCAGATTTCCTCCGCCGGTACTGGTTCGCCGCTCTCCTTGCTGCGGATCGCATTGGAAAAATCGTTGCCGATCAGCTTGAACGAGACGTCCTGCGTTTCATCGAGCCACTCCCCGAACGGGACGATCATGTGCAACAACACCTCGTCGCAATCGCTGATGATCAGAGGCCGGCTCATTGGGACAATCTTTCGCGCGCGGCGGCAAGCTGCGCCGGGGTTACATTGAGGGCTTCGGCCGCCGCAACCAGATCGGGCTCATGCGCGCAGAGGAATTCGAGCACCGCGCCGAGCAGCGCCGGATCGGTCAGGCCAGCGCGCAATTCGTCGGCAGTCAGCCCGGTCAGGCTGAGCAGCCGCTCGGCGCGCGGCCCGTCGCCCAGCACCCAGTCGAGCGCCGCAAGCGCCAGCGTGGCGGCATCGGGCGCGGGGGATTTGGGTTCGCGAAGAATTGTCAGTCTCACCGATAGTGCGTAGGGCTGCGCCATGGCAAAGCGCATCCTTGTTGTCGAGGACAACGACCTCAACCGCAAGCTGTTCTGCGATGTGCTGAAGAGCCAGGGCTACGCGGTCGAGCCCTGCGCCGACGGGATGCTCGCGCTCGACGCCGCGCGGCAATTCGTCCCCAACCTGATCATCATGGACATCCAGTTGCCCAATGTCTCGGGGCTCGACCTGATCGAGGCCGCGAAGAAGGACAGCGTACTGCGCGCAATCCCGGTGCTGGCGGTAACCGCCTATGCCGGCAAGGGCGACGAAGAACGGATCAGGGATGCCGGGGCCGAAGGCTACCTCGCCAAGCCGGTCTCGATCGGCCCGTTCATGGCGGCGGTTAAGGGTCTGGTTGAACGCGTCGTCTGACGGCGCTGGCGGCAGGGCAGCCAGCTTGAACTGGCCAATCGCGACGGAGGACCGGAAGAATGAGCACAGCGGGTGAAGCAGCGCACGGAGCATTCAAAGTCGGATCGCTTTCCGGCCTCGAACACGCAGATCCCGCACATGGCCGGCTCGTCTGGGACTGGCCGCGGTCGCTCTGGAATACAAGCTTCATTCTTGGCGCAATTATCCTTGGTCCAATATATTCTTCTTGGAGTGCCTTCGTCGTCTTTCTATTCCTTTCAGGCTTTACGCTTTGTGTGGGACATTCGGTTGGTTTCCACCGACGCCTTATCCATCGCACTTTTGACTGCCCGAAGTGGTTGGAACGGATCATGATTTATGTCGGTGTCCTCGTCGGCATGGGCGGGCCGATCTGGACCGTCGGGCTGCACGACTTGAGGTATTGGGCCCAGCGGCAAAGCGACTGCCATTGGTTCTTGCGACATGCGAAACCGGCGCTGCTTGACGGTTTCTACTACCTCAATTTCAGGCTGACTTTGGACAAGCCGCCGAAGTTTGATGCCGGTGAGGGTATCAGTGACGATCCCTTCTATGTGTTTTTGCAGCGGACATGGATGCTTCACCAAATCCCGATTGCGCTGGCATTGTTCTGGGTTGGCGGCTTGCCTTGGCTGGTCTGGGGCGTGATCGTTCGAGTCGCCGTATGCTTCACAATGCACTGGTATATTGCCCATGTCGCTCACCGGCGCGGTCAGCAGGACTGGTACGTCGAGGATGCATCGGTTCAGGGATACAACATTGCATGGCTAGCCATCCCGACAATGGGCGAGAGTTGGCATTGTAACCACCACGCTTTTCCTGCCTCTGCTAACCACGGCCTCTATCCCGGCCAGATCGATCTTGGCTTCGCGTTTGTCCGGCTGTTGGCGCGCTTGGGTTTGGCCGCGAACATTCAGCTTCCAAGTAACTTGCCACCTCGTTCAGCGATTACCCGTCTTACCGAGCGCGCTCTGACTATCGCTGCTCCGGGACAAGATGCGCTCTCAAAGCAGGCCTTCGGCGCTTGACAATTGTGCCCGTCCGCCCCTTTTCCGCCCCAATCATCGGCCATTGCGCCGCCAGACTTCAGGAGCAAATGACCCAATGGACCGCGCCGCCACCGCCGAAATGGTCGCCGCTTTGATCGAGCCCTTCAACAAGAAGGGCGTCGCAATCACCGACGCCACGACCTTTGCTGGCGACCTTGAATTTGACAGTCTGACGGTGATGGATTTCGTCGCCGAGATCGAGGACGCGTTCGACATCATCATCAGCATGAACGCGCAGGCCGAGATCGAGACTTATGGCCAGCTGGTCGATGCCGTCGAGAAATTGCAGGCTTGAGAATGACCCCTCCCCGGCGGGGAGGGGCAACGAGACTTGGCAGCGAGCTGCCTAGTCGCAGTGGGGCGGGGGTTCGACGCCGGCGTGGAGCCCCCACCCCAACCCCTCCCCGCCGGGGAGGGGCATTTGGAGAGATTGAGCGAATGAGCGAAGGTATCGACGAAGCCGACCGTCCGCAGGTGCTCGAAGGCGCGGGGACCGACCTGTTCTCCAAGTTCGATCCGCTGATCGAGTTGCGCCGGAGTTTGCTCGCCACCGGCCAGGAAGATCCGTTCAGCCTGGTGATGGAGCGGGTGCTTTCGCCCACCCAGGCGGTGTGCAACGGGCGCGAGACGATCCTGCTCGGCACTTACAACTACATGGGCATGACCTTCGATCCCGACGTGATCGCGGCGGGCAAGCAGGCGCTCGAAGACTTCGGCGCTGGCACCACCGGCTCCAGAGTGCTCAACGGGACCTATGCGGGGCACCGCGCGGTCGAGGAGGCGCTCAAGGAATTTTACGCGATGGACCACGCGATGGTCTTCTCGACCGGGTACCAGGCCAACCTCGGGATCATCAGCACGATCGCCGGCAAGGGCGATTACATCGTGCTCGATATCGATAGCCACGCCTCGATCTGGGATGGCTGCAAATTGGGCGATGCCGAAGTCGTGCCGTTCAAGCACAATGACATCGAAGCGATGGACAAGCGGCTCGGCCGGATTCCCGAAGGCGCGGGCAAGCTGGTGATCCTTGAGGGGGTCTATTCGATGCTCGGCGATATTGCCCCGCTCAAGGAAATGGTCGCGGTTGCAAAAAAGCACGGCGCGATGGTGCTGGTCGATGAGGCCCATTCGATGGGCTTCATCGGCGACAACGGGCGCGGGGTGGCGGAAGACCAAGGCTGCCTCGACGATGTCGACTTCGTTATCGGCACGTTCAGCAAGTCGGTCGGCACGGTTGGCGGTTTCTGCGTTTCCAACCATCCGAAGTTCGAGATCATGCGGCTGGTCTGCCGGCCCTATGTGTTTACCGCCAGCTTGCCACCAAGTGTCGTGGCAACAGCGGCAACCTCGATCCGCAAGCTCATGCACGGCTCCAACAAACGCGCGCATTTGTGGGAGAATTCGAAAGTCCTTCACAAGGGGTTGGCCGAGCTCGGCTTCCAGCTCGGCACCGAGACGCCGCAGTCAGCGATCATCGCGGTGATCATGCCCGACCTGACCCAAGGCGCGGCGATGTGGGAGGCGCTGCTGAAGGAAGGGCTTTACGTCAACTTGGCCCGTCCCCCCGCGACCCCAGCCAACATGACGCTGCTGCGTTGCTCGCTCTGCGCCGAACATACGGTCGAGCAGGTCCAGACGATTCTCGGCATGTTCGAACGCGCTGGGAAGGCGGCCGGGATCATTTGAGCTGCGGCGGCGAGCAGGTTGACGTTAGGGTTCCGTGTGCTGCAACGTGCTGAAACGCACAGCTAGACTGCGCCGGTGCCGCTTATCCGATCCCCAGTGACATCAAAGTAGAGGGGACTTTCGATGAACCGTGAAACAAGACTGATAGCCGCCGCGCTCGGCGGTTTGCTGTGGGCAACAACTGCCGCCGCGCAGACCGCGCCGGTCAAAAGCGCCGTCGTGATCGAATTGTCGAACGAGCTTATCCCCAGCAGCACCGCGGCGACGCAAGACAAGCTGGCCCCCGCCGACGCTTTGGCCACCACCTTTTGCCAGAGTATCAACTATTCGGCCGGGAAAGCGCTACAAGTAAGTGAACGCCGCCCAACGCCAGCTAGCCTCGGCATTCCGGCCACAACAACCTGGCGGCGT
>JANOAD010000083.1:0-4457 GCA_031410955.1 Novosphingobium sp. | reverse complement strand
GACCAGGTGACGATCTGGCCCATGCCCTTCATCTTGTTGAAGCGCGGGAAGTTCATCAGCATGGCGAAGCTGGCGAACAGCTGGAGCCCTTCGGTGAACCCGCCGAACATGGCGAGGGTGCGGGCGATATCCTGATCGTTGTCGACCCCGAACTGCGCGAGGTAATCGTGCTTGTTGCGCATCTCCTCGTATTCGAGGAACATCCCGTATTCGCTTTCGGGCATGCCGATCGTGTCAAGCAGGTGCGAGTAGGCGGCGATGTGGACCGTCTCCATGTTGGAGAAAGCGGCGAGCATCATCTTGACCTCGGTCGGCTTGAACACCCGGCCGTACTGCTCGTGATAGCAGTTCTGCACGTCGATATCGGCCTGGGTGAAGAACCGGAAAATCTGGGTGAGCAGATTGCGCTCATGCTCGGAGATCTTCTGCGCCCAATCGCGGCAATCTTCGCCCAAGGGCACTTCCTCGGGCATCCAGTGGATCTGCTGCTGGCGTTTCCACATGTCATAAGCCCACGGATATTCGAAGGGCTTGTAGGTCTTGCGGGCTTCGAGCAGCGGCATGGGTCAGGACTCCGGAAGGCAGGTAACGGTGCAGGATAGCATGCGGGCGGTCATTTCCAGAACCAGCCCGGCTTGTGATTGTTCGAACGGCGGTGCGACCACATGCGGATGTACATCCACAGCCCCGAGAAGGCGAAGAACACCAGCGCAAGCCCCGACAGGATCGAGATCACCACCCCGGCCGGGCCGAACTCCTCGCCCGAATGGAGGTGGTGGAGGTAGCCGACCCAGGCCCGCGCGGGATCGGGCGCGGCCTTGGGTTTGCAGGTCATGTCGGCCGGGCAGACGAACGCGGCCGGGGCGGGCGCCAGAGCGGCAGGTCCGGGGGCGGGTTTGAGCGCGGGTTTTAGCGCGGGTTTGGGTGCCGGAGCTTCCTCACCCTCGTGCGCGCGCGCGGCGGGCATGATCGCCTGAGCGGTCGCGGCCATCTGCTTGGTCCCGCGTTCCATGCTCTCGCGCTCGAACCCGCCGTTGGCGACCAGCGCGGCGACCTGGCTGAGCACGCCGGTGACCGAAATCCACAGCAGGAACAGCCCGAATAGCACCGACAGCCAGCGGTGGTATCTACGCATCAGAACAGCTCCATGGCGCCGGCGTCGCTCAGCCGGTTAAGCGCCGCCCAGAGCAGGCCGGGAACGAGCACTGCGGCGGCCAGCGCGGTGAGGATCGCGCGGCGTTCGGTCCCGCGGCGGACCGGGTCTGCACCCAGCCCCGAGGCGGCGGGCAGCGCGGCAAGCGCCGCCAGCGCGCGCCCGGCGATCAGCAGGCTCGCCAAGGCGGCCATGGCGGGGGCGAAGGTGCCCAGGGTCATTGGAGCGTCATCGGCGTTGCGTCCCGGTTGGCCTGGCCGCCTACTGGCAGCTCAGGCATTCTTCGTAGTCGGTCTGCTCGCCCGCGGTGAGCTCGATCCGGGGCGCGTCCGAAGTATTGTCCGCCTCGACCCCGCCGGCGAACCCGGCGCGCTGGACCGACTTCGAGCGCAGGTAATAGAGGCTCTTGATGCCCTTTTCCCACGCCTGCAGGTGGAGGTGCATCAGGTCCCACTTCTCGACATCGGCGGGGATGTAGAGATTGAGGCTCTGCGCCTGGTCGATGTAAGGCGTGCGATCGGCGGCGAATTCGAGCAGCCAGCGCTGGTCGATCTCGAAGCTGGTCTTGTAGACGTCCTTTTCCTGCTGGGAGAGGAAATCGAGGTGCTGGACCGAGCCGCCGTGTTCGAGGATCGAATTCCACACATTGGTCGAATCCTTGCTCTTCGCCGCGAGCAGCTTTTCCAGATACGGGTTCTTGACCACGAAGCTGCCCGACAGCGTCTTGTGGGTGTAGATGTTCGCCGGGATCGGCTCGATGCAGGCCGAGGTGCCGCCGCAGATGATCGAAATCGACGCGGTCGGCGCGATCGCCATCTTGCATGAAAAGCGCTGCATCACGCCCATGTCGGCGGCATCGGGGCAGGCCCCGCGTTCCTGCGCGAGCATCAGGCTCGCCTCGTCAGCCTTGGCCGCGATGTGGCGGAACATCTTGAAGTTGAGCGCCTTGGCCATCGCGCTCTCGAAGGCGATGCCCTTCATCTGCAGGAACGAGTGGAAGCCCATCACCCCCATCCCGACCGAGCGCTCGCGCATTGCCGAATACTTGGCGCGGGCCATTTCGGGCGGGGCGCGGTCGATGTAATCCTGCAGCACGTTGTCGAGGCAGCGCAGCACGTCCTCGATGAAGCGCTCGTCCTGGTTCCATTCGTCCCAGGTTTCGAGGTTGAGTGAGCTGAGGCAGCACACCGCCGTGCGCTCGTTGCCGAGGTGGTCCTTGCCGGTGGGGAGCGTGATTTCCGAGCACAGGTTCGAGGTCGAGACCTTGAGCCCCAGATCGCGGTGATGCTTGGGCATCATCCGGTTCACCGTATCGGAGAAGACGATGTAGGGCTCGCCCGTCGCCAGCCGGGTTTCGACCAGCTTCTGGAACAATGAGCGCGCATCGACCGTGGCGCGGATCGAGCCGTCCTTGGGGCTGCGCAGGTGGAATTCGTTGCCATCACGCACCGCTTCCATGAAGAGGTCGGTGAGCAGCACGCCGTGGTGGAGGTTCAATGCCTTGCGGTTGAAATCGCCCGAGGGTTTGCGGATTTCGAGGAACTCCTCGATCTCCGGGTGCGACACGTCGAGGTAGCAGGCGGCCGAGCCGCGCCGCAGCGAGCCCTGCGAAATGGCGAGCGTCAGGCTGTCCATCACCCGCACGAACGGGATGATCCCGCTGGTTTTGCCGTTTAGGCCCACGGGCTCGCCGATCCCGCGCACGTTGCCCCAATAGGTTCCGATCCCGCCGCCGCGGCTGGCGAGCCAGACGTTTTCGTTCCAGGTCCCGACGATGCCCTCAAGGCTGTCCGACACCGAATTGAGGTAGCACGAAATCGGCAGCCCGCGGTTGGTCCCGCCGTTCGACAGCACCGGGGTGGCGGGCATGAACCACAGGCGGCTGATGTAATCGTAAAGCCGCTGGGCGTGGGCCTCATCGTCGGCATAAGCATCGGCGACGCGGGCGAACAGGTCCTGATACCGCTCACCCGGAAGCAGGTAGCGATCATCTAGCGTCTCGCGCCCGAAATCGGTCAGCAGCGCATCGCGGGCATGATCGACCTCGATCTCGAAGCGGCGGTCGTGGATCGACTTTGAATCGTCCACCTGCGGCGCGGCGGCGGCAGCCACTGCCGCTGCGAGCGCGGCCGCGCCGAGTTCATTCACCAGGGCTTCGCTGCCCGGATCGGTCTTGTCATTCATGGGAAGCGCCATTTCTGCAGCAGGATGAACAACACCGGCCTTCTTGGCGCGGGCGGGCACGGCACTGGGCGCAGCACTGCTGCCTGCCTGGTTCCCGGCCACCATCGCGTCTAGTTCAGCCATCTGCGGCTCGTCTCCGTTCCTAAATTCCACTTGTCGCCCCCGTCTTCCGTTCACTCTTGCGCCGCAGCGCATGTTCCGCATTCGTTCGAATCGGCGGGCAGCTGCCCACCTTAGCCATTCCATGAGAACGAAACGAGAAAAACTTCTCCCCCGATTCATCCCCGGCACTGTCCCGCGAGCCCCTGACCAGGCCCGAATCCGCCCGTGGCGCGCGCTGGCGCGGCCTCAAGCTGAATCTAGGTCTAGTAGGTCCCCCCCAAAGCAGAACCACCACCCATAGTGCCGCATCCTGAATCGCGCGCAAGTGGATAAATGCGGCATTTACCATCGCGGCAAGCCGCACAGGCGGATCGGGGCGATGATGCGATGCAGCGACGCGCGGGAAATGCGCCACTGCGCGGAGGCGCAAGAGTCAAAATCAAATCTAAAAAAAAATTTGTCCGGCAAAACGGCGCTGCGCACGTTGACACGGAAAGAATCGAGCCGGGCAATCTTGTTGCGTGCAGGGGCTGGCAGACGCCCCTCAAAAACCCGTCCACAGAACCACTAGTCTAACCGGCGCAGGCTGCTTAGGACCTGTCCCGATGACTGGCCCGGACCCCACGCTCTATGTCTTTGCCATATCGCACTATTGCGAGAAGGCGCGCTGGGCGCTCGATCATTTCGGCATTGCCTATCGCCTCCAGCACGTCGTTCCGGGGCTCAACCGGGTGATTGCCAAGCGGCTGGGCGGGCCAGTGGATCGCTGCCGTTCCTTGCTACTCCTGCGGGCGTCATCGCCGGGTCCGGGGCCATTATCGACTGGGGCGAGGACCGCCGCGCCCCTGACCGGGCGAGCCTGGCCGGGTTCGATCCCGCTGAGGTTCTGGCGCTTGAGCGCCGTCTCGATCAAGTCGCCGGGGTGCATATCCGCCGCTACTATTATTCGGACGCCTTGCTGAGCGATCCCGGCGCGGTGCGCCCGATTTTCAGCCGTGACCTGGCGCTGGTGCCGCGC
>JANOAD010000082.1:0-4485 GCA_031410955.1 Novosphingobium sp. | reverse complement strand
GGCTTACTTCTTCTTGCCGGCGATCGGCTTGGCCTTGCCCTTGCGGGTGCGGGCGTTGGTGTGGGTGCGCTGACCGCGAACCGGCAGCCCCTTGCGGTGACGCAGGCCGCGATAGCAGGCGAGGTCCATCAGACGCTTGATGTTCATCGACGTATCGCGCCGCAGATCGCCTTCGACCATATGCTCGGCGTCGATCGTTTCGCGGATGTGCAGGACTTCCTGATCGGACAGGTCCGAAACCCGCCGGGCGGGATCGATCCCCACCTTGGCGGCAATCTGCCGCGCCTTGAATGCACCGATACCATGAATGTAGGTCAGCGCGATAACCACGCGCTTGTTGGTGGGGATGTTTACCCCGGCAATACGAGCCACTTAATTCTCCATGCTCCACAGGCGATTGCGGCAAGCCGCAAACCCTATCTCAACGCCTCAACCCGCGAAAAACGGCAAAAAGCCCGGCTGGCGAGCACTACGGCCTACGCCTTCCGGACTTACCCCGTAACTCGGTTGAGCGGCGCGCTTAGGGCGATTCGCGGATCATGTCAACGCCTCGCCCGGCGCAGACGACACAGGCCTTGGATCGCTCTAGACGTGCTCAAATAGCCCCGTCAGACTACGCCCTCGTCACCGAATGTCAAAGCGCACTCGCCGCGCGCCGCGCTCAACCCGGCGTGACGGGAGGCGGCGGAGGCGCGGTTTCGAGCAGCTTGGCGAGACCCGCCAGCTGCTGCCCCAGCACCATGTCCACCGCGGGGGCGATTTCGTCGGTCTTCATCCGCATGTAGCCACCGACGACATATTCCAGTTCGATCCGCGTGCCAGTATCGGTCTTCTTGAGCTCGATCGTGAGCGTACCGTTCAGCGCCTCACCCTGCAGTGGCCCGAGCGCACCTGACATGCGCAGCACCCCGCGCTGCGGATCGGCGGAAATCACGTGCATATGCTCGACGCTGCCGATGCGCTGGTCGGCCGGAGCGTCAGCCGGCTTGGGCAGCTTTTCACAAAAGCAACCGGTCGCCTGCGCATCGAGATAGAGGTTGGCCGCATCGTGCGACCAGGTGTGATCGCTCGACCACCACTTGGCCGGCGCAATCAGCGCCTTCCACACCGCCTGCTGGTCCGCGGTGACCTCGACCGAATGCTTGACGATAAAGCCGGCGTCGGACTGGGCCACCACTTCGCCTTGGACGGGCACGGCAGGTGCACTCAGCAGCAGCGCAGCGATCAGGACTTTGGCGTGGAACATTGCTTCCCCCGGATTTGGCGCCGGGCGTCAGCGACCCGATCGATCAGGAAGCAATAATCGCTTCGATCGCCGCTGTCACATCCTCGATGTCGGCCATCCCGTCCACGCGTGAGACGATCCCACGGGTTTCGTAGATCGGCAGGATCGGCGCGGTCTTGGCGCGGTATTCGGCCATGCGGGTCCGAACGGTGTTCTCGTTGTCATCCGGTCGACGCTTGAATTCGTGGCTGCCGCACTTGTCGCAGGTGCCGGGTACTTTGGGCTGCTCGAACTTGTCGTGGTAGCCCTTGCCGCAATTGGCGCAAGTGTAGCGCCCGCAGATCCGTTCAACCAGCGCGTCCTCATTCACGTCAAGCTCGATCACGTGCTTAAGCTTGCGGCCGCGACCCGAAAGGATCTGATCGAGCGATCCAGCCTGGGCCGCCGTGCGCGGGTACCCGTCGAAGATCGCCCCCTGCCCCGGCGCCAATGCGTCAAGCTCTTCGCCGATCAGCGCCGAGACGATCTCGTCCGAAACCAGTTCACCGCGGTCCATCACCGCCTTGGCGGCGAGCCCGACCGGGGTGCCGGCCTTGACCGCGGCGCGCAGCATGTCGCCGGTCGAAAGCTGCTTCATGCCGTGCGCATCGACGATGCGCTGGGCTTGGGTACCCTTGCCCGCCCCGGGCGGTCCAAGCAGGATGATGTCCACGTTGCTTCCCCCGAAGTCGCGCTTAGCGCATGCGGCCCTTGAGCTTGGCCTTCTTGATCAGATCACCATACTGGTGCGCCAGCAGATGCGACTGGATTTGCGTGATCGTATCGACCGTAACGTTGACCACGATCAGCCAGCTGGTGCCGCCGGCGAAGAAGAAGCGCAGCCCCGTCTGTTCCATCACCACTTCGGGAACGACGCAAACGATAGTGATATAGGCCGCGCCGATCACGGTGATGCGGGTCAGCACGTAATCGAGATAGGTCGCGGTGTTCTTGCCCGGGCGGATGCCGGGGATGAAGCCGCCGTTGCGCTTCAGGTTCTCCGAGGTTTCTTCCGGATTGAACACCACCGCGGTGTAGAAGAAGCAGAAGAACACGATCAGAGCGGCATAGAGGATCATGTACACCGGCTTGCCGTGGCCAAGGTATTGGTTGAGCCCGATGATGAAGGCGCCCGTCGTCGAATCCGCGGTGAGCGAGGTGCTCGCGAACTGACTGATGGTCAGCGGGAGCAGCAGCAAGGAGCTCGCAAAGATCGGCGGAATGACGCCCGCGGTGTTGATCTTGAGCGGCAAGTGGCTGCGATCCGCCTGCATCATGCCGTTCTGGCTGGCGCGCTTGGGATACTGGATCAGCAGCCGCCGGGTGGCGCGCTCCATGAAGCAGATGAACAGGATCATTGCCACGACCATCCCGATCATGAGCGCGACGGTAAAACCGCCGATGCCGCCGGTGCTGTACTGGCTGAACATGTTGGTGAAAAACACCGGCATCTGCGCGACGATCCCGGCCATGATGATCAGCGAGGTACCGTTGCCGATCCCGCGGCTGGTGATCTGCTCACCCAGCCAGAGGAGGAACATCGTGCCGCCGACCAGCGAGATCAGCCCTGCGCCGTAGAACAGCGGACCCGGATCGATCGCAAAGCCCTGGACATCGGCGTTGCGCAGCGCCGCGTAACCCTGAAGCAGGCTCAGCAGCACCGCGCCATAGCGGCTGTACTGGTTGAGCTTGCGCCGACCGCTTTCGCCTTCCTTCTTGAGGCTGGCGAGCGAGGGATGCAGCGACGAGGCGAGCTGCACCACGATCGAGGCGGTGATGTAGGGCATCACCCCCAGCGAGATCAGGCTGTAATTGGCCAGCGCCCCGCCCGAGAACATGTTGAAGAAATCGAGGATCCCGCCTGAATTGCGCTCCATGAAGGCGCGCAGCGCGATCGGGTTGATGCCCGGCAGCGGGACGAAGCTGAGGAAGCGGAAAACGATCAGCGCACCGATGGTGAACCAGATCCGCTTCTTGAGCTCGGTCGCCTTGGAGAAGTTGGCGAGACTGAGATTGCTCGCGATGTTGTCCGCGCGTGATGCCATCGGGATGAAATGCCTTGCTGTGGGTCCGCCCCGGACCGCTCCTGTGCCCCCATATAGGGACGAAGCGGTGGAGTCGAACCCCCCAAACCCACATTCGCTGCCCCGGCTTTCGCCGGGCCGGGAATGCACGCAAACGCCTTACTTAGCGGTCTTGGCGGCCTTGGCAGTCTTGTTGACTTCGCGGCGCGCAGTCTTCTTTTCATGCTCGCTGGCAACCGCTTCGGGCAGTTCGACCGAACCGCCGGCTTTTTCCACCGCAGCCTTGGCACCGGCCGAAACGCCGTGGACCGCGAACTTGACCTTGGTGGTCAGTTCGCCCTTGCCGAGCAGGCGCACGCCGTCGTTGCCGCCGCGCGCAAGGCCTGCAGCCTTGAGCGCCACGTGATCGATTACCGCCTTGGCATCGAGCTTGCCGGCGTCGATCGCCTTTTGCACCAGGCCCAGGTTCACCTCGGCGAAGTCCTTGGCGAAGATGTTGTTGAAGCCGCGCTTTGGGATGCGCATGTGCAGCGGCATCTGGCCGCCTTCGAAGCCGTTGATGCTGACGCCCGAACGCGCCTTGGCACCCTTCTGGCCGCGCCCGGCGGTCTTGCCCTTGCCCGAACCGATGCCGCGTCCCACGCGCATGCGGGACTTGCGGGCACCCTGGTTGTCGCGGATATCTGTAAGTTTCATGTCTGCACTCGCTTTCGCTTTTAGTCGCGCTGATAGGATTTTGTTTAGTCGACCACCGCCACCATGTGCGGCAGCTTGGCAATCGCGCCGCGCACTTCGGCAGTATCCTGCAATTCGACCACGCGGTTCATCTTGCCCAGGCCGAGGCCGATCAGGATCGCCTTCTGGCTGGCTGGACGGCGGATCGGCGAACCGATCTGCTTGATGCGAATGGTCTTCTTGGCTTCCTTCGCCATGATCTTACTCCGTAATCGCGTCAGCGGCGGCCTCGGCCTCCGCAACGCTTGCGCCGCCGCGACCCAGCAGGTCGGCGACCTTCTTGCCCCGGCGCTGCGCAACAGACTTCGGCGAAGTCTGCTCGGTCAGGGCATCGAATGTCGCGCGGATCATGTTGTAGGGATTGGACGAGCCGACCGACTTGGTCACCACGTCAGCCACGCCCAGGCTTTCGAAGACAGCACGCATCGGGCCGCCGGCGATGATCCCGGTTCCGGCCGGAGC
>JANOAD010000081.1:0-6443 GCA_031410955.1 Novosphingobium sp. | reverse complement strand
TGTAAACATCCTTGGAGTATTTCGGCGGCCCGGACCTGACCCGGGACCGGTGGGCCGTGGGGCCCGGTTTGCTCAACCCCGCCCGGGGGCCGGGGACACCCCGGGGCCGACGCCGGTATCTTAAGCCTCGGTCGCGGTTTCTTCGACGGTGATTTCGTCTGCGGTTGCAGCGACCTCTTCCATCGTCGGTTCTTCAGCGGCCGGAGCAGCTTCTTCGGCCACAACGTCTTCAACCGGGGCGACATCCATCGCGCCGATATCGACGCCCGAATCAACCACGCCTTCGCGGTGCCCCTTGGTGGCGGCCGAGGCGATTGCTTCGCAGTACAGGCGCACCGCGCGGCTGGCGTCGTCGTTCGCCGGGACCGGGAAAGCGATGCCATCGGGCGAGACGTTCGAATCGAGGATCGCGACGACCGGAATGCCCAGCACGTTGGCTTCCTTGATCGCCAGCTCTTCCTTGTTGGCGTCGATCACGAACAACACGACGGGAATGCCGCCCATGTCGCGGATGCCGCCGAGCGAAAGCTCGAGCTTGTCACGTTCGCGGGTGAGCTGGAGAACTTCCTTCTTGGTCAGGCCAGCGGTGTCACCCGAAAGCTGCTCTTCCAGGGCCTTCATCCGCTTGATCGAACCCGAAATGGTCTTCCAGTTGGTGAGCATGCCGCCCAGCCAGCGGTGATTGACGAAATGCTGACCGCACGAGCGCGCGGCCTGGGCAATCGGTTCCTGCGCCTGCCGCTTGGTGCCGACGAACAGCACCTTGCCGCCAGCGCGGACGGTCGCGTCGACGAAGTCGAGCGCGCGCGCGAACAGCGGCACGGTCTGCGACAGGTCGAGGATGTGAATACCGTTGCGCGCGCCGAAGATGTACGGCTTCATCCGCGGGTTCCAGCGGTGGGTCTGGTGGCCGAAGTGTGCGCCGGCCTCGATCAATTGCTGCATGGTGACGACTGGAGCCGCCATAGGTAATTCCTTCCGGTTTGTGCCTCTGGGAAGCTGGAACCGTGCGGTAAGAGCCCGCTGCGGCACCGGTATGGGCGCTTCCCATGTGGATTTGCCTGACAGGACAATCCTGCGCAGGCCGCGCGCCCCTAACCGGGATTGCGGCTCAAATCCAGCGGAAAGTGCTTCAAAGTGGTCGAAAATTCCCTACTTGACAGGACGGAACATATCAGGAACATTATGCGACATCAGCCGCGTTTGGAACCTATCGCGCTATCCACACGTTATCCACAGGTCCTCCCACAGGGCGCGACGGAGTAGATTAAATGATCGCTTTCGGATTGGCCGCACTGCTCATTATCGCCTCGGGCGTTGCGCTGGGCGTCATCACATTGGCGGTGGCGCGCACCCTGCCGCAAGTGCGGGCGCTCAAAGCCGCGCTGGCAAACTGCCCCGAAACGCGCGAGCTGCGCTTCACCGTGCGTGAACTGGTGGTAACCCCGGCGCGCGGCAACGTGGTTGCCTTGCCGGTGCGTCTCAAGACGGCGGCGCTGCAACCACTCCGCGCTGCCGCTTAGCCCGCCAGTACAGCACCACACCCAGCGGCAGGGTGGCGAGATAGACCGCGCTGATGCCGATCAGTGTCCACCACGGTTCCTGCAAAAGGCCTGCTGCGACCAGACCGAACAGCGCAATCACTTGCAGCCGCACCGCACGCCGCGGACGCAATTTGCTCCAGCTCAGCGTGGCGACATTCGAAATCATCAGGAACCCCATCGCCACCAGCCACACGCTGACCAGTCGCGGATCGCGGAACAGCGGATTTTCGGTCACGAAAAACAGGTAGAGCGGCAGGAACACGAGCCCTGCCCCAGCCGGCGCGGGAACCCCGGTGAGGAACCCGGCAGTCTTGCGCGGCTCATCGGGCAGATCGATGCGGGCGTTGTACCGCGCCAAGCGCAATGCGCAGGCGATGGCATAGGCCAGCGCCGCGAACCACCCCACCCTGGGCAAGTCCTGCAGCGACCACAGGAACAGCAGCAATGCCGGGGCGACCCCGAACGAGACGTTGTCCGCTAGGCTATCCAGCTCGGCACCAAACCGCGACTGCGCCTTGAGCATCCGCGCCACGCGCCCGTCGATCCCGTCGAGGATCCCGGCAAGCACGATTGCCTGCACCGCCTTTTCGAAATCGTGCGTAATCCCGAAGCGGATTCCCGTCAGCCCCGCACACAGCGCCGCCGCAGTAATCGCATTGGGTACCAACGCCCGCAACGTCAGCCCGCTGTGCAGTGGCGCGTCCCCGCTCACTGCCGCGCGCCCTCGATCAGCATGGCCTGGCCCAATTCGGCGAGCACGGTCTCACCGGCAATGGTGCGCTGACCGACCAGCACTTTTGGCTCGGTCCCGGCGGGCAAATAGACATCGACCCGGCTGCCAAAGCGGATCAGGCCGACCCGCTGACCCGGCGCAACGATATCGCCCGGTTTGACGAACGGCACGATCCGCCGCGCGACCAGCCCGGCAATCTGAGTGAAGCCTACGGAGACCCCGCCCGACTGCTCGATCAGGATATGCTGGCGCTCGTTCTCCTCGCTCGCCTTGTCGAGATCGGCATTGAGGAACTTGCCAGGGATATAGACGACGCGGCGCACCGTCCCGCCCACCGGAGCCCGGTTGATGTGGACGTCGAACACCGACATAAAAATCGAGATCCGCGTGACCATGCCCGCAGGCAGCCCCGGCGCGCCGGTACCGTCAGCCTCGACCAGCTCGCGCGGCGGTTCCATCTGCTTGATCAGCGTGATCAGGCCATCGGCCGGAGCGACAATCAGGTTTTCGCCCATCGGCGTGACCCGGCGCGGATCGCGGAAAAAGGCGAGGATGCCCAGGACCAGCGCAGCCAGCGGCCAGGCCAGAGTTTCCCACGCCATGAATGCGCTCACAGCGCACAGCCCCGCTGCAGCGAGCGCAAACTTGCGTCCTTCGGGATGGACGCTGGGCCAGCCCCAGGCGGCTTCGCCGCGTCCACGATTATCAAGAATGTCACCGGCCATGCTTACGAAACCTTGCGTACGAAAACGGTTCCGGCGGAATAGCCTGCACCAAACGAGCAGATAGTCCCGATATCGCCCGCCGCAAGATCGGCGCTATGTTTATGAAAAGCAATGATCGATCCCGCGCTCGATGTATTACCATAGGTATCGAGCACCGTCGGGCTTTCGTCCTCGCTCGCCTCGTGCCCCAGAACACGCTGCGCGATCAGGCGGTTCATCCCCTGGTTGGCCTGGTGCAACCACAGCCGGCGCAGGCTTTCCGGTTCGATTCTCAGGTCGGCAGCGTGCTCTAGGATCATTGCGGATACCATCGGCACCACTTCCTTGAACACCTTGCGCCCTTCCTGGACGAACAGCTTGTCCGCCGTGCCGATCGTCTCGGGCGTGGCGCAGTTGAGGAAGCCGAAATTGTTGCGGATGTTGTTGGAGAACACCGTCTTGAGCCGCGTTCCGATGATCTCCCAGTGCGGGCGGGGTGCAAGGTCCTTGGCCTCGACCAGCACCGCGGTGGCGACATCGCCGAAGATGAAATGGCTGTCGCGGTTGCGCATGTTGTTGTGGCCGGTGCAGATTTCCGGGCTGACCACCAGCACCGATCGGGCATTGCCTGAACGGATGAAATCGGCCGCGGTCTGGATCCCGAAAGTCGCTGAGGCACAGGCGACGTTCATGTCAAACCCGAAGCCTTCGATCCCCAACGCATCCTGGATCTCGATCGCCATCGCCGGATAGGCACGCTGCATGTTCGAGGCGGCGCAGAGCACTGCATCAACATCCGCTGCGTCGCGACCGGCGCGCGCCAGCGCATCGAGCGCGGCCTTCACCCCCATCTCGGCCAGCACCGAAAGTTCGTCGTCGGCGCGTTCAGGCCAGCGCGGCGCCATCACTTCGGGATCGAGCAGCGGCGCCTTGCTCATCACGTACCGCGCCTTGACCCCGCTCGCCTTCTCGATGAATTCGACCGAGCTGGGCTGCAGTTCGAGCAGGTCTCCGGAAGCGATCTCCGCCGCATGATCGGCGTTGAAGCGCGCAACGTAAGCGTTGAAGCTGGCGACCAGTTCTTCGTTGCTGATCGAATCCGGCGGGGTGTAGAGCCCGGTCGCCGAGATGACGGGGGTGTTTTCGCTCATAGCCCAGGTCCTACCGCTGCATCGCGCGCGCGGCAACCCAGCCCCAAATCCATTGCGGCATTGACAGCGCGGCGCGCCTTCGCCAAATGCGCGCTTCCTCGGCCGGATGGCTCCTTCTTGGGGCCGCACAAAGCGGGGCAACCCGACACCGGCAAGCTGGTGTGGACAGGTGGCCGAGTGGTTAATGGCAGCAGACTGTAAATCTGCCCGCGAGAGCGTACGGTGGTTCGAATCCACCCCTGTCCACCACCCAGCCTTCTAGAAAGCACGCGCATGGCCCGACCGACCGACGAAAAGCCCAAGCGCGCGCTGCGCGGCCGCGCCGGGCGGATGAAGGGCGGCCGCGGTTCGGGCCAGGCGAGCACCGGCGCGGTGCGGCTGTGGGGCCGTCATGCAGTCGAAGCCGCGCTGATGAATCCCGAGCGCCAGCACCGCAAGCTGTGGGCAACCCGCGAAGGCGTAGCTTCCTTGGACGGCGAACTGCCGGCCGATTTCAAGGTCGAGTATGCGTCTCCGGCCGATCTTGCCCGGCTGGTTGCGCGCGATGCCCCGCACCAGGGGCTGGTGCTTGAGTGCAACGCGCTCGAAGACATCTTCCTTGAAGACGTGCTGAGCGGCGAGGCGGACCGGCCGCTGCTGGTGCTCGATTCGGTCACCGATCCGCACAATGTCGGGGCGATCCTGCGCTCGGCCGCCGCCTTCAATGCCGCTGCGATTATCACGCAAGATCGCCACGCCCCGCCCGAAAGCGGCGTTGTCGCCAAAAGCGCCTCGGGTGCGCTGGAAGTCGTGCCGTGGGTCCGCGTGGTCAACCTCTCTCGCGCGCTCGAGGAAATTGCCGAGGCCGGGTACTGGCGCATCGGGCTCGACGGCGAAGCGCCGACCACGCTCGGCGAAGCCTTGCCTACTGGGCCGGTCGCACTGGTCCTCGGCGCCGAGGGCGAAGGCATGCGCCACAATATTGTGCAGCACTGCGATGCCATGGCTCGACTGCCGATCAGCGGCGCGATAGAAAGCCTCAACGTCTCGAACGCCGCGGCCATCGCGCTTTATGCAATAGCGACCCGCGGCTGAGAGCATCCTGGCGGGGGCTTGAAATGTTGCATACAATCAATCCTAAGCGTTTTGCTGCGGCGCTGGTCGCCAGTGCCGGTGCGCTGCTGCTGTCGGCGTGCCTGATCCTTCCCGGCAAGTTCGCCGCGACGCTCGACCTGCGCAAGGACGGGCATTTTACTTACACCTACAAGGGCGACATCGTGGTGCTGGGGCTGACCCGGATGGCCGAGATGGCCATGGCGCAGAAGGCCAAGGCCACCTTCACCCCCTCGCCCTGCTACAAGGACGACGGCGAGACCGAGCGGGCCTGCACCGCCGCCGAAACGGCTGCGCAGAAGAAGGATTGGGAGGCCGAACAGGTCGCCAAGGCCGCAAAGGATGCCAGGGATCACGAAATGATCGTCAAGGTGCTCGGCGGGGTCGATCCCAACGATCCCAAATCGGCCGCAGAAATCGCCGCTCGGCTGAGCGGACAGGCCGGGTTCAAGCGGGTCGCCTACCTCGGCAATGGCCGGTACGATGTCGACTATGCGATCTCGGGCGTGCTCACCTATGATTACGCCTTCCCGACGATCGAGCGCATGCCGCAGGTGGTGCCGTTCATCGTGCTCAACAAGCGCGCCAACGGCGAAGTGCGGATCGATTCGCCGCTGATGCAGCAAGCCGCGATGGCGATGCCCGGCGGCAACGCCGCGCAGGTCTTTGCGCAGATGTACGGCGGCAAGGACGGCAAGCCGGTCGGCGCGATGAAGGATTTCCCGGTGGTCGACGGGCACTTCACGCTGACTACCGACGGGGTGGTGCTATCGAACAACACCGAACACGGCGCGAAGACCGTGCCGGGGGGCAAGCAGCTCGATTGGGACATCAACTTCTTCACCGCGATCAGCCCGATGGCGCTGGTGGGGTTGGCGCAGTAGGGCAGCGTGCTACCTAGAGACGGGTAGTCCCCACTTAACTTGAGTAGTGTATGTCCCTGTAATTGGCTTCCCCAAGCTATCTCTCGCTGGGCGGAAAACTGCCCGCCTCATGACAAGTATGCATGTTGCTGCATCCAAAGTCGATGAACCGCTTGAATTCAATATCTTGCAGACACTGACCCGGCCCATAGCATTAATTGTCAGTTGGAAGGTAGTCACGCCTTCCTCGCGCTTGCGTCGTGATTTGGCAGGGTAATCCAATTCCGTTACCCAGAGTGCCGGGTTTCCTTGTGGAACCGCCACATTTGCAAGATCTGGTTGCGCCAGCTGAACTG
>JANOAD010000080.1:0-6039 GCA_031410955.1 Novosphingobium sp. | reverse complement strand
GCTCGACATGGCGCGTCGCAACCAGTCGTTCTACGCAGCATGCCAACCAGTTCGGTCACCAGCAGCATCGTCTCCACGCTTGGCGGGGGCAGCGGCATCGACATGGCGTCGCTGGCTGAGAACCTGGCGATCGCGCAGTTCGCCGCGCGGATCGACCGCAACACCACCCGGGCCGACACGGTCGAGCGCCAGCTTTCCGCCGCATCGACGCTCAAGAACCAGTTCGCGCAATTGGTCAGCGCGGTGGGCGAGCGGGTCCGCACCGGTGATCTTTCGGTCCAGCCGCAGATCGCCAATACGGCAGTGGCCACGGTCAGCCGCGGTGCAGTCAGCGGCAGCGGGACCTATTCGCTCGAGGTGACCGCGCTCGCCGCAGCGCAGGTGATCAAAAGCCCGCCGCTGACCGGCGGCACGAGTGTGGTCGGCGCCGGCAGCCTGACGCTGCGCTTCGGCACCATCGCCAGCGGCAGTTTCACCGAAGATCCGGCGCACACCGCAGCGACCATCACCATCCCTTCGGGCAGCACGCTCGCGCAGGTCGCCGCAGCGATCAACGGCGCTGGCAGCGGGGTCAGCGCCTATGTCCTCAATGGCGATGACGGTGCTCACCTGATGCTCAAGGGCGCGACCGGGGCGAGTAACGCCTTCGTCCTCGAAGCCAGCGAAACCCCGGGCGAGGAAGGCCTTGCAGCGCTCGCCTGGGCTCCGGCCGATACCGCCCGCCAACTCGCCGGTGCAGCAAGCGCCGCGTACAAGCTCGATGGACTGGCGATGTCGAGCGCGTCGAACAGCATCACCGACCTGGTCCCCGGCCTCAGCCTGACGCTCACGGGCACGAATGCGGGCGCGCCGACCACAGTGCGCTTCAGCGATCCGGGCAGCGCGGTGAGCACCTTCATGACCGACCTCACCGGCGCGCTCAACGAATTGGTCGCCGAGCTCAACAAGGATATCAATCCGCTGGGCGGTGACCTTTCGCGCGATTCCGGGGCCCGGGCGCTGCGCCGGGCGCTTTCCAGCCTTGCCGGCACAATCGTCATGCCCTCGGCCAGTTCGGGACAACCCGCGACGCTGGCCGACCTGGGCCTTGCGACCAACCGCGACGGCACCTTCCGGCTCGATACAGCGCGGCTCACCGCAACCAGCAAGGCTTCCCCTGCCGGGGTTTCGGCCATGCTCAGCAACGGCCTGTTCGGGGTCTTCGCGACGCTCGACAAGCTTGGCCGCGCGGTCGCCTCGCCTGGCGATCCCGGTACGCTTGCCGGATCGCTGCGCCGCCTGACCGACCAGAAGGCCAAGCTGGCGAGTGAGAAGACCGACCTGGCCGCCGCGCAGGAGAAGCTGCGCAGCCAGCTCGTCACGCGGTTCGCGGGCACGGATAGCCGTGTCGGCACATCGCGCGCGACGCTGTCGTTCCTGCAGAACCAGATCGCGGCGTGGAACACCAAGACCAACTAATGCGCTCGCTCAGCTCACCCCAGGAAGCCTACCGCCGCGTCGAATTCGATGCGCGGGTCAACGGTACCAATTCCGCCGGGCTGGTGCTGGTCTGTTTCGAACAGTTCGACCGCGGGCTCGCCGCCGCGCTGGGTGCCGACACCGCGGGTGACAACCAGCGGCGCAGCGCCGGGCTCACCGCCGCGCTCTCAGCAATCACCGCGCTGCAGCTCGGCATCGACCCGGCGAGCAGCATGGCCGGGGCGCTGGCTCACTATTACGCCGCCGCGCGCAGTTCGCTGCTCGATTGCGTGCTCGACTTTCGCCCCGCGATGATCGCGGCACTGCGGGCTGATTTCACCGAGGTGGCCAGGGCTCTGGCCGCAGCTTGAGCGGCGATTGGCTCCGATTTGGCGGCATTGCAGCCAAGGGAATGCGCCTTGTTTGACCCCGATCTACGTATTTGCCCAGTGCGTTTCGCGTCGAAATCGAGCCATCACGGCGCGCCCGCTGCCGCCTCCCGCGATAACCCTTAGGCGTAATTAACTAGGGGATAGCGACGATGCTGGGGCAATCTATCGTATTGATCGACAACAATTTCCGTCGCCGTGCGGCCATTTCGCACAACCTGTCGGAGACGAGCTTGCATGTCGAGCCGTTCGAAAGTGTGGAGGAAATGAGCCGCCGCTGGCCGCAAGGTGCCCTCATGCTGGTCGGCGATGAGGACGAGGTCCTGCACGACCTGTTCGCGGCGATGAGCGAGAGCGGACACTGGCTGCCGGTGGTGGCCTATGCTGAGGAACCGTCAATCCCCCGGGTGGTGCGCGCGGTGCTCGCCGGTGCGCTCGATTACCTCGATTGGCCATTGGGCGAGGCCGAAGTGCGCCAGGCGCTGGCGATCGCCGAGATCGGCGGATCGGGCATCGGCAGCGCCAAGCTGCGCGAGGCCATGGCCCGCAGCCGGGTCCAGAAGCTGACCCGGCGCGAACGCGAGGTATTGGCCGGGGTGGCTGACGGCCTGTCCAACCGCCGGATCGGCGAGCGGCTCGAGATCAGCCCGCGCACAGTCGAGATTCACCGCGCCAACATGCTCAACAAGATGGGCGCGAGCCATACCTCCGAGGCAATCCGCATCGCGATCGAGGCTTCGCTGGTGGGGTAATCAGATGCCGTCCTTCCCTGAGCCCTTCCCCGGTGGGGAAGGGTTGGGATGGGGGCTCTGGGCCAAGAATGGCGCTGCCCTTCCGACCTCGTTCCCCCACCCCTAACCCCTCCCCACCGGGGAGGGGGACACGAGAGTCTCAGCCAAACCCCCAACGAAAAGGGGCCCCGGGATCGCTCCCGGGGCCCCAATCAAGCATCCCTCCCAGGATTGCTTAGAACTTCAGACCCGCGGTCACGCCGTAACGGCGCGGTTCGAGGGTGAAGACGTTGGTGTAGAGACCCGACGACTGATCGGTCACATAGAGACCGGTGATCGCCGTGTTGTTGGTCAGGTTCTGCACCCAGGCGCGCATGAACCACTTCTTGGAGGCACCATCCAGCTGGAGCTGAGCATTGATCTGGCTGAATGCCGGCACTTCGTTGACCGTGCTGTTAAACACGCTGCCCTGCGACTTGCCGGTGTAGATGTAGTCCACACGCGGGGTCAGGGTCAGGTCCCCGCCCAGCGGTGCAGCGTACTGCATGCCGGCCGAGAACTTGTAGTCCGGAGCGCCCGGCAGCTTGTTGCCGACCACGTTGCTCGGAATACCAGCCGCGAAGTACTGGATGCCGCCGAAGGCAGCGCCAACTGTAGCAGCTTGCGCGCCGAGGATGGCGCAGATGCCGAAGGCCCCGGTGGAAGCAATCCCGCTGCCTGCACCGAAGTTGTAGGTCGTCGTCTGCAAGCCCGCGCCCGGCGATACCAGATACCGCTTGAAGTGACCGACAACGCCGCCTGTAGCAAGGGTAGAGTTCCCGTTCCACAGCGGATCCTGGATACCGGCATTGATCGCGCCGTTGATGGCACCGACGTAGCCGTTCACACCGGCAGCGCTGCCCGAGGTGGACGCCACCGCGCAGTTCGCACCGTTGGTGATGTCCTTGATGATCACCGCATCGGCACGGCCACCGCCAAAGTCACGCGGGTTGGCCAGCGGGTTGGTAGTGCTGGTCACCTTGCTGTGCAGATAGCTGGCATTCATGTTGATGGTGAATTCGGGGATCGGACGGATCACCGCTTCGGCTTCCAGACCATAGATCTGCGCGTTGACGTTGTCGTTGACCGAAGTCCGCGAAACGATGCGCGACAGCTGCAGGCCCTTGTAATCGTAGAAGAAGCCGGTGAGGTTGAGCGTCATCTTGCCGCCCGCAAAGGTGTTCTTCGAACCGATTTCGTACGCATTGACGAATTCGGGCTGGAAGGTTGTCGGCACTGCCGCCACCGGCGACAGCGGCGGGTTGATGCCGCCCGACTTGTACCCGCGCGAGTACGAGATGTAGATCAGGTTGTTGCGGGTAATCTGCCAGTCGAGCACCGCCCGGCCGGTGAACTTGCCGAAGCTGACGCTGGCATTGGCGAACAGCTGGTTGCCGGCGATGCTGGGGTCAGCATCGTAAGCCCCGATGAACGGCGAGGTGTAGGCATTGGTCGAACCGTACGGAACCAGGAAACTGGCCAGCGTGGTACGCGCCGATACCGCCTTCTCGTCATGGTTGTAACGCGCACCCAGGGTCAGCTTCACAGTGTCGGCGAACTTGAAGTAAGCTTCGCCGAACAGCCCGTATGATTTGATCCTGAGATCGTCGGTGTTGTTGCGATAAGTCGGCGTGCCCAGGTAGCTGGCTGGCAGCGGCGCGGGATTTCCCGTCGCCGGATCCGTGTTGCCGAACGCGGTGAACGAGCCAAGCACTCCGGTGACATAGTCGATCCCGAACGCATCGACGTAGTAGCTGCTCTCCTTGAGATGGAGCTTGCTGTAGATTGCGCCGAGCAGGAAGTTGAACGAGCCATCCCACTTCGACGACAGGATCGCTTCAGCCGACCAGCTGCTGTTGTAGGAGTTCGAGCGGTCGAAATCCTGCGGAGTGGTCGAACAGACCCTGTGCCCACCGTATGCGCCAGTCCCGGTTTCTTCAGCCGTCGAAGTGCACAGCACCCCATTCGGACCGTTCGGAATCAATGCAGCTGCAATTGGCGCAAAATAGGGCACGAAACCGGCGCCTGCGCCGCCCGTGGCGAAGGCATTCAAAGTATTGAGCGCCGGTGCGAAGCCTGCCCGGTTCTGCACCGAGTTGTTGTAGTCCTGCGCAGAATCGATCGCGACGACCTGGTAGTTGCCTCCGACCTTCAGGTCGAGACCGCCGCCCAGTTCCTGATCGATAGAACCCTGCAGGATGGTTTCGCGGGTGTAATATGACGGCTGGGTATCGGTCGTGATAGTCCGATAATCTGCCGGATTGACCACGCCTGTGTAGGGATCGACGCCGAATTTGGGAACCGCAGGGGTGCTACCGGCCCCGTACAGGCTACCCAGCGCAAAGCTGGTCGGAATACCCTGGCTTGCAAGGAATTCCTTCGAGGTCAGCACGCCGACGAAGCTGGTGTTGGCATTGGTCGTTTCGAAGCCGCGGGTGGCATTGAGGCAGCCCAGCACGCCGGTCGGGTCGCGCTGGCACAGCTGCTTCTGGATGCGCATGCGGCTGTCTTTTTCACGGAAGTACTGGCCCATCAGATCGATCGTGGTGCCCGACGAAGGCTGGATCCGGAGCGATCCACGAACGCCGTACATGTCACGGTCGTCGATCCTGGTGTTGTTGAAGGTGTTCAGCGTGTAACCGTCGCGGTTCAGGTAGAACCCGGCAACGCGGACCGCGGCGATATCGCCGATCGGCACGTTGATCATGCCCTTGGTCTTGACGCCGTTGTAGTTGCCGTACTCCGCCTCGACCGAGGCCGCGAGCCCGTTCAGGCTGGGACGTGCGGTGCGGAAGTTGACCACGCCCGAAGTGGCGTTGCGGCCATACAGGGTGCCCTGCGGACCGCGCAGCACTTCGATCTGCGCCAGATCGTAGAATTCACCTTCGAACAGGCGCGTGCCGAACAGCGGCGCGTCGTTGTAGTGAATCGCGGTCGCGCTGTCGCAGGTCGTGCCGACGCACAGGTCGCCGATCCCGCGGATGGTGAAGCTGGATGAGGTGAAGTTGGTCTTGGTGAAGGTGACGTTGGGCAGAGTCAGCTGCAGATCCGAGGTGTTCTTGATCTGCTGCTTTTCAAGCGCTTCGGTGTTGAAGGCGCTGACCGCGATCGGCACGTTCTGCAGCTTTTCACTGGTCCGCTGTGCGGTAACGACGATTTCGGTCGAATCCGTCGCTTCATCAGCAGGCGGCGTGGTCTGTGCGTAAGCCGGAAATGCAATCGCTCCGGCGCATACGCCCGCAAGCAAGGTAAGTTTACCCCTCATCAGCCCTCTCTCCTATTAAGCCCGACCCTCTACCGGGCGGTTGCGCTTACGAATAGACCACCGTCCGGCGCGCATTACAACCGGTTTTAATCGACTGGTTAGAACTTCTGGAAACCGTCGCGTCTGTGCCACAGTCGGGGGATTGCGCCGAACCGGG
>JANOAD010000079.1:0-7630 GCA_031410955.1 Novosphingobium sp. | reverse complement strand
CACCCGCACCTCCTTCATCACCTCCCCCACCCCCCAGACCATCGCATCCGCCCGGTCCGGACTCTGCCCCGGCCCTTCGTAACCACCACCAGCGATCAACCCGAGCACCTCAGCTTCGAGTTCCGCCATCCGCCCATGCAGCCGCACCCGCCCCGCTTCGCACAAATGCGCAACCGGCTCGGCACGCGTCGTTTTGCCCACGCTGGCATGGACCAGCTTGACCCGCAGGCTCGGGTCCGCTGCATTCAGCACGGCTTTGACCAGTTTGCCGCCGTGGTTGGCTTCGGCGATCACCTCGCTGGTGCCGTGGGCCGCAGCGGCGGCGGCGACCGCGCGGGCCCAGCCTTCGGGGGAGCGGGCGGTGACCGAGTGGTCAGCGAGGACGTGAGCGATGGCACCTAGGCCAGTGCCCTCGCGCGCGCAGGCGATGATGCCGCAGGTGCCGTCGCCGCTGGGGGGATCGACGGCGATCAGGGTGCGGGTATGGCGGTCCTCCCCATCGACTTGCGATGGGGAGGTGGCAGCGCGCAGCGCTGACGGAGGGGCCCCTCCACCACTGCCTTCGGCAGCGGTCCCCCTCCCCATCGCACGTCGATCGGGAGAATCTGTAACCCGGCACCGCTCGATCAGTTCCACCGTCCACAACGCCCCCGCCGCGTCAGGCAGCAGTTCGCCATCCAGTTCCTGCCGGCCCAGCCGCGTGCCCGCGTAAGTCGCCTCGATCCGCGCGCGCCATGTGGCGGAGAGGTGCGGGTTGGCGCGCGTCGGGCCGCCAGTGACCACGGTGTCTGGCGCCGCCATGATCGCGCGCAGCACCGGGCCGGGACGCGGGGTGGTGGTGACGACTGCCTGGGGATTGTTGCCCAGTCGGAGCCCCATTTGCAGCATGTCCCAGGTCTCTTCGCCCCGGTCCCATTTGGCGAGCTCGTCGCACCACGCGTAGTGGTGCTCGGGGCCGCGTAGCAGGCGCGGGCAGCTGCCCGAAAACAGATGCGCTTCGGCCCCGCTGCGGAAGCGCAAGCGGCGGAGCGTGGGCTGCCAATCCGCGATCCACGGCGCGGCAACTGCCAGCAGGCCGCTGCGTCCTTCGATCATGATCGCCCGGGCATCGTCGAGGGTCGCGGCGACCAAAGCAATACGCAGATCCGACGCCGATTCCTCGGCGATCCGCGCGGTCACCCACTGCGCGCCGGCCAGCGTCTTACCGAAGCCGCGGCCGGCCATGATCACCCAGGTCGCCCAGTCCGCGCCGTCGGCGGTTGCACACGGGGCAAGTTGGCCGGCATGCGCCCAGTGTTCCCACGCCCGGTCAATCGCCTGCCGCTCGGCCTCGCTCAGCAGATCGAGTGCGCCTCGGCGCGTTTCGGCATCGAGCGCTTTGAAATAGGCGATCAGATCGGTGCCGGGTGCCAGCTTGCGCTGGTGCGTTCCCCGACCGAACGGGCGGCGTGCGCTCACGTCGGCTCAGGCGGCATCACTGCGGGCGCAAGCGCTTCGAGCTTGATCAGGATCGATTCGCGCACTTCGTCGAGCCTGCGCGGACGCGCCCAGCGGCGACCCGCCGGGCCCGTTCCTGCGACAGTCGCGCGATGGCGGCTCAAGACTTTCAAAGCCTGTTCGACCGACATTTGCGGAATAGGCGTGTTCAGATCGGGGGCCAGCCCTTCCATCGCGTCCGCAGCGCGGCGGACCAGCGCCATTTCGATCCGGGCATAGCCTTGCTCAAGCGCCGCCTGCCAGCGCTGCGCGAAGACCGGGTCCTCGCGCCGCCGTTTGTAGATCGATTCAACCCGAAAGCCGACGGATTGCGCAGAGTGCATGACGTTGCAGCTCGCCGCCAGAAGATCGAGGAACATTTGCTCGGCTTCGTCGGTCCAGCGGGCACCCGTGCTGCGGATCACCTTGAGTCCATCCTTGCCATAGCGGATTGCTGTGCCTGCCGGTCCTGCCGCCGACCGGTTTGCGGCTGCGGGAGCGCCAACATGACTCATTGAAATCTCCAGTTGACGTTCTTTTTATGTTCCATATCTGCGCGTAAAAGTCAAGCCAAACGTACCATATAGGTTCGTCACTCGCTTTCCACTTGGCGGTGGGTGGCGCTTCGCGCTGCGGATTTCCTCATCGCAAGGGGTGGCATCGTAGCGCGCACGCGACTATGGCGCGGCATGCGCATCGCGATTGCCTCGGATCATGCCGGCTTCGACCTCAAGGCCGAACTGCGCGACTACCTGATCGGCCTTGGCCACGAGGTCGCGGATCTAGGTCCCGAGACTGCCGAGCGGGTCGATTACCCTGATTTCGGCTACAAGCTGGCCGAAGTCGTGGCCGACGGCACTGCGCAGTTTGGCGTGGCGCTGTGCGGTTCGGGCATCGGCATCTCGATCGCGGTCAACCGTCATCCCAAGCTGCGCTGCGCGCTGGTCAGCGAGCCTTACGCCGCTACGCTCGCACGCGAACACAACGATGCCAATGCCATTGCGATGGGCGCGCGGCTGATCGGGACCGATCTCGCCAAGGCCTGCCTCGATGCCTTCCTGGCCGCTCAATTCCAGAACGGCCGCCACACCGGCCGCGTCGACAAATTGACTCACCCGACTTGCTGAGGAGCACGCGACAAGTGACCGATACTCTTGAAAAGCTGCCCGCCATCCGCCCGGCCGGGTTCTTCTCGGCCACGCTCGAGCAGGCTGATCCCGAAGTCTACGCTGCGGTGCGCGGCGAGCTGGGCCGCCAGCAGCACAAGATCGAACTGATCGCGAGCGAGAACATCGCCAGCCGCGCCACGCTCGAGGCAACCGGCTCGGTCTTCACCAACAAGTATGCCGAGGGCTATCCGGGCAAGCGTTACTACGGCGGCTGCGAATATGCCGATGTGGTCGAAACGCTGGCGATCGAGCGGGCCAAGGCGCTGTTCGGCTGCGACTTTGCCAACGTCCAACCCAATTCGGGCAGCCAGATGAACCAGGCGGTGTTCCTCGCGCTGCTCAACCCGGGTGACAGCTTCATGGGGCTCGATCTCAATTCAGGCGGGCACCTGACGCACGGTTCGCCGGTCAACATGAGCGGCAAGTGGTTCCATCCGATCCCTTACGGCGTGCGCCAGGACGACGAGCTGCTCGACATGGAGCAGGTCGCGAGCCTTGCGCGCGAGCACAAGCCCAAGCTGATCATCGCTGGCGGCACCGCTTATTCGCGGGTGTGGGATTTCGCCGCGTTCCGCGCGATTGCCGATGAAGTCGGCGCGCTGTTGATGGTCGACATGAGCCATTTTTCCGGGCTCGTCGCGGGCGGCGCGCACCCCTCGCCCTTCCCGCACGCGCATGTCGTCACCACCACAACCCACAAGAGCCTGCGCGGGCCGCGTTCGGGGGTGATCCTGACCAATGACGAGGCGCTGGCGAAGAAGTTCAACTCGGCGGTGTTCCCCGGCTTGCAGGGCGGCCCTCTGGTTCACGTGATCGCCGCCAAGGCGGTGGCGTTCGGTGAAGCGCTCCAGCCCGAGTTCAAGGCCTATGCCGCGCAGATCGTCGCCAACGCCCGCGCGCTGGCCGCCAGCCTTGGCGAGCATGGGCTGCGGACTGTCTCGGGCGGGACCGACAATCACCTGATGCTGGTCGATCTGTCGCCCAAAAACGTCACCGGCAAGTCGGCCGAAAAGGGTCTCGATCGCGCCTGGCTCACTTGCAACAAGAACGGCGTGCCGTTCGACACGCGCTCGCCGTTCGTCACCTCGGGCATCCGCCTCGGTACACCGGCCGGCACCACCCGCGGGTTCCGCGAGGCGGAGTTCGCAACGATCGGTCAGCTCATCGCCGAAGTGGTTGACGGCCTCTCGCACAATGGCGAGGAAGGCGATGCGCAGGTCGAGGCCCGCGTCCGCGCCCGGGTCGAAGACTTGTGCGCGAAATTCCCGATCTACCAGGAGCTTTGAGCCATGAGCGATAACATTATGGAAGACGCCAAGGCGGAAATTTCCGGAATGGCCAAGCAAGGCGTCCGCCATCCGTCGACCAAGCCCGTGCTCGCGGCCGCTGCGGTGGGTGCGGTGGCGGGAGCTTTCCTGCCGTTGCTCAGCATTCCGGCGGGCATCATCATCGGTGCCGGCGCGATGTTCTACAAGAGGCTGCGCCCGTAAGTGCGGTGCCCGTTCTGCGCGCATGACGACAGCCAGGTAAAGGATTCGCGCCCCACCGAGGACAACACCGCGATCCGCCGCCGCCGCCAATGCGACAGCTGCGGCGCGCGTTTCACCACGTTCGAACGCGTCCAGCTGCGCGAAGTGACCGTGGTCAAGTCGAGCGGTTCACGCGAAAACTTCGACCGCAGCAAGCTCGACCAATCAGTTGCGCTCGCTTGCCGCAAGCGCGGCATCGCGCAGGAACGGCTCGACCAGCTGGTTTCGGGCGTGCAGCGCCAGATCGAGACGCTGGGCGAAACCGAAGTTGCCGCCAGCGCGATCGGGGCGATGATTATGGACGGGCTGCGTGCGCTCGATACGGTCGCTTATATCCGGTTCGCCTCGGTCTATCGCGACTTCACCGAAGCCAAGGACTTCGAGGAATTTGCCAGCACGGTTCGCGATGCCGGACACACCTGAACCGGACGGCAACGGCCAATTCGTCACCTACATGCTGCGTTGCGGCGATGGCTCCTATTATGTCGGTCATACCGACAAACTCGAGCTCAAGGTGGCACAGCATCAGGCAGGCACTGCCGATGAATACACTTCGACCAGGCAGCCGGTCGAGCTGGCCTGGTCAGCCCCCTTCGCCAGCCGAGATGCGGCCTTTGCTGCCGAACGGCGCGTCAAAGGCTGGTCGCGGGCCAAGCGCGAGGCTTTGATCGCCGGCGACCCGCGCCTGATCGCGCAGCTTGCCTCGATGGCCCCGGTATCGCGCATGCCCGCGGCGTCCGCAGTCGATCTTGATTGCGTCAACCGCCCTGTAATCGTCCTCGTCCGCCCGCAACTGGGTGAGAACATAGGCAAGGCGGCGCGGGCCATGCTCAATTTCGGCCTCAATGAGATCCGACTGGTGGCCCCCCGCGATGGCTGGCCCAACCCCAGCGCAGGTCCAGCCGCTGCAGGCGCCAATGTCGTGCTTGAACAGGCGCGGGTGTTCGACACGCTGGCTGAAGCAGTGGCCGATTGTTCGCAGGTCTATGCCACCACCGTGCGCAAACGCGGCGTGACCAAGCCGGTGGTTACCCCCGAACAGGCGGCGGCGGCGATCCACCGCGATTCTGGCCGCTCGGCGCTGGTCTTCGGCCCTGAGCGCAGCGGGCTCGACAGCGATGACGTGGCCCTGGCCCGCGCGATCCTGACCGTGCCGATCAACCCCGAATTTGCCAGCCTCAACTTGGCCCAGGCGGTGATCCTGTGCGCCTATGAATGGTCGAAGGGCGTGACTCTCGCCCAGCCCACCGCCGAAGATGTGCTCCCGCCCGCGCCGCAGGAGGAACTGGAAGGGATGATCGGGCAACTGATCGAGATGCTTGAGCCGACTGGTTATTTCCGGCCCGACAGCCGCTCCGACGTGACCCGGCGGACCTTGCGCGGGGTGCTCACCAAACCGGGCTGGAATCACCTCGAAGTGCGCACCCTGCGCGGGGTGCTGTCTTCGCTGCGGCTCGGCCCACGCAACGACTAGCGCCCTGTCTTTTTTGCATTTAATCGCTCATCGTCAACCTCGATTCGAGAGATTTATGCGCACTCTTCCAGCTTCATTCCTGCTTGCCCTTTCTGCCCTGGCGCTTTCCGCTCCGCTCCTTGCGGACGAAACTGCGACCGCACCTGCAACCGCTCCAGCCAAACCGGCCAAGCCCAAGAAGATCTGCCGCGATGCCGATCCGTCGAGCACGAGCCGGATCGGCGGCGGACGGGCCTGCCGCACACAGGAAGAGTGGGATGCCATCGACGCGGGCGGTCCGCAGTCCTCTTCCCAGTCGGTCCAGTCGCGCTCGGCCGGTCGCGACTAAGCCGCTTCCAGCTTGACTTTCAGGCCGCGCCCCGCCAAGGGCGCGCCTTCGCAATTGAGCGGGCACTCCGGTGAAGCCTGTCTCGCATCCAGTTTTGGCTGGATGGTGCGGTTCCGGACTAGAAGCGACGGCACCAATGCCGCGCATGCAAATTGAAGGATGACGCGCCATGTCTAAGCGCAAGACGTCGAAGTATAAACTCGATCGCCGGATGGGCGAAAATATCTGGGGCCGTCCCAAGAGCTCGGTCAACCGCCGCTCGTATGGTCCCGGTCAGCACGGCCAGCGCCGCAAGAGCAAGGTTTCCGACTTCGGCATCCAGCTCCGCGCCAAGCAGAAGCTCAAGGGCTACTATGGCGACGTCACCGAAAAGCAGTTCAAGCGCACCTATCAGGAAGCGTCGCAGATGAAGGGCGACACCGGTCAGAACCTGATCGGCCTGCTCGAGCAGCGCCTCGACATGGTGGTCTATCGCGCCAAGTTCGCGCCGACCATCTTCTCGGCCCGCCAGATTGTTTCGCACGGCCACATCTATGTGAACGGCGTGAAGTGCAACATCGCCAGCCGCCGTGTGCGTCCCGGTGACGTGCTGACCCTGGGCAAGAAGGCCAAGGACATGGCCCTGATCGCCGAAGCGCAGGGCCTGCCTGAGCGCGAAGTGCCAGACTATGTCGCGCCCGACGGCACCGACAAGGTCAGCTTCGTGCGCGTTCCGACGCTCGACGAAGTGCCTTACCCGGTGAAGATGGAACCGAATCTGGTCGTCGAATTCTATTCGCGCTGATCTGGTTCCGGACTTGATCCGGGGTCCAGCCGGCAACGCAACACCAAAGGGCGGTCCCGCGGGGCCGCCCTTTTCGTTTGCGTCCGTGCTTTGGTCGCGTCATTGAGCGACTTAACCGAACGATTAAGGGGTGCTGGAGAGCATGGAATTCGACGATGTCATCATGGGCCGCCGCTCGATCCGCGGCTATCTCGATAAGCCCGTACCGCGCGAACTAATCGAGGAAGTGCTGGCGCTGGCGATGCGCGCGCCAAGCTCGATGAACACTCAGCCCTGGCACTTCCACGTCATCACCGGCGAACCGCTGGCGAAGATTCGCGCCGGCAATACCGAGCGAATCCTCGCGGGCGAACCTGACAGCCGCGAGTTCCGCAAGGGTGTGCCCTTCGCCGGGGTTCACCGCGAGCGTCAAATCGGCGTCGCCAAGCAGCTCTTCTCCGCAATGGGCATCGCCCGCGACGATGCCCCGGCGCGGCAGGACTGGGTGCTGCGCGGGTTCCGCCAGTTTGATGCCCCGGTCTGCGTGATCATCACTTACGACCGCGCCTGCGATGGCAGCGACGACAGCCCGTTCGATTGCGGCGCGGTGGCAACCGCGCTGGTCAACGCCGCATGGTCGCGCGGGCTCGGCTGCGTGATCAACAGCCAGGGCATCATGCAAAGCCCGGTGGTACGCGAACACGCGCATATCCCCGATGATCAGGTGATCATGAAAAGCATCGCGCTCGGCTGGCCCGACGAAAGCTTCCCGGCCAACGCGGTGGTGTCCGAGCGCAAGAGCGTGGACGAAGCGGCGGTGTTCGTCGGCTTCGACTAAGCCAGAAAGTCGCGGCGGAACTGGGCGGCGAAAGCGGCAAAGGTCCCTGCCCC
>JANOAD010000078.1:0-14648 GCA_031410955.1 Novosphingobium sp. | reverse complement strand
GCCGCCGCGCTCAGCCCGGCCGGCCCCGACCCGACGATGGCAATGCGCACCCGATCTGGCACTGGCTCTCCCCGGGAAATCCCGCAGTCCCCGTCTGCCGACCAAGTGTTGCATAATCGAAGCGGCTAATCCACACCGGAGCCGAACGATTTCGCCGATGGCGGCAAGCCAGCGACTGCAACCGGGGGAAGGCGAGCTAACCTATGCCAGAAGGTCAGACCGGACGCTGGCGCGTCAGCACCTGGATCTTGCTGGTGGCAATCCTTTTGGTCGGTCTTTCCATCGGCATTTCGGTCAGGCGCCATTCCGTCGTTCCCGGCGGAAAACCCAGCCAAGCCGTCTCGTTGACCGGGGATAATAGCGATCCGCTGACCGCGCTGGAGACACGTACCCGCGACAATCCCCAGGACGGCGGGGCCTGGTCGGCGCTTGCCGGGGCCTATTTCGAAGCCGGCCGCTTCGATGAAGCCGTTGCCGCCTATGACACTGCGGTAAAGCTGGCCCCGCAGCAGGCCTCGCTATGGTCGGGGCGCGGTGAGGCGCGGGTGATGGCCAGCGCGCACGATCCGATGCCCCCCGCCGCCGCCACCGATTTCGAACGCGCAGTTTCGCTCGATCCGAAAGACCCCCGCGCGCGCTATTTCCTGGCTGTGAAGCTGGACCTCGGCGGCGATCACCAAGGCGCGATTGACAGCTGGCTGGCGTTGCTTGCCGACACGCCGCCGGGCGCGGCATGGGAAGCGGACCTGCGGCGGACGATCACGCAGGCTGCCAAGATCAATCACATCGAGGTTTCGGCGAGGCTCGCCGCGGTACGTCAACCAGCCGCGCAGCTTCCGGCACCGGCACCGGTCCTGCCCGGACCGAGCGCGGAAGACATCAACCGCGCTTCGGCGCTGCGCCCGTCCGAGCAGCGCAGCATGGCGGAAGGCATGGTCGCGCGGCTCGAAGCCAAACTCAAGACTGATCCTGGCAATGTTGACGGCTGGGTCATGCTGATCCGCAGCCGCATGACGCTCGGCCAGCCCGACCTCGCCCGAAAGGCCCTGGCGACCGCGGTGGCCGCAAATCCCGGTCGGGCGGCCCAGCTACGCGAGCAGGCCGCTGCACTTGGCCTGCGCTAGTTCAAATCCGGATTGCGCCTAACAGGGCGCGGCTTTCGAGCAGGAAGATGGCGAACGAGCAGATCAGCCCGGCGAGGAACAGCAAGTAAGCCACGCGCAGCAGCCGGTACTTCTTGTGCTGCAACACCATGCCGTTCTGGTGGATATCGCGCAGCATCGCGCGGTAGATGCGCTCGTCGTCGGCCAGCTCGGCGAGCACGCGGTCGGCGAACTCGTCTTCGCTGAGTTGAGTGAAAGTTCCGAAGAACAGCAGGTTGGGCCGCGTGCCGCTGGTGGCCTTGGCGCCGATCGACGGCAGGATCGCCGCCACCGCGCACATCGCCGAGAGAAAGGCAAAGCCCGCCAGGATCAGCAGTGTCAAGGGCACTGCGCCGCTACGCGCCTGCCCCACCGCAATGGTGAAGACCACGAAGGTCGCACCCATCAGGATACTCGCTTTCTGGTCGGCCATCTGGCTGAGCGTGAGGTTGGTCTGCGTAGCCGTGCGAACCAGATGGACCGCTTGCAATGAAAATCGGTGGGGTTCTTGCGCCATGTCCTCAGACTACCCCAAACGCCAGCATTGCATCGGCCACCTTCTTGAATCCGGCGATGTTCGCACCCCGGACATAATCGATGTATCCACCCCCACGATCACCGTAGGTCTGACAGCTGGTATGGATGCCGGCCATGATTTCCTTGAGCATTTGCTGGAGTTCGTCTTCCTTCCACGCCCGGCGACCCGAATTCTGGCTCATCTCCAGGCCCGATACGGCAACCCCGCCGGCATTGGCGGCCTTGCCCGGCGCGAACAGCAGCTTGGCCTTCTTGAACACATGCACACCGGCGAGATCGGTCGGCATGTTCGCCCCCTCGGCCACCGCTACACAGCCGTTGGCAACTAGAGCCTTGGCGTCATCGCCCAGCAGTTCGTTCTGCGTGGCACACGGCAGCGCGACATCGCAGGGAACGTGCCACGGGGTCTTTCCCCCGACGAAACTGGCCCCTTTGAATTCGCTGCAATAGTCTTCGATCCGTCCGCGGCGATGGGTCTTGTGCGCCTTGACCCAGTCGATCTTATCCTGCCCAATTCCGTCGGGATCGTGGATGTACCCGCCCGAGTCCGACAGGGTCAGCACCTTGCCGCCAAGCTGGACGATCTTCTCGGCAGCATGGGTTGCGACGTTGCCCGAGCCTGAGATTACTGCCGTCTTGCCGGTCAGATCCTGTCCTTTGGTGGCGAGCATCGAGGCGAGGAAATAGACCGCGCCGTACCCGGTCGCTTCGGTGCGGATCAGCGAGCCGCCCCATTCAAGCCCCTTGCCGGTGAGCACCCCGGTAAATTCGCCGGTGATTCGCTTGTACTGGCCGAACATGAAGCCGATCTCGCGCCCGCCGACGCCGATATCGCCTGCAGGAACGTCGATGTCTGCGCCGATATGGCGATAGAGCTCGGTCATGAAGCTTTGGCAGAAGCGCATGATCTCGCGCACGCTCTTGCCCTTGGGGTTGAAGTTCGAGCCGCCCTTGCCGCCACCCATCGGCAGTCCGGTCAGGGCGTTCTTGTAGGTTTGTTCGAAGGCGAGAAACTTGAGGACGCTCTCGGTGACGCTGGGATGGAAGCGGATCCCGCCCTTGTACGGGCCGATCGCATTGTTGTTCTGCACCCGCCAGCCGCGCTGGACCCGGACATTGCCCTGATCATCCTCCCAGCAAACGCGGAACGATACGACCCGGTCCGGCTCGGCGATGCGGCGCAGGATCTGCTGGCGATGATAGTCTTCCTTGTCCGCAATGAAGTCGAATATGTCTTCGGCAACTTCCTGCACCGACTGGACGAACTCGTCCTGGTGCGGGTTGCGGCGTTTGACCCCCGCCATGAAGTCAGCGAAATTGACATGTTCTGAAACGGCCATCGGATTTTCTCCCCGTCCGCGCGCCTGACAAGCCGTGCTTCGGCCTCTGGTCCGGCGCCGCGTCCTCGCTCCTGCCGGTCAGGCTATGCCGATGTTGCGCCGTTGCATAGCCCTTCGTCCGGCTTTGCCCGATGCCGAGGACGAGCAGCAGAAGGCATCGCCCCAAACCTGTTCCACACCATCCGGACTGGTTCAGCCCGCGATCAGCACACTCTCGATGCGGCGCCGGCCATTGGTTCGCGACAGCTGCACCACCAGATCGAGCGAGCGCCGGATATAGCGCAGCGCGTCGTCCCAACCCAGGCCAATTCCGGCTTGAAGCACCAGCAGGGCGAGTTGGTCGAGTGCGCGTTCGGGGCTGTCGGCATGGATCGTGGTGAGCGAGCCGGCGTGGCCGGTGTTGACTGCGCGCAGGAACGTCAGCGCCTCGCGTCCGCGCAGTTCGCCAAGGATGATCCGGTCGGGGCGCATTCTGAGCGCGGCGATCAGCAGATCCTCCATATCGACCCGCGCCTCGCCCATGTCGCCGCGTGCGGCCAGCAGGCCCACGGCGTTTTCCTGGTGGAGCGCGAGCTCAGCGGTGTCTTCGATCGCGATCAGGCGTTCCTCGGGCGGTATCTCGGCGATCAGCGCGTTGAGCAGGGTAGTTTTGCCGCTGGAGGTTCCGCCCGAGATGAGCACATTGCGGCGTGCAAGGACGGCCGCGCGGAGGAAAGCCTCCGTTTCGCCGTCCGCCAGCTCCCCGGGCGTGAGCGGTGGGACTTCCTTTCCAGCCGTGACCGTCACCTCGGCAAAGCTGCCGTCGGCGGTGTAATCTGCCAGGCTGCGCCCAGCGGCGACATGGCGGCGGATTGCGATTGCCACCTCGCCGCGGGTCGCCGGAGGGAACACGATCTGGATCCGTGACCCGTCGGGCAGGCTCCCGGCGAGCAGCGGCTGCTCACGGCTGATACCCTGAGCATTGGCGGCGGCGACCTGCCGGGCAAGCCGTTCGAGTACCGAGCGGGTCAAAAGTGGAGCGGGGTGCCGGGTGCATTCGCCGCCAAGCTGTTCGATCCAGACCTCGCCCGGCCGATTGATGTAGATATCGGTGACATCGGCTTGGGCAAGCCAATGGCTGAGCGGTTGGAGATAACTATCCAGGTAAACCCGTTCCGCGAGCGCGCTCACTGTTCCACCGTACCGAAATCGAGATCGCGCGCGACGAAAACCGAGACGCTGGTTCCGTGCTTGACCGTGATCGTCGGCTTGTTGCTCTCTTGCTGCGGCTGGATCAGCGTCTGGGTCGAGCCAGGAAGACCCAGGACCACGGTACCCCCGCCGGCACTGCGGGTCGCGAGGCCGACCCCGATATCCAGCATGCTCTGGAGCATGGCATTGCCGAACCGCGACCAGAAATGGGTGTCGACCTTGCCCCCGATCCCGGCGCGGCCGAGTGGGTCGGCAGCAGGGCTGTCGAGCGCGATCTGGACTCCGTCGGGCCGGGTCAGCGTCTGCCACTGGACGAAGACCCGCTTCTGACCTTGACCGAGATCGGCCTTGTATTCGCCTAGCAGGCGGCTGCCACGCGGGATCAACACGCGGCTGCCATCAAAGCCGCGGACATCGCGGCTGACGATCGCGCGCACAAACCCGGCGCGGCTCGAATCGAGCGCGGTTTCGAGCACCGCGGGGATAACGGTCCCCTGTGGCACGGTCACCGCCGGGTTGGCAAAGCGGGTCGCGCTGGCCCGCCTGCCGGCAAGCTGGCCCGGCACTGCGGCAGCGAGCGCGCCGTCACCTTCGCCCGCAGCAGGTTGCGCTGCTGGTAACGTGGGCGCGCGGTAAGGTGGATCGGGCGATCCTGGATCAAAATATGACGGTGCGCGGACGATTGGCGGTCCGGGGATTCTGCCAGTCTGGGCCACCCGGGGTGCGGTGGGAACGCCTGGCATGACTTGCGGGATTTGGCCGAGGCCGGAACCGAAGTTCGGCATATTCGGTGCGAGCGGCACACCGAATACGTCGTAGCCCGCGTCCACTGCCATCGACAACGGTGGCGGCGGGTTAATAGTTCCGGCGCTCAGATCGCGGGTTGGGGTGGTTGCCGGGCTGACCACTGCGCCGCGTCGAGATTCGAGCACGGAGAACAACAGCGCCGCTGCCAGCGCCAATACGCCCGAAAAGATCCACACCCCCCGGTTGCTCACCGGGCGGCCGACGGTAGGCCTCAGATCATCGGGCTGATCGGCGGGAGCGGTGGCGTCCATAAGCCCGCTTACTGCCCGATCCGCTTGGCGCGAGCGAGTCTCTTGTCGATCCGGAACACCAGTTGCGGGTGGACCCGGTCGATCGTGAAGACGTCGTTGCGCATATAGCCGTCGACCATTTCCTCGGCGCCTAGCGCAGTGACCGCGAATACTGCGGGGAGGGCCTGATCGGGCGCCCAGACGATATAGGTGTGGGTGCCATCGTCCGAGATCCGTGCCGGGCGCAGCTCGACCGCGCCGGACAGCTTGTAGTGTCCGACCATCTGCTCATTGATGCTGTCGCCAAGCACCTCAGAACTTCCGGTCGTCACACAGCCGGACAGCGTGAGCAAGCCAACCAGGAGCGCGGCACGTTTCATTGCCGCGGAATCGCGGAGAGGGGCGCCGGTCCGGTTGCAGCAGGAAAGGCTGCGGGCTGCGGCGGGGCCAGTGGTGCAGCCTCGGGCAAGGCCTCGGCATCGCGGCGATAGCGCGAGACCTGGAAGCCCAAGGGGTTGATCATGCGATCTTCGGCACGCATCGCCGCACCACTGAAGCCATATTTGATCACCGCGGCAAAATGCTGAGGCGGCTGCGCTTGCGCGCCAGGATCGGTTCGGGTTGTGGTGAAACGGACCAGGCTGCTGTCGCTGCCCAGCGAGGAGACAGAGAGGACCTGGACCTGGACCAATGCCCTGCGCGGCAAGGTGGCCAGCTGGCTTGCCGGGTTCGTCGCCTGCATTTCGGCTATGTAGCGCGAGCGTTCGTCACCGGCCGACCACAGCGCGATCTTGCGGTAGTTGTCGTTGACCTGATCGTAATCGAAACTCTCGCGGCCGATGACATATTGCACCAGGAACGATCGGACCATCGCCGCGTCAGGGGTAATCGTCGCACGCTCGAGCGGTTGAACCGCTTCGACATAGCCCGTCTGGCGATCGACCAGCAGCGTATAGGGTACGACCGTCTTGAGCGGGACCAGCAGGATCAGGGCAATGCCCTCAAGCAGGGCGATCACGCCCGCTGCACTGGCAACCATCCATGCAACTTTGCGCGAGCCTGCTAAAGCGCGCGTGCGGTCGTCGGACCAGTTCGCGGCCTCGCTGTAGTAGTCGTTAAGCGCGGGATCGTCGGCTTCGTTCATGTCTTGCGGTCTCGTTGGTCGGCGGCAGCTGAGCCGCGGCGATAGCGGCGCGCTTCGCTGCCGCGGAAAGATTGGCCGAGCGGTTCGGCGGCAGCTGCAGCAGCGGCGGTGCCCGGGGCAGCGCGGTCGCGCAAGGTGGAGGAAGATTCAAGCAGGCGCTCGCGATCCGTGCCGCGTTCCTCGCGCCGCATGGCTTGGGCAACCGCCTCGGAAACCACGAATGCACGCGTTGGAGCCGCACCGCCTTCGCCGTACGCACCAGCTAGCGGCGCAAAGGGTAAATCGCCGCGCGGGACGGCAACAGTTGGCCGGATCAGCTTCGGCAGTGCAAAGCCGCCAAAGAAGAACACCTTTGCTATCAGGGCAAGCAGGCCGAACGCCACCAACACAAAGGCCAGGGTGATCACCACCAGTTCGGTTGGCATCGAGGGGGTGAGCACCTGAGCCTCCCGTTGGGCGAGTGCATCGCGTATCCAGGGTTCGAGAACCGCCAGTTCAACGCCGTACACGATAGTCAGCGCCAGCGCGCCAAGCGCCACGGCGCCCAATGCACGCAGCCAGCCGAAGAACAGGTCGCGGGTCCCGGCGAATAGCAGCAGCCCGGCCATCAACGGCGCCAGCGCCAGCAGCAGCCCGGCGCCAAGCCGGACAATTGCAGTCGGCCCAAGCAATCCTGCGAGGAAAGCCGTGCGGCCATTGGCCAGTCCCTCCTGATCGGCCAGTGCCACCCCGCGGAACGAATCGCCAATCGTGTTGCTGCGGTTCGTCCCGCCGAGATTGCGGCCGGTGCCATAAACCGTCAGCAACACGATGCCGTCATCTGCGGCCTGCAACCGGGCCGTCAAGTCGCCGCGGCTGCCCGGCAGATCGGAGGCAGTGCCGACGATCCCGGCAATCTCCGCTGGCCCCTTCATAACCAGATCGTAGCCCAGCGTGCGCCAGGCAGGCCAAGAGGTGGCGAGCGTGAGGACGATGGCCACGCGCAAGGCATCGCCGGCCAGACCCCGGCTATCGAACCTTTCGCCAATCATCAGGCGCAGCCCGAACACGGCCACGAATACGGTGAACAGCGCGGTCAGCGCCAGGGCAACGGCCGAACCGGGATTGGCCAGCGCGCCATAGCCATAGGCTCCGATCGCCTGGGCCTGGCAATCGATATGCGCGAGCGACTGCGCGACGAAGCGCTGGCCGGTAAGGACGTCCGGGCAACTCATGCCGAACGTTCCAGCAGCGCAGCCATCCAGGCGGTCGGATTGGGGCCGGTGCGCTCAACCAGCTCATCGAACAGCCGGACGGTCGATTCTCGGCCCGAGAGGATGGTCAGAAGGTCCTGTTCACCGGAGAGATTGAGCCGCGCGACAACGCTTTCGTTGCCGTGCTTGATCAAAAAGCAATGCGAATTGTCCGGTAGGGTGCGGATCAAATCGTACTCGTGCGGAGTAAGGCCGAAACCATCGATGTAGTCCTCCGCCCGGGCTTTGGGGTTGATCATGAAAATCTGCGTCGCGGCCTGCTCGATGATCGCGCTGGCGATCCGGCTTTCGAGGGCGTCCTGCGCGCTCTGGGTCGCGAAGCCGACGATCCCGTTGCGCTTGCGGATGGTTTTTTCCCAGTCCTTGATCCGCCGCACGAAAACATCGTCGTCGAGCGCCTTCCAACCCTCATCGACCACCACGATCGCGGGTGTCCCGTCGAGCCGTTCTTCCACCCGGTGAAACAGGTAGAGCAGCGCCGGGGTCCGTACTGCCGGATCGTCGAGCACCTCGGTCATGTCAAAACCGACCGTTGCAGCAGAAAGATCGGTGAGGTCTTCCTCGTTGTCGAACAGCCAGGCGCGCTCGCCGCTGCCCCACCACGGGCGCATCCGCGAATGGAGATCGCCAGAGCGGGGCCGGGCATGACCATGGAACAGCTCGACCAGATGGCGCAGGCGCCGGTGCGGGCGGATCTGATTGAAATTGGCGTCGATCGCGTCACGGATCGCTTCGATCTCCGCTCCGTCTGCGCCGCCTGCAAGCATGATCAACCATTCCATCAGGAACTGCCGATTGGCCGCCGTGTCCTCAAGCTGGAGCGGGTTAAGCCCGGATTGCGCGCCGGGCCGCAGCCGGTCGTATTGCCCACCGATCGCCCGAATGAACAATTCCGCCCCGCGATCCTTGTCAAAAAATACGATCCGAGGGGCAAATTTGCGCGCCTGAGCGAGGAGGAAGTTGAGCACCACGGTCTTGCCCGATCCCGATGGGCCGATCACCGTGAAGTTGCCCAGGTCGCCGTGATGAAAGTTGAAGAAATAGGGCCCGGCTGCCGTGGTCTCGAACAAGGTGACCGCTTCACCCCAGTGGTTGCCGCGCGGCTGGCCAACCGGGAAGTTGTGGAGCGAGGCAAGGCCGGCAAAATTGCTGGTCGAGACCAAACCCTTGCGGGCGATATATTTGAAATTAGCTGGAAACTGTGCCCAGAACGCTGGCTCAAGCCCGATATCTTCGCGCACTGCGACAATCCCGAGATCGGCAAGAACTGCGGTCACTTCCGCGACCTGCGCATCGAGCGTGGCGAGGCTGGCGGCGTGGATCGCGATCGTCGTATGATGCTCACCGAACCCTGCGCGCCCGGCGGCGACATCATCCTTCGCTTGCGCCAGTTCGGCGCGCAGCGACAGGGCCTCGTCCTCGGTTGATTTCATCCGGCGCAGCGCTAAATTCATCCGGTTCAGCGCTTCACCGCGTTCGACGAAGGCAAACGACTGGCTGACTGTCATCTCGAACGGCATCCGGTACAGCTCGTCGAACATTCCTGGCAGGGTCTGCGCGGGATAGTCCTTGAGTGAAATCAGCGCACCGAACTTGCGCGGCAGGTTGCCAGTCGGACCGAGTTCAAAGGCGTCCTGCCCGAAGCTGGCGCGCCGGAACGGCAAGTGCTCGCCAAGATCGCCATGGGGCAGCACGACGGGGCGCATTTCGGCATTATAGAGCCATGAGAGGAATTCGAGTGGTTCCGAACGATGCCCGTCTTCGCCCTGGTAAACGCGCAGCAAGCGCGGCGAATAGGGGCCAAGCGCCGCAACGACCGCCTCGCTTGCGGCATCAAGCGCACGCTTCTCGGCCGCGAACGCTGCGGCGCGGTCGGTCGCGTTGGTCTTGCTGGCAAGCCCGCGCAGCCAATCAAGCACCCCGGTGCGGCCCTGCATCGGGCGCCGCACGATCGTCAGGAACAGCTCGTTGACGTAGAGTTCGCGTGAGGCGAGGCGGTCTCGCCAGCGTTGGTCCAGGAGCCGCGAGAATTCGTCGGGGAAACGTGCGTCAAGGGTCGCCTCGGCGCGGCGCCGAACGACGTGGTGGTAGACCGCAAAGCGCGACGAGCCGATCGCCTTCAAGGTCGCGTCGCGCAGTTCAGCGCGATAGTTGAGTTCGTCGGTATCGGCAGTTTCGAACAATAGCCCGCCGAGCCGAATGGTCTGCATGAGCAGACCATCACGGGTTTCCAGCGTCACGTCATCGACATGGCGCGCATAGGGCAAGTGTGATCCTGCCGACTTCTCGCGCTGAATGACGCGGGAGTCTTCGGTCAGGGGCGGTAGGAGTTGCATCCCCACATCCGGTAATTCTTCACCCGCGGGCAGCGGCTGACGCGAGTGATCCACAGGTCGAAAAAGCGCGGTTCACGCAAACAGGCGATCACCCCGATCAAGTGGATGACCAGCGCGGCGCCAAGCGCCCAGAACGACTTGAAAATCAGGAACAGTTCGGCCGAAACGACCGCGTTGATCACAAAGAAGCTGTAGGTTACTCCCGCAAACATCTGCGGACGCGTGAGCGCGCGAAACACCGTGTCGCGCTTGAACATTCCGGCCATCGCGCTGGCTCAGCCTCCGGCCGCTGCGGCGCGGATACCGGCAACGATGCTGGCCGCGCCGAACAGGATAAAGCAGCCCAGGATCACTACTGCTCCGTGGCGCCAGTTGATCCGCCCCGTCAGCATCATGAAGCCGACTGCCGCAACCGCGATCACCGCGGCGACCGTCGCCACAGTGCCCAAAAGCGTGCCTTGCAGCCAGGTGACTGCGTTGATGATGACGCCGGAACCCGCTGGATTGGCGGGGATCGCTGCCAGCACCGGAACCGGAGCCAGAACGGAAAAAAGGGCAACAAAGGACCGCAGCATTCGGGGAATCAAGTGTACCTCCACCGGGAGAATCTCCCGTCAACTGTCAAGTCTGCCACAGGACCATGCAATAGACCAATGGCAAAATTTTCTTGGGGAGACAGGCCCGTCCAAGGCTAAGCGCAAGCCGAAGCTAGGACCTGTTGAGGATCCTGGACGGCGCTGCGTTTGTGATCCGAATCAGGCGACGGCGCGCCCGCCGGTTGTTCAGGCGGCCAAGCGATGCAGTGCGCGTGCGGCGCCTGCCAGACTTTCGGCCCGTGCTTTGGTGTTGCTGGCCTGCCCTTCGGGAACCGCGAACAACACCGCGCTTCTGGATGCGGCCTGGCGCTCTGCGCGGCTGGCAAGGCTCACCTTGGGATAGCTGGCGGCAACCGTGCGAAGACGGTAATGGATTTTGCCGCTGGCAAGATCTCCGCCCGTCACGCCAGGCTGAGCTTCCAGCCAAGCGACATGCGCGCGGGCACCGCGATTGATTGCCTCTGGACTGGCATCTGCCGGAGCATCGACCAAAAGCACCGACCAACCCTGTTCGGCAAGCTGGCGGGCGATGGCAGCATTGGCGGAAGGACTTGCGGCGGCAAAAGCAAACATCACCAGCCCGGGTTGCTCGCCCAGTTCAGGCTTGAACAGCCTCGCTGCAACCTGTCCACGCTCGGCTGGGACACTGACGCTGTGCTCGCTGATAGCAATCGGCGCTGCGGCTGCGGTTCCGCTCCACCCCAACACAGTCGTTGCAATTGCGCCCATCGCCACGAACTGGCGGCGGGTCGGTTCAACCGTGAGTTTGTCGGTCGAATGTCTGGAAGTTTTTGGCACCGTTAGCACTCCCCAAGATTGCTGGCTTTGGATGCAGTCTATCAGGTGATCTGTTGTCAGCAAGGGTGATAGATTGCCAAATTTGCTGTCGACCGGATGGCATCCGCTCAACGGTTAGCTAAGTCTTTGTTTTTGCTAACTATATCAGCCACTAGGACTCATAGGAATCTCTGACTGCACATGTTCGTGTCAATCGCTTCGAAGCCCGCTGAACAGCGCCATTCGAAGCGCCAAGGCCCTTCCATATCCCTCTCGGGGAAGTGTTTCCGAACTGATTGGTGCGGTCGAGAAGACTCGAACTTCCACGGGCTTTCGCCCACAACGACCTCAACGTTGCGCGTCTACCAGTTCCGCCACGACCGCTAAATCTTCGGGGGGCGCCAAAGCAATTTGGGGCCGCCCGAGGGGGGTAGGAGCGGACCATTAGCAAAGCGATTGCCACGGGGCAAGCAGGGAAAGGCAGCTTAATTCGGCTTGCCGGAATGTGCCGATCGGGGACGACGTGCGCAGCGGTGTTGCGGCAAAAGTAAACATGGCCTTCACCATGTTGGATGAACCCCGCACTCCTGCTTCTGGCCAGTCAGGTCCTGGTTGCTACCACCCCTCAGGGCGCGGAACGCGAACCCTACCGCGGCGCGCGCGTCACTGCGCTGGCGACGGTCGAGATCCTGCCATCAGGAACCACCCGCGATGAGGGTGAAGCGCGGGCGCTTGTGCGCCACCGGCTGACCGGCGTCGACCGGCGCATGACGATCGAATTCGAGTGATCAGCTGCCCGGCTTCCAGCCGTATTCGGCGCGCACTGCGGCCTTGGGGACCGAAACCAGCGCTTCGTTGATCGAGACGCTTTCCCCCGGGGCAAGCACCCGCTTGGGCGAATGCAGTTCGGCGGTGAAGACGATCCGCCCCCGTGCGTCTTTCAAAACCGCAAGGATCGTCGGCACGCTGCGCGCGGCCTGCGAGACGTTGGTCACCGTCCCGTTCGCTTCGAAGAACCAGGTCTGGTCGGACAGCGGCCGCTGCCCTTGCATCTTGGCCGGGAAGTCGAGCGTCAGCCCCGGCTGCTCCTCGGCGAACAGCGGGTGGGCGAAAGGCATCCAGCTCGGCAGCCCGAGCCACGCCGTCGCCGCGACCGCGCCGAGCGCGACGACTGCAAACAGCGCCGCGGCAATAGTCCACATCCGGGCCGGGTTGCGGCGCGGGCGGAACAGCGGCTCATGCGCGAACCGCGAATAACCTTCGTCGAGTTCGGGCTCATCGACCGACATCGGCGCGGCAGCGGCTGGTGGCGTTAAGTCTTCGCTCGCAAAACTGCTCGGCGGTGCGGACACTTCCGGTTCGGGATCGGCCGCGGCTTCGACTGCCGGGGTGTCGCTGGTCTGCGCCGGGTGCGGCTCGTCCCAGTCAGCTGCCGCGGGAGCGGCCGGCTCTTCCGCCTGGCGCGCTTCCGGTTCGGGTGCCGCCGGAGGCATCGCCACTTCAGGCTCGGACGCAATGGCGGGCTCGGTAACTTCAGGCAGTGGGGGCGAAGCCGGTTCAACCGGGGGCGGCGGAGGCGGCGGAGCAGCCACAATTGGTCCATCCTGGAACCAGCTGTGGCGGCACTTCGCACAGCGCACCGTACGACCGTCCACGCCGATTGCGCTGTCGGGAACGACATAGCGCGTGGCGCAGGCGGGGCAGGCAATAATCATAGTGCGGGCATGTTAAGCATCATCGCAGCGCGAACAGCAAGGGTTGGCGCGGTGGGCGGGGCTGGCAATCCCCTTTTTTCCACATGGATTGACCGCTATAGCGCCCCCAAATGCCCTGGGGCGGGGTATGGGACTTGCGCCGCGCCTAGTAACTGGACCAATCCGTCAAACGATGAGCAGCGCCGCACCACGGGAAATCGTCCAGTTCGATAACGTCGGGCTGCGCTATGGCACCGACCGCGAGGTGCTGAGCGATGTCTCGTTCACGCTTTATCCGGGCAGCTTCTACTTCCTCACCGGGGCCAGCGGCGCGGGCAAGACCTCGCTCTTGAAGCTGCTCTACCTCGCCCAGCGGCCCTCGCGCGGGATGATCCGCATGTTCGGCACCGATGCGATCACTTTGCCGCGCGACCGGCTGCCGGGCTTCCGCCGCCGCTTCGGCGTGGTCTTCCAGGACTTCCGCCTGGTCGCGCACCTCTCCGCGTTCGACAATGTGGCGTTGCCCTTGCGCGTCTCGGGCGTAGCCGAGCGCGATCTGATGAAGCCGGTGACCGACATGCTCGAATGGGTCGGGCTGACCGAGCGCATGCATGCCCAGCCGGCGCAGCTTTCGGGCGGTGAGCAGCAGCGCGTGGCGATCGCCCGCGCGGTGATCCACCGGCCGGAGATGCTGGTAGCCGACGAGCCGACCGGCAACGTCGATCCCGACATGGCGATCAAGCTTTTGCGCCTGTTCGAAGCGCTCAACCGCCTGGGCACCACGGTGGTGGTGGCAACCCACGATGTCCACCTCCTCAAGAAGGTCCCCGATTCGCTGATCATGCGGCTCGACAAGGGGCGGCTTTCCGATCCGACCGGCGCGCTGCGCTATCCCCCGCGCCCGCGCGCAGCTGCGATGCAGCAGGACTGAGCGCGATGGCCTTGTCCCTTTCACTGCCATGGCGGCGTCAGAAAAACGCCGAGCTGCTTCCCGAAGGGCGGCTTTCGGGGCCGATGCCGTGGGTCATTGCGATCATGGTGGCGCTTACGGTGATTGCCGCAGCGGCGGGACTGGCCTTCAGCAATACCGCCAGAAGCGCTTCGGACGACCTTGCAGGCGGGGTCACTGTGCAGATCGTCGATGCCAACCAGGTCAGCCGCGACGCGCAGGCGCTGGCCGTGGTCAAGGCGCTGCGCGCCACCCCCGGGGTGATCGAGGCTTCGGTGGTCTCGCAGGATGAGGTCAACCGCCTGATCGAACCGTGGCTAGGCTCTGCGGTGGGCGGCGATAGCGGCATCCCGGTGCCCGCGCTGGTCGATGCCAAGCTGCGCGATGCGGTGACCGGCGAAACGCTCGGTGGGCTCAGGCGCCAGCTCCACGCGGTCGCCCCGGCGGCGCGAGTCGATGCGCAGTCAAGCTGGTTGAAGCCGGTGTTCGGCGCGATCGATACACTGCGCTGGCTCTCGCTCGCGCTGGTCGCGCTGCTTGGCGTGGCGCTTGGCGCGGCGGTGCTGCTCGCGGTGCGCAATGCGCTCGGCAGCAACCGCGATACGATCGAGATCGTCCATTTGCTCGGCGGGACCGATGCGCAGATCGCGCG
>JANOAD010000077.1:0-29151 GCA_031410955.1 Novosphingobium sp. | reverse complement strand
CCGCATCGAGCCGCGCGTTCTCGTCCTTCAAGGACAGATACATATGCCCCGAAGCGGCGCGCTTGACCCCCGACAGCTCGCCGCGCACCCGCACGAACCCGAAGGTATCTTCGACCGTGCGCTTGAGCGCCGCCGAAATCTCGCTGACCGACAGCGCTGCGGCGTTGTCCCCGGCGCTCTCCTTCGCTACCAGCCCGGCGGGTTCTTCATCATCTGGGTAAGGCGAGGGCGACATGAACATCCTGCTGCTGGGATCGGGCGGACGCGAACATGCGCTGGCGTGGAGGCTGGCGCAATCCCCGCGCTGCACCAAGCAGTTCGCCGCGCCCGGGAATCCCGGGATCGCCGAGCACGCCGAGCTGATTTCGCTCGACGTCAAGGATCATGGCGCGGTCATCGCCTTCTGCGATGCCGAGCAGATCGGTCTGGTGGTGATCGGACCCGAAGCGCCGCTGGTCGATGGCCTGGCCGACAGCCTGCGCGGCGCTGGCATTGCGGTGTTCGGACCAAGCAAGGCGGCAGCGCAGCTCGAAGGGTCCAAGGCCTTCACCAAGGAACTGTGCGCGCGCCACAATATTCCGACCGGCGCCTTTCGCCGGGTCACCGGCAAGGATGAGGCGCTGGCGGCGCTGTGCGAGTTCTCGATTCCGGTGGTGATCAAGGCCGACGGGCTCGCCGCCGGCAAGGGCGTGACCGTGGCGATGAGTGCGGCGGAGGCACGGGCCGCGATCGCCGACATCTTCTCGGGCAAGTTCGGTGATGCCGGGGCCGAAGCGGTGATCGAGGAATTCCTCCCCGGTGAAGAAGCGAGCCTGTTCGCGATCACCGACGGGCACACGGTGGTGCCGTTCGGCTCGGCGCAGGATCACAAGCGCGTGGGCGACGGCGATGAGGGGCCCAACACCGGCGGAATGGGCGCCTACAGCCCGGCCCGCGTGCTCACCCCGCTGCTCGAAGGCGAGGCGATCGAGCGGATCATCGCCCCAACCGTGCGCGCGATGGCCGAGGAAGGCATGCCCTATTCGGGCGTCCTCTATGCCGGGCTGATGCTCACCCCGAGCGGGGTCCAGCTGATCGAATACAATGCGCGGTTCGGCGATCCCGAATGCCAGGTGCTGATGCTGCGGCTTGAGGATGACCTGGTCGAACTGCTGCTGGCCACGGCGGAAAACCGCTTGGCGACGCTCCCCGCCCCGCGTTTGTCGGACGATACGGCATTGACCGTGGTGATGGCGGCGCAGGGCTATCCCGGCACACCGAAGAGCGGCGGAGCAATTTCCGGGATTGCCGCTGCCGAGGCGACCGGCGCGAAAGTCTTCCACGCCGGCACCGCGCTCAAGGACGGCGAACTGGTGGCGAGCGGCGGGCGGGTGCTCAACGTCACCGCGCGCGGGAGCAGTGTGAGCGAGGCGCAGGCGCGCGCCTATGCTGCGGTCGATGCACTGGATTTTGTCGACGGGGTCTGCCGCCGCGATATCGGCTGGCGCGAAGTCGCGCGCGAACGCGGCTAGACTGCGGCCGGAGCCGACTTGCGCCAGGCCCCGGCAACCACCCCGCCGAGCAGGCCCTCCGCCATATCATAGATCTCAAGATCGTCGAGCAGCGCCATGACCTCGGTTGCTGCGGCAACCTTGGTCCGCGCCAGTTCGGGAATGCGCCTGAGATCGAGATGCGTGAGCCCAAGCAGGAACAGCTCGCGATAGGCAACCCGTTCGAACAGGCCGTTGCCGATCCGAAAATCGAGCCGCTGGGCAAGAAGGAGCAGCGCCTTCTCAACCAGATCCTGGTTCTTGCTGACTTCGCGCCGCTTGCGGTTTTGCAGCACCAGCCAATCGAGCGCGGGCATCCCTGCGTCGACGCGTGCGACGCGCAGTTCGGTAACCATCGTGGCAAAACAGCCCGGGCCCTCCAGCTTGTTAGTGACCGGATGGAACCGGCCAAGCAGGTCGAGATCGACGAAACTGGCGTTGACCGGCGAAACCAGCAGGTCGGCGAGCGCGATCGCGCGGCGGGCAATCGGCGAATCGAAGCCGGCGGCATCGATCACCACGAAATCGCAGTCCCACGCGGTGCGCGACAGTTCCTGGCACAGCCCGGCGCCCGATTGGTTCTGCAACACCACATTGCGCGGCAAGGGCAGCCGCACGCCCAGCCGCTTGGCAGTGCCGCCGCGGTTGGTGCAGGCGCGGGTCAGCGATTGCTGGCGCCGGTCGAGGTCGATCGCCAGCACCTTGTGACCGGTATCAGCCAGCGCCACCGCGAGGTGGAAGGCCACGGTCGACTTGCCAACCCCGCCTTTTTCATTGGCTACGGTGATGATCTTGGCGGGCGGGCGTGGCCGTCCGGCCACATCGGCAACGACCACCCGCGGATGCTCACCCTCGGTCGCGACATCGCGGCGGCAGGCAAAGTCCCCGATTGGTGTAACGACATTCATGCGCCCGATCCCCTCGATTCTGCCGCGATTTACCGCGTGCGAATCACCCCTGGGGAAAAGTTAGTGCAAAAATGTGTGCAAATCGATTCATTCGATATTGACTAAACGATTCACCCTATTTTTCCCGAGCCGTCCAGCCGCCAGTTGCTTGAGGTCGGCTTCGGGCCGGGCGCCGTAGTGCGAGATGACCTCCGCCGCGCAGACCGCGCCCAAAGTCAGGCAGTCGGTCATGCTGCGCCCCTCGACATGACCATGGAGGAACCCGGCAGCGAACAGGTCTCCCGCCCCGGTCGTATCGACAACCTGCGCAACTGGCTCAGCGGGAACCTCAAACAGCTCGCCGCCGGTTGCGGCAACCGCACCTTCAGCGCCGCGGGTCACCACCAGCAGCGGCACCTTGGCTTTCAGCTGGTCGATCCCGGCGTGGAAATCCTCGTGGCCTGTCAATGCTGCCAGTTCGACGTGGTTGGCGAACAGGATGTCGATCTCACCCGCTTCGATCAGCGCGCGGAAATCGTCACCATGGCGCGAGATGACGAAGGCGTCGGACAGGGTGAAGGCAACCTTGCGGCCTGCGTCCTTGGCTGCCGCGATCGCCCGGCGCATTGCTGCCCGCGGCTCTTCCGGATCCCACAGGTAGCCTTCAAGATAGAGGATTTCGGCATCGGCAATCGCCGCTTCGTCAAGCGCGGCCTCAGGCAGGAACTGCGAAGCGCCTAGGTAGGTGTTCATCGTCCGCTGCCCGTCGGGGGTGACGAAGATCAGGCAGCGCGCGGTCGGCGGTTCGCCCTCCCGCGCCGGAGTGGCAAAGCTGATCCCACCGGCACGGATATCATGCGCGAAGACCTCGCCCAGCTGGTCGTTCGCGACCTGGCCGATGAAGGCGCACTTGCTGCCCAGCGCGGCGAGGCCGGCCAGCGTGTTCGCCGCCGAACCGCCCGATATTTCGCGTGCCGGGCCCATCGCGTCGTAAAGTTCGTGCGCACGCTGGGTGTCGACCAGCGTCATCCCGCCGCGCACCAGACCGAGCTGATCGATCAGGCCGTCGGCGCAAGGCGCCATCACATCGACGATGGCGTTGCCGATGGCGATTACATGGGTACTGGGCTGGGACACTGGGACTCTTTCGGCAAGGGACGGGATTGTCTGGGAAAACCGCGCCGCGCCTAGCGGCTTTTGGAGGTCGAGGGAAGCGTTGACAGCTGCGCCAGGATCCGCGATTCCGCTTGCATGCTCAGTGCCTTCTCCCTTGCCCTGACCCGGCTGTTCGACCCGCGGCTGGTGCCGATCTGGCTCAAGAGCCTTGCGGCCACCTTGCTCGCCTGCGCGGCGCTCGGCAGCGCGGGCTGGTGGGGGCTGAGCTTGGCTATCGATCGCTACGCCGGGGACAGCGGCCTCGGCCCGGTCGCAGCCGGATTGATCGTGCTGCTCGGCCTGTGGCTGCTGTGGCGCGTGGTGGCGCTCGCCGTGCTGCAATTCCTTGCCGACGAAGTGGTCGCGGCGATCGAGGCGCGCGATTACCCCGAAATGGCCGCGCGGGCGCGCAAGCTCGGCTGGCGCGCGGAACTGGCACGCGGATTGGGCGGAGCGTTGCGCGCGCTGCTGTTCAACCTCGCCGCACTTCCCGTGGCGCTGGTGCTCCTGATAACCGGGGTGGGCGCGCCGCTGGTCTTCATCGCGGTCAACGCGGTGCTGCTGGGGCGCGAGCTGCAGGACATGGTCTGGCTGCGCCATCGCTCCAGCCCCGACAGCCCGGCTCCGCTCAGCGGCATCGAACGGTTTGCGCTTGGCGGGGTGACCGCGCTGCTGCTCACCGTGCCAATTGCCAATTTCGCCGCACCGTTCCTGGGTGCGGCTTGCGCGGTGCATCTGATTCATCGCAAGGGGCTTCGGCATGCTTCGTAATTTCCTGATCGCGCTTGCACTCGCGCCCCTGCTCGCCGCCTGCGGCTCGGGCGGAGTCAAGAGCGCAGCGTCCGCTCCGGTGAAGCCTCGGCAACCGGCCGTGGTGGCGGTACGCACCCCGGTCCACAGCCCGCCGCCGCACGCCAAGGTGTTCGCCGCGCCGGGACTGGAAGGCGTGATCGGCGCCGACACCGGCGACCTCGTCCGCCAGTTCGGCCCGGCCCGGCTCGATGTGTGGGAAGGCGATGCGCGCAAGATGCAGTTCGCCGGCAACGCCTGCGTGCTCGACGTCTATCTCTATCCGCCCTCGCCCGGTGCCGCTCCGCAAGCGACCTATGTCGACGCGCGGCGGGCGAGCGACGGCCAGGACGTCGATCGCGCGGCCTGCGTCGCAGCGCTCAAGCGGAAGTAGGGCTCCTTGCTGTTTCAGCGTGGCTGAAACAGGACAACACCGGCCCGCTCCCCCGGCCCAACCACCCACAGGGTACCTTCGACTGGGTGGTTGGGCCGGGGGAGCGGGTCGGCGTTGCTTCCGCAGGAGCTGAAACAGGACAACCATGGGTAACGTGGTTTTAAGGGTATCCTGTCATTGAGGGCTCACGTGAAATCGACGGGAATGCGCCGCAATGAGCATGGAATTCGGAGCCTTGGCTGCAGACGCGGCTAGCGATGGCAGGATCTCGGCCGAGGAAATCCTCGAGCTGCGCCGCCAGGGTTGGGCTGATGGCAAGATCGGGCCTGATGAGGCCGAATCGATTTTCGCCGCCAATGATGCCTGCGTGGCGCCGACCAGCGAATGGTCCGACTTCTTCGTCGAGGCGCTGTCACACTTCATCGTCGATTCGGTGCCGCCCGCCGGCTACATCGACGACGAGATGGCCGACGAGCTGGTCGCCCGGATCGATCGCGACGGACGGCTGGGTTCGCTCGCCGAACTCGAATTGCTGGTTCGCGTACTCGAAATCGCGCAGAATGCGCCCGAACGTCTCAAAGCCTATGCGCTGAAGCAGGTCGAGGAAGCTGTGCTGCATGGCGACGGCCCGACCCGCTATGGCGACCTCGATCCCAAGGGCATCAACAAGACCGAATGCAATCTTTTGCGCCGACTTATCTTCGCGCCGGCGGGTGACCGTCCGGCTGCGGTCAGCAAGGCCGAGGCCGAGATGCTGTTCCGGATCAAGGATACCGCGCTTTACGAAGTCAACGCGCCTGAATGGGATGAGCTCTTCGTCCAGGGCGTGGCCAATTACCTGCTTGGCTTCGGCGGCGACGAGCCACTGAGCGCGACCCGCGCGGGCGAGCTTGAAGCGTTCATGGCCAAGGAAGGTGGCGGCGTCGGCGGTTTCCTGGGCCGGGTATTGACATCCAAGCCCGATTTTGGCGGCGCCTTTGCCAGCCTGCTCGGCGATAATGGCCCCGACACGGGGATCGAGGCCTATGACGACAAGGCCGAAGCAGCGGCTGTGCTCGAACCGGGCGAGGCCGACTGGCTCAGCGATATGCTTGAGGCCGACGAAGAGCTCGACGACTTCGAAAAGTCGCTGATCGCGTTCATCGACGCTGAAACGGGCGGACACTTCGTGCCTCGGCCACGCTGAACAAAATTAGACGGTAAAGCTCTCACCGCAGCCACAGGCGCCCTTGGCGTTGGGGTTTTCGAACACGAAGCCGGCGGTGAAATCGTCCTCGGCCCAGTCCATCGTGCTGCCGACAAGGTAGAGCACCGAGCCGCCATCGATGAAGAAGGTGCCGCCCGGGGTCTCGATCCGCTCGTCGAATTTGTCGGCTTCGGTGACGTAATCGACCGAGTAAGCCAGTCCTGAACAACCGCGCCGAGGAGTCGACAGTTTGACCCCGATTGCGTCCGCCGGAGCTTCGGCCATCAGCTTGGCGATCCGCGCTTCGGCACCGGGGGTAAGATTTACCGCGGCCGGCAGCGGGCGGCGGACTTTGGTCTCGGTCATCACAGCATCCCCAATTCGAGGCGGGCTTCGTCGCTCATCTTGGCGGGATCCCACGGCGGATCCCACACCAGTTCGACCTCGGCATCGCGTACGCCGGGAACCGCGCTCACGCGCAGCTCAACCTCGCCGGGCATCGATTCGGCAACCGGGCAATGCGGGGTGGTCAGCGTCATGGTCACCATGACCCCGCCATCATCGGCCACATCGACCCCGTAGATCAGCCCGAGGTCGTAGATGTTCACCGGGATTTCGGGATCGAAGATATCCTTGAGGGCTGCGATCACCGCTTCGTACAGATCACCGCCGGGCTCGCCGACGGGAACGTCCTTGGGCTTTTCGGCAAGGAAGCCTTCGAGGTAGTCGCGCTTGCGCTCGAACGTCTGCGCGGCCGATTCCTCGACCCTGGCACGCGGCGGCGGGGTAACCGCGGCCACCTCTTCGACCGTGAACTTGGCATCGTCGCTCACTTGAAAATCCTCGCTGTCCGTTCGATCCCGCGCAGCAGCGCGGCCACATCGCTTTGGTCCGAATAGAGCCCGAAGCTGGCGCGCGCGGTGGCTGGAACGCCCAGGTGTTCCATCAGCGGCTGGGCGCAGTGATGGCCCGCGCGGATCGCGACACCTTCCTCGTCCAATATGGTGCCGAGGTCATGCGGATGCACCCCCTCGAGCGCGAATGAGACGATCCCGGCGCTGTCTTCGGGACCGAACAGGGTGACGTCGTTGCGGCGGCGCAGTTCCTCGCGCAATTCGCCGACCAGTGCGGTTTCGTGGCGGTGGATGCGCTCAAGACCGATGCCCGCAACGTAATCGATCGCGGCGTGGAGCCCGATCACCTCGCCGATCGCCGGGGTGCCGGCCTCGAACCGGGTCGGTGCGGGGGCATAGGTGGTCTGGGCAAAGCTCACCCGGTCGATCATCGATCCGCCGCCCTGCCACGGCGGCATCCGGTTCAAGAGTTCGGCCTTACCCCACAGCACACCAACCCCGGTTGGCCCGTAGAGCTTGTGACCCGAGAAGGTGTAGAAATCGCAGCCCAGCGCGGCAACATCGAGCGGCAGCCGCGCCGCAGCCTGGCAGCCGTCGAGCATGACCAGCGCTCCGACCTTGCGGGCAATCTCGCCGGCGCGCGCGGCATCGAGCACTGAGCCGAGCACGTTCGAGACATGCGCCAGCGAGACGATCTTGTGCCCGGCGGTCAGGTTAGCGGCGAGCCAGTCGAGATCGATCCTTCCGTCGGCGGTCAGCGGGCAAACATCGATCGCATAGCCCGCCAGTTGCCACGGCACGATGTTCGAGTGGTGCTCGAGCTGGCTCAGCATCACCCGCGAGCCCTTCGGCACGATCGGGTGTTCGCCCGCGCTCAGGCTGTAGGCGACGAGGTTGATCGCCTCGGTCGCGCCGCGAGTGAAGACGATCTCGTCGCTCTTGCCGCCGATGAAGCTCGCAACCCGCGCCCGCGCCGCTTCGAAAGCCACCGTCATGTCGGCCGAGCGGGCGTAGACCCCGCGGTGTACCGTCGCATAGTCCGCGCCAAGCGCGCGGGTCATGGCACCCAGCACCACCTGCGGCTTCTGCGCGGTGGCGGCGGTATCGAGGTAATGCCAGCCGCCGGCGAGGCCGGGGAAGTCGCGAGCATGCGCCCCCGCGAAGGCGGGGGCCTCAGGCGGCGAGGTGATGCCGTCGGGCCTGAGGTCCCCGCCTTCGCGGGGAAGCAATTGGGATTTGGACGATGTCACAGCATTTGCTCCAACGCTTCAAGCGCAGCGGCGAGCAGCGTTTCTTCATCGGCTGCGCCAACAAATGCCTCGGCCACGAACGCCTGCAGCATCAGGCGCTTGGCAGTCTCGGGCGGGAGCCCGCGCGAGGCCATGTAGAACAGCGCCCCGGCATCGAGCTCACCCACCGCGCAGCCGTGCGCGCATTTCACGTCGTCGGCGAAGATTTCGAGTTCGGGCTTGGCATTGGCACTGCTCTGCCGGTCGAGCAGCATGGCGCGGACCGACTGCGAGCCATCGGTGCCATCCGCGCCGCGCGCAACCATCACCTTGCCGAGATAGTTCACCGTCGCGCCCGATCCCGCGACTGAGCGCACCGTCTGGCGGCTGACGGCATCTGGCGCGAGGTGGTGCACTTCGGTCACCACTTCGAGGGTCTGCGCGCTGTTCGCCAGTTGCGCCGCACCAAGCGTAAAACTTGCCCCTGCGCCCAGCTCAGCCCGCACCGCGATCCGGCCATAGGCCGATCCGGCGCTGAGAATCCTGAGATCGAACGAGGCCCCGGCTTCCAGCACAATCGCCAGCTCGCGCACCGTCGCGGCATCACCGGAGACAACGATCGTCTCCGCCCGCGCGCCGCCCGCCGGCACGACAATCCGCTCGACCGCCACCGGCCACAGCGGTGCCAATGCCGCCAGATCGGCGTAGCGGAATGGTTCGTCCCTGCGGGTGGGGAGCGCGGTCATGACGCCGGCTGCTCTGCCGATGCCGCTGCCGCATCGGCACGGCGGTCGGCCAGCGCCGAGAGCATCGCGCGCCGCGTGTCCGTCAGGCATTGCTGGAAGGCCTTCGGCACCTTCCTGCCCGGCCGATCGAGCATGGGCAGACATGCCGCAATCGCCGGGCAGGCGATTCCATCGACTTCGGCATCGCCGCCGGTCTTGACCACGCGGCAATACTGCATCCGCCAGCCGCGGCCTTCGGGAACCGCATTCCACATGAACCGCGTCGCGTCGAGCTGGCGACCGAGAACGACAATTGTATCCTCGGGCGGCGCGATGTTCGGCGCTGCCACCGCCAGCAAGGCGAGCGATGCGATCATGCCGTCACCGCCTCGTAGCCTTCGCTTTCGAGCTGGTGCGCCAGTTCCGCCCCGCCGCTTTTGACGATCCGGCCATCCGCCAGCACGTGGACGAAATCGGGCTTCACGTAGTCGAGCAGGCGCTGGTAATGGGTGATCAGCAGCACGCCCTTGTCGGGCTTACGCATGACCGCGTTGATCCCTTCGCCCACCACTCGCAGCGCATCGATGTCGAGGCCCGAGTCGGTCTCGTCGAGCACCGCGAAGCTCGGATCGAGGATGCCCATCTGGACCATCTCGGCGCGCTTCTTTTCGCCGCCCGAAAAGCCCAGGTTCACCGGGCGCTTGAGCATGTCCATGTCGAGCCTGAGCAGAGCCGCCTTCTCGCGCGCGAGCTTGAGGAATTCTCCGCCCGACAGCGGCGCTTGCCCACGCGCGCGGCGCTGGGCGTTGAGGCTTTCGCGCAGGAACTGGACGAACGACACGCCCGGAATTTCGACCGGATACTGGAACCCGAGGAACAAGCCCGCGGCCGCGCGCTCGTGGGGATCCAGACTCAACAAATCCACGTCGCCCCGCACTTGATCCGGGGCAAGGCTGCCTTCAGCGCCGCCGTCCGAAGAAAAGCCAAGGCCCGTGTCAAGCACGGGCTGACGGTTAGGGGAAAAGGTCACCGAACCCCCCGTCACCTCATACCCGGGCCGCCCGCCCAGCACATAGGCCAGCGTCGACTTGCCCGCGCCGTTGGGCCCCATGATCGCATGGATCTCGCCCGCGTTGACGGTGAGCGAGAGCCCCTTGAGGATCGGCTTGCCGGCGACTTCTGCCTGGAGGTTTTCAATCTTGATCATTACGTGTCCATCGCTTCAGTCGATTATGTCTGCGCGCACGGTGAAGTCGCGCATTGGCTTGTCGAAGCCCGCGTGAACCGTCCGGGCGACTTGCAGTTTGCGGTAGCGGAACGACCATTCGCGCATCGGTTCCATCCACCAATCACGGCCGTGCACCGAAAACAGGATCGGTCGCGCCGCCTCGCCGCGATTGCCGCGGCCGCTGTGGATCGTGCGGAAATCCCAGACCAGCGCCGAACCCACCGGCATGGCCGGGGCAAAGTCGGGCGGCCCTTCGACATAACGGTCGCGGTGGCTGCGGCGCCAGAAGGCCGTGGTGCCGCTGACCTCGTCAAGCCGGACGAGCGGCATGGCGACCGACAATGCCACCGCCGGCAGAACCCGGTCGAGGTTGTTTTCTTCGAACAGCAGGCCATCGTAATGGCGGCCCTGATCGGGCGCGCCGGGGACCGAGACCAGCAGTCCGAACGATTCGAGGACGTTGTCGGGACCGAGCAAACGCTCATCCAGTGCGCGGACCGCGGCGGGGGCGAACACCGCCGGATCGGCCAGCGGTCCATCGATCACCAGCGGCGCGGTGTGGCGGCCGGGGTAAGTGCCAAGGTTGCGGGCCCGGTCCGGTTTGTCGTAATCGGCATCCTTTGCCACGATATGTTCGCGACACGTCTCGAGGTGCCCGGCATCCACCACCTGGTCGAGCACGACCACGCCTTCGCGGCGCAGGATTGCTTCGGCCCGGTCAAGCGCATCGGCGTGGTCCGCACCCTCCGCAAACGACACGCGCATCTCGGCCTCGTCCGGGGTGAGGCGCGGGCCGGGGTTGAGATCGACGCCCTTCATGCGCCGCCCAGTCCCATGACCGCATGGATCTCGCCCGCATTCACGGAGAGCGAAAGGCCCTTGAGGATCGGCTTGTCGGCGACCGTGGCGGAGAGGTTATTGATTTTGAGCATTGGTTCTCAATTCACGAATAATCTGGCGGATGACAGGCAGGCCATCAGGTGGATAGACTTGCGCAAGCCGCTGACGATATGACTCAAGTTCTGGCTCGGCGCGGGTCGAAACGAAATCGTCCCATTCCCAATCGGTCAAGCCCGGCCTATCTCCGATAAACCGTTCGAGCATGTCGGCGAGATCGGACCTGCTCACCCCACACTCCCCTCAAGCGAAATCCCCAGCAGCTTCTGCGCCTCGACCGCAAACTCCATCGGCAGCTGCTGCAGCACTTCCTTGGCAAAGCCGTTGACGATCAGCGCCACGCCCTCTTCCGCCGACAACCCGCGCTGCATCGCGTAGAACAGTTGGTCATCGGAAATCTTCGACGTCGTCGCCTCGTGCTCGATCTGCGCACTGGGGTTTTTGACCTCGATGTAAGGCACGGTGTGCGCGCCGCAGTCGGGGCCGAGCAGCAGCGAATCGCACTGGGTGAAATTGCGCACCCCTTCGGCATTGGCGGCGACGCGGACCAGCCCGCGATAGGTGTTGTTGCTGCGCCCGGCCGAGATGCCCTTGGAGATGATCGTCGAGCGGCTGCCCTTGCCGTTGTGGATCATCTTGGTGCCGGTGTCGGCCTGCTGGAAATTGTTGGTCACTGCGACCGAGTAGAACTCGCCCACGCTGTCTTCGCCGTTGAGCACGCATGACGGGTATTTCCACGTCACCGCGCTACCGGTTTCGACCTGGGTCCAGCTCACCTTGCTGCGCTTGCCCTGGCACAGCGCGCGCTTGGTGACGAAGTTGTAGATCCCGCCCTTGCCTTGCGCGTCGCCGGGGTACCAGTTCTGCACGGTCGAATACTTGATCTCGGCATCGTCCATTGCCACCAGTTCGACCACTGCGGCGTGGAGCTGGTTTTCGTCGCGCATCGGCGCGGTGCAGCCTTCGAGGTAGCTGACGTAGCTGCCCTTCTCGGCGATGATCAGGGTGCGTTCGAACTGTCCGGTGTTCTCGGCGTTGATCCGAAAATAGGTCGATAGCTCCATCGGGCAGCGCACGCCTTCGGGGATGTAGACAAAGGTCCCGTCGGAAAAGACCGCGCAGTTGAGTGCCGCAAAGAAATTGTCGTGCTGGGGGACGACCTTGCCCAGCCACTTCTTCACCAGATCGGGATATTCGCGCACCGCTTCGGAGATCGACAGGAAGATCACCCCGGCGCGTTTGAGCTCTTCGCGGAAGGTGGTGGCGACCGAAACCGAATCGAACACCGCATCGACCGCAACCTTGCGTGCGCCTTCGACCCCGGCGAGCACCTTTTGCTCCTCGAGCGGAATACCGAGCTTCTCGTAAATCCGCAGGATTTCGGGATCGACCTCATCGAGGCTGCCAAGCTTGGGCTTGGCGCGCGGCGCGGCGTAGTAATAGGCGTCCTGGTAATCGATCGGCGCGATGTTCAGCTTGGCCCAGTCGGGCATCGGCATGGTCTGCCACAGGGCAAAGGCCTTCAAGCGCCAGTCGAGCATCCATTCGGGCTCGTTCTTCTTGGCGCTGATGAAGCGGACGGTGTCCTCATTGAGCCCCTTGGGGGCGAAATCGGTCTCGATCTCGGCCGACCAGCCGTGTTCGTAATCGGCGACCTTGGCCGCGGCATCGTGCGCGGCCTGGTCCTTGAGGGTGACCTGCTCGTTCATGCCGCGACCTCCGCCAGCCGGGTAAGCGGCACGTCCGCCAGCGCTCCGCGCATCGCCGCATTGACCACGCCCCAGTGCGGGCGGACGGCGCAGGCGCTTTCCAGGCCGCAGTCGTGCTTCCCGGAATCGACGCAGGGGGTGAGCGCGATCGGGCCTTCAATCGCCTCGACAATATCGGCGAGGCTGATCGCGGCGGCCGGTCGGGCGAGCTTCAACCCGCCGCCCGCGCCCCGCGCCGAGCGCAGCAGGCCTGCTGCAGTGAGCAGGCTGACGACCTTCTGCACGGTCGGGATTGGCAGCCCGGTTTCCTGCGCCAATTGCGCCGCCGAAACGCGCACCATCCCGCAATGGCGCGCTGCAGCGCTCATCGTAACGACGGCATAGTCAGCCATACTGGACAGGCGCATGTGCGGTTTCCCAAATCGGACTGATTCGTTCCAGTTTGGAGATAGGGGCGATGGCGAGCAAAGGCAATGCCCGCCCTGCTGCGCACGCGGCACAAAAAAGAAGCGGCCCACCGGCATATGCCGAAAGGCCGCTTTACAAGTTAAGAGCCCGTAGCCGAAGCTGCGGGTCCTTCGGGTCGCAATGGTTGAATAGGGGACTATCCGCGATTCGAATTGTAGGAATCCGCCAGCTTTGCCAGCGAGTTTCGCTCGGCTTCCGGACTGATATCCGCGCAACACGCGTTCGCCGATTGATAGCTTCGCCGAGCGCTGCCATAGGGCGCGCCATGCTTTACCCGCTGCTGCGCCCTGCCCTGTTCATGCTCGATGCCGAACGGGCGCATCACCTGTCGCTCGCCGGGCTCAAGGCCATGCCGCAGTTGGCCCGCGCGGAACCGGGCGGACCGCTATCGTCCGAAGTGGCCGGGATTCCCTTTCCCAATCCGGTCGGGATGGCTGCGGGCTACGACAAGGACGGCGAAGTTCCCGATGCGCTGCTCGGCCTCGGCTTCGGCTTCGTCGAAGTCGGCTCGATCACCCCGTTGCCGCAAGAGGGCAATCCGCGCCCTCGCCTGTTCCGCCTGGCCGAGGACCGCGCGGTGATCAACCGTATGGGTTTCAACAACCAAGGTGCCGCGGCAGCAGTAGCGCGCCTTGCCGCGCGGCTGGGGCGGCCGGGGGTGCTGGGCATAAACCTTGGCGCCAACAAGGATTCGCCCGACCGGATCGGCGACTATGCGGCCATGGCCCAGCTCATGGCCCCGCTCGCCAGCTACCTCGCGGTCAATGTCTCCAGCCCCAACACCCCCGGCCTACGCGCCTTGCAGGACGAAGGCGCGCTCGCCGCGCTGCTCGACGCAGTGCTTGCCGCACGGGGGCGCGACACCACTCCAGTGTTTCTCAAGGTCGCTCCCGATCTTGAACCGGCAGACATTGACGCGATTGCCCGGATCGCGCTCGACAAGCGGCTGGGCGCGCTGATCGTGTCGAACACCACCATTTCGCGCCCACCGCTGAGGTCGCGCCATTCCGGCGAGACCGGGGGCCTCTCCGGCGCGCCGCTGCGCGATCTGGCCCAGCAGCGCCTGCGCGATTTTCGCCAAGCCACCGGCGGCGCGATCCCGTTGGTCGGGGTCGGCGGCATCGCCAGTGCCGATGATGCCTGGGCGCGGATTCGCGCCGGGGCGAGCCTGGTTCAGCTCTATTCGGCGATGGTCTATGAAGGGCCAGGCATTGCCGCGAAGATCGCGCGTGGCCTCGAACGGCTGATGGTGCGCGATGGTTTCGCCAGCATTGCCGAAGCGGTGGGAAGCGAATAGCAAGGGCGGATGCTCAACCGCCTTGCCCTGATCCTCGCCCCGCTGGCACTTGCCGGCTGCGCCGCCGCCACTCAAACGGCTTCCGCACCGCCCCCCGCGCATCGGCAACAGGGTGGGCAGCTATTCGCCAAGGGCATGGTCAGCGCCGCCGATCCGCGCGCGGCGGCCGCCGGAACCGCGATGCTCGCGCAGGATGGCAGCGCGACCGATGCGGCGATCGCGACGATGCTCGCCTTGACCGTGGTCGAGCCGCAAAGCTCGGGCATCGGCGGCGGCGGGCTTTATGTCGAAACCAATACCCGGGGCGAGGTCGAGACGATCGACGGACGCGAAAAGGCACCTGCCGCAGCGGGTCCCAGGTGGTTCTTCAAGGACGGCAAGGTGATGAGCTTTGGCGAGGCGGTGCCCGGCGGGACCAGCGTGGGTGTGCCGGGGAACATTGCGCTCGCCGCCAAGGCCCATGCCGCGCACGGGCGCCTGCCCTGGGCCGCGCTGTTCGCCCCGGCGATCAAGCTGGCGCGCGACGGCTTTGCGGTTACCCCGCGGTTTTATGCCGCGCTCAAATCGAGCAGCGCGACCGCCGCCTTCACGCCGGAGGGCCGCGCGTTGTTCTATGGCGCGGACGGGCTGCCGCTGCCGGTCGGCACCCTGATCAGGAACCCGGCTCTCGCCGCAACGCTCGAGATGATCGCCGGCCAGGGCCCCAAATCGTTCTACAGCGGCGGCAATGCCCGGGCGATTGTGGCCCGGGTGACCACCGCGCCGCGCAACCCCGCGCCGATGACCGAGGGCGACATCGCCGCCTACCAGGCCAAGGACCGCGCCCCGGTCTGCGCGAAATACCGCGCTTACCGGGTTTGCGGCATGGGCCCGCCAAGCTCGGGGGCGACCACCGTGCTGGCGACGCTCGGCCAGCTTGAGCGCTTCGATCTCCACGCGCTGGGCTCGGCTTCACCCACCGCGTGGCACCTGATCGCCGAGAGCGAGCGGCTCGCCTACGCCGACCGCGCGCGCTATTCGGCCGATGCCGATTTCGTGGCGGTTCCGGTCGCCGGCATGGTCGACCCGGCCTATCTGGCGAAACGTTCGGCCTTGATCGATCCGGCCAAGACCATGGCCAGCGTCAGTGCGGGCACCCCGCCCGGCGCCGAGAACCTCAGCCGCGCCGATACGCCGCTGGCCCCCGAATTCGGCACCTCGCACATCGCGGTGGTCGATCGGCAGGGCAATGCGGTAACCTATACCTCGACCATCGAAAGCCCGTTCGGATCGGGGCTGATGGTTGGCGGCTATTTCCTCAACAACGAATTGACCGATTTCGACATGCAGCCCGAGTTGAACGGCCGGATGGTCGCCAACCGGGTGGAGGGCGGCAAGCGCCCGCGCAGCTCGATGTCGCCGACTTTGGTGTTCGGCCCCGATGGCAAGCTGGTGCTGGTGGTTGGCGCTGCCGGCGGAGTGACGATCCCGGCACAGGTGATCCGCGCGGTGATCGGCGTGCTCGACTGGAACCTCACCCCGCAGCAGGCGCTGGCCCTGCCGGTAATCTTCGCGCCGGGGATCGACACGGTGTTCGTTGAGCAGGGCAGCAGCCTTGAGGCAATGATCCCGGCGTTGAAGGCGCTCGGACACGCCGATGTGCTGTCGCGCGGGCTCCCGCTCAAGGCCAATGCGATCCAGATCTCGGGCGACATGCTGCTCGGCGGGGCCGATCCGCGCAGCGAGGGCGTTGCGCTCAGCGAGTAGCGCTTGCCGCCTCAGCGCGGCCGTCATAGGCTGCCTGCGGGACAAGGATGCAATGCGAAAAGGGGCGCAGGCAGCGTGACGGATATTTCTGACCTCGCAACAACGAAGAATGTGGTCGAACTGTTCCTGCACCGTGCCGACGCGCACGGACAAGAACCGTTCCTGTGGGCCAAGCGCGAGGGCAAGTGGCAGCCGCAGAGCTGGGCCGAAGTCACCGCGCAGGTTTGCACGCTGGCGCAGTCGCTGGTGGCGCTGGGGCTTAACAAGGGCGACCGCGTGCTGCTCGTTTCGGAGAACCGTCCGGAATGGCTGATCGCCGATTTCGCGATCATGGCGGCGGGCTGCATCACTGTTCCGGCCTACGTTACCAACACCGAGCGCGATCACTTGCACGTGCTCGACAATTCGGGCGCGGCAGCGGTGATCGTTGCCAATGACAAGCTGGCGAAACCGCTGCTCCAGGCCGTGATCCGCGCCGGCAGCGTGCGTCACGTGATCGGGATCGAACCGCTGCGGATTTCGCAGGCGAGCAATTTCGAATACCACGAATGGGCCGGGCTGCTGGGCGGCGATGCGGTAGCGGCGCGCACGGCCGTCGAAGCGCGGATTGCGGGCATTGCGAGGGCCGACACCGCTTGCATCATTTACACCAGCGGCACCGGCGGATCCCCACGCGGCGTGCTCCAGCACCACGGCGCGCTATTGTGCAATGTCGATGGCGCAGCGCGAATCCTGGCCGAGGACTTCGGAATCGGCGATGAGGAAGCGTTCCTTTCGTTCCTTCCGCTGAGCCACGCCTACGAGCATACCGGCGGGCAAATGCTGCCGATCGGGGTGGGCGCGCAGATCTATTATTCGGAAGGGCTCGAAAAGCTTGCCTCGAACATCGAGGAAGTGCGTCCGACAGTCATGGTGGTGGTGCCGCGCTTGTTCGAAGTGCTGCGCGCGCGGATCATCAAGCAGGTCGAAAAGCAGGGCAAGCTGCCCAACTATCTGATGGACCGCGCGTTGGCGATCGGCACGCTCAAAGCTCAGGGCAAGAGCAGACTTCGCGACAAGCCGATGGATCTTGTCATCGAGAAGGCGCTGCGCCCCAAGATCCGGGCGCGGTTTGGCGGGCGCTTGAAAGCGATGGTTTCTGGCGGGGCGCCGCTCAACCCCGAGATCGGGGTGTTCTTCGATGCGATGGGGCTGATCATGCTGCAGGGCTATGGTCAGACCGAAGCCGGGCCAGTGATCGCCTGCAACCGCCCCCAGGCGGGAATCAAGATGGACACGGTCGGCCCGCCGATGCACGGGGTCGAACTCAGGATCGCCGAGGACGGCGAAATCCTGGTGCGCGGCGAACTGGTGATGCACGGTTACTGGCAGAACCCCGACGAAACCGCCAAGGCGCTCCAGAACGGATGGCTGCATACCGGCGATATCGGCCATCTCGATGCCAAGGGCCGGTTGGTGATCACCGACCGCAAGAAGGACATGATCATCAACGACAAGGGCGACAACGTCGCGCCGCAGAAGATCGAGGGCATGCTCACCCTGCAAAGCGAGATTGCCCAGGCGATGGTCTATGGCGACCGCCGCCCGCATATCGTTGCGCTGATCGTGCCCGATGCGGAATGGGCGCTCGACTGGGCGCGCGCCAACGACGAAAAGTTCGATCTCAAGGCGCTGCAAGGCCTGCCTGCATTCCGCAGCGCGGTGCGCAGTGCGGTCGACCGGGTCAACCAGGACCTGTCGGTGATCGAAAAGGTCCGCCAGTTCGCTTTCGCCGATGAAGCCTTCACCATCGAGAACGAGGAGATGACCCCCAGCCTCAAGATCCGCCGCCACAAACTCAAGGAGCGGTACGGGAATCGGCTGGACGGGCTGTATCGAGGGTAATCGAAGTGCGGTTCGCTGATCGGTCTCCACGCAATCACCCTGTCGTTCGGCGACTCGACCTCGGACTTGTCCACTTGCCAGATTGGCATCCCCGGTATGCTGAGAGCACTGCACAGATCTTCGCCTATTTGATCGAACATCCTGATGGATTCGTTCTCTTCGATTGCGGCTGCGGAGCTGATGACGAAATTATTAACAAGTTGTACCGGCCAAAAATTACGCCATTGCAAGCTGCATTAAATGACTGCGGATTGTCAATCGACTGCATCTCTGCCGTGGTCGTGAGTCATTTGCATTTTGATCACTGCGGCCAGCTACCCAGCTTGGCTGGAAGGCCGATATTTGTCCAAAAGGCCGAGCTCGAAGTTGCGCGTTCACCGGGCTATACTGCCGCCAAGTGGGCGGAAATTGATTCAACTGACTGCCGAACTCTTGACGGCGATGAGTGGCTTGCGCCGGGATTGCAGATCATTCGGACTCCTGGTCATACCCCAGGCCATCAAAGCCTCGTGGTAACGGGCGGAGATGAGACAACCATTATCGGTGGACAGTGTTGTTATAGGCACGCCGGCCTGGAACCCGAGTCTTTCGAATTCGACAATTTGCATGATCAGAACTCTGAACAAGCAGCTCGAGATTCGCTTGCAAGACTGCGGTCGCTAAATGCCGAGCGGCTGTTTCTAGCTCACGAATAGGCGGCCTATTTGATCGAGCCGTACCGACTTGGCGGCCCTAAGCAAGCTGGTTTGAGCGCCTTCTAGACACAAAAAAGCCGGGCGCGGCGATGGTCCACATCCGCCGGCCCGGCCCCTTTGCAGTAATCTGCAGGTGATTACATCTTGGCGGCTTCGCTCGAAGCGGCCGCAGCGTCGCCGGCAGCCGACGAAGCGTCGGTAGCAGCAGCCGAGGCATCGGCAGCGGCGCCCATGGCGTCAGCAGCGGCGCTCGAAGCTTCAGCAACCGGAGTTTCTTCGGCCTTCTTGCCGCAAGCCGAAAGCGAGAGCGAGGCGGCAGTAAGAGCTGCGAACAGAACGATCTTCTTCATTTGGTGATCCCCTTGAATAAACTGGTATGCGTAAACCGATGCTGCGCCGACGGGCGCTGCGCGCCGATGTCTGCACGGAAGCGTCGCTTCCGTCTATTTGAAAAATCATTGCGCTGATCAGATCCCGGATAACGTTAGTTTTTTTCTGAATCCTGATCGGCGAATCGGGGCCAATTTCGGATGGGAATGGGCCTTGCGCATCGTTGAAAACCGTCAAGGGCCGCCAATTGCGGTGATCGCAAGAACCGCGAAAGCCCCGGCCCGGCGGCGATCGTCCCGGGTGAACCCTCGCCAATCGGCGCTAGGCAGCTTCCTTGGCAACCCATTCGGGATAGAAGCTGGGTTCGCGCGCCGACCAGCCCGGCGCGGTTGCGGCCGCTTCGCTGATCGACTGAAGCAAGTGCTTGCGGCGCTCGGGCCGGATCTGCGGCAAGGCTGCAGCGGCGCAGAACGCGCTCGGCAGGAACGGCCGCACTTCGGCACCCAAAAGCCGTTCGTAAAGGAAGCGGAAGGCGGAAAAGCAGGTCATGCGATCCTGCGCCAGGTCGAACGCCGCGATGCGCAGCAGCTTGCCCATGAAGGCCTCGATCGCATCAAAACCCGTATCGGTGGGAACCTTGCCGCGCAACGCCTTGAGGTCTTGGTAGACCACGTACTGGCTGCGGATCGATGCGCTTTCCTGCGCGTCGCGCGCCCACAGCTTGAACGCGTCCTGCCGTCCCAGCCCCACATCGAGGCTGCGCTTGATGTAGCGCTGTTCGCAAGCCGAGAAGCCGGCGAATTCGCGAAGCTCCGCGATGGTCAGCGATGCGGCAGTCGTATTGGCCATGATTTGCCCCTGTCTGGTCAGGAGCGAAACTGGCGCAATATGGTTATGATCGCGTTAACCACGATGGCGAATGGCGCGTTGCACTAGGGCTATGGGACTCTACCTGACCGCTGCGGCAGTTCCCTTGACACTTGCTCGCGGCGGGCGGATTTCGTCTGCATGGCCGGACATGATCCCCGCACGCTTGAATTCTATGCCAATGAAGCACCTGACTACCATGCCCGCAGTCAAAGCGGGATCAACTACGACCTTCCGCGTTTTCTCGATCTCCTTCCGGCCGCAGCTTCAATCCTCGAGCTGGGGTGCGGAGGCGGCCGGGACGCCGAATACATGGAAGACAGGGGCTTTGTGGTGGAGCCTACCGACGGCGTGCCGCAAATGGCGGCGCTTGCGCAGCAGCGCCTTGGCCGCCAGGTCAGGGTGATGCGGTTTGCCGATTTGGCTGCGGTTGAATCGTTCGATGCAGTCTATGCCAGCTATTCCTTGCTTCACGTCCCGCGCAGCGGATTGGCCAATATCCTTTCCCGGATCTGGCGTGCGCTGAAGCCCGGTGGCTGGCATATGGCGACCTACAAGAGCGGCGGCGTGGAAGGACGCGATAGCCTCGATCGCTATTTTAACTATCCCTCACCCGAGCAGGCCGAGGCTTTTTACCACGCAGCTGGTGACTGGCGGCTGCTAGAGCTCACCCAAGGTGAGGGTGCGGGCTACGACGGACGAATTTCCCCCTGGGTCAACGTAATCGCGCGCAAGCCGCTCTAGATCAGCCCGGCCAAGGGGCTCGACGGATCGGCATATTTGCGCGTCGCCATCCGCCCCGACAGATAGGCGTCACGTCCGGCCTCAACCGCCAGCTTCATCGCCCGCGCCATGCGCAGCGGGTCCCTGGCTTCGGCGATCGCGGTGTTCATCAGCACCCCGTCGCAGCCCAGTTCCATCGCCACCGCCGCATCGCTGGCGGTGCCGACCCCGGCGTCGACCAGCACCGGGACGCTGGCACCTTCGACGATCAGGCGGATCGTCACGCGGTTCTGGATGCCGAGCCCCGAACCGATCGGCGCACCGAGCGGCATCACCGCAACTGCGCCTGCGCTTTCGAGCTGCTTCGCCGCGATCGGATCGTCGACGCAGTAAACCATCGGCAGGAAGCCTTCGTGCGCCAGCACTTCGCAGGCCTTCAGCGTCTCGCGCATGTCGGGATAAAGTGTGCGCGCTTCGCCCAGCACTTCAGTTTGACCAGATCCCAGCCGCCCGCCTCGCGCGCCAGCCGCAGGGTGCGGATCGCGTCTTCGGCGGTGAAACAACCGGCGGTGTTGGGCAGATAGGTGATCTTCGCGGGATCGATGAAATCGGTCAGCAACGGCGCCTTGGGATCCGACACGTTGACCCGGCGCACCGCGACCGTGACGATTTCGGCGCCCGAAGCTTCGACCGCTGCGGCGTTCTGCGCGAAGTCCCTGTATTTGCCGGTGCCGACGATCAGCCGCGAGGTGAAGGTGCGGCCCGCCACAGTCCACGTATCACGGTCCTGCCCGCCGCCAACGAAATGCACTATTTCAAGCACGTCGCCGCTAGCTAACGGATGTTCGCCCAACGTTGAGCGCGGGACAATCACGCCGTTCCGCTCAACCGCGACCTTGGCCGGATCGAGCTCGAGGCTGCGCACCAGATCGGCAATCGATCCCGGGGGAGCGAGGCGCTGCTCGCCATTGACGATAAGTGAAAGTTGCTCGGTCATCGCTGACCGCAGATAGCGATCAGAAGCCGCGGCGCAAGTTGCGCAAGTGCGCCCAAGCCAGAAGTCCGACGCCGAAGATGGTCAAGACCGCTTCGGCGGTGCCATGCGGGACGAACAGCGCAAGCGCCATCAACCCGATCCCGCCCGCGCCGACTTGCAGTGGAACCGGATCGCCGTGGCGAATCATGCCCATCACCAGCGTGAGCGACCCAACCGCCACCGCGAGCGCCAGCCCGATCCGGTGAATCTCAGGCGCAAGCAGCACCCCTCCACCAAGGCCCAGACCGGCAACCAGGATCAAGCCGGCGACGCAGTGCACCGCACAGAGCCCGGAGAGGATCACCCCCATCTGGTCGAGGCGGCCTCGAATCGAAAGAATTGCCTGTCGCATTGCGGGGTCCATGTATGTGACGGTGTATCGTCTTGCAAGGGCGGACACGGACTTTAGTGCACTGCACTTGCGCTTGGCCGCGGTTGGCAGCAGAGCGCGCGCCATGCGAATCGCCCGCACCGGAACTGCTTTGGATCAGCTTCGTCCCCTCGTCTTATGGCTGTGGGCGGTCGCCGTACTGGTGATCGCGATGGTCGTCGTGGGCGGTTTCACCCGCCTAACCGAATCGGGGCTTTCGATTACCGAATGGCAACCGATCAGCGGTGCGCTGCCGCCGCTGACCGAGGCGCAGTGGCAGGCGCAGTTCGCGGCTTACCAGAAGATCCCGCAATATACCGAGGTCAACGGACCGGCCGGAATGACGCTGCAGGCCTACAAGCATATCTTCTTCTGGGAGTGGCTCCACCGCTTGCTGGGCCGCGTGGTCGGCCTTGCCTTTGCCCTGCCGCTCGCCTGGTTCTGGCTGCGCGGCTTGGTGCCGGCAGATTTCCGCGAACGCCTGATCGCGATCCTTGCACTAGGCGGACTGCAGGGGCTGGTTGGATGGTGGATGGTTTCCTCCGGCCTGACCCATGACGTGAAGGTCAGCCACCTGCGCCTGGCGACGCACCTGGCACTGGCGCTCACCACGCTGGCGGCGCTGGTCTGGACCGCACTCGATCTGCGGCTCTACGCGGCAAAGGGCCGGACCGCGCGGATCACCGCGCTGGGCGGCGTCGCGCTCGCCGCGCTAGCGCTGCAGCTCATCTGCGGGGCCTTGCTGGCTGGTCTGCGCGCCGGGCCGGTTGCGGGCGGCGGCTGGCTCAACTGGCAAGCCTGGCCGCTGATGCAGGGTCAATTCTTCCCGGCCGGGATCGATTGGTCGCAAGGCGCATGGCACGCCCTGCTCTATGATCCCTTCCTGGTGCACTTTGTCCATCGCTGGTGGGCGTGGCTGGTGGTGGCCGTGCTGATCGTGGTCGCGCGGCGGCTGCGCGGCGCGCACCGGCGGGCCTCGATCGCGCTGCATAGTGCGTTCGGAACCCAGATCCTGCTTGGTATCGCCACCGTAATGAGCGGGGTTGCGATCTGGATTGCCGCGCTTCACCAGCTGACCGGCGCATTGCTGCTGGTCACCACAACCTGGTGCGCCCACCTTCTTGGCCGCGCGAACGAATCGAACCGATCTGCCTGATTTGCCGGTTCCGACGCGCGAATTGCTTTCTTCGCGCGCCAACCGATTGTATGGCACTCAGGAGAATTACTTGACGAATGCGCTGCGTCCTGCACCAATACAGGTGATTCCGCTCGTCGAACTGGCTGTGACTCGAGCGCGGAAGGGGACAGGGTTTTGAACGTTTGCATGCCGATTGAATTCAGCTGCGCTTGGTGCCGTCAGCAGGACGGGCTCCGGTTCGACTCTATTGCTCTGGCCGGATCGTGAAGACTTCGCTGGTCCTTCTCGCCGGGATGACGGCTCTTGCCCCGCTCGCCGCGGCCAACCTTGAAGCGCACGTCGCGGCTGAGATGCCCACGGGGTTCTCGCCGCCTTCCGCGCCGCTGATGCTTAGTCGGACCGTGATTCGCGAATTGTCTGACGGCAAGCAGATCGTCGTCAAACGCAGCTTCCGCGTGCAGTTCGTCGCTTCGGGCGGTGGCTATGTGCTGACCGGGGCACCGATCGGTGTTTCGGTTAACGTGCCGCCGCTGCTGGAGCGGCTGGGTGATCTCGAACGGCAACGCAGCGAGCCCGGACCGTTCCCGCTCAACATTGACGGCCGTGGCCTGATCCATGCCGCAGGCACAATCGAGAATCCTGACCATCAGGCACGCGAAAGCGCCCGTCAGATCGGCGGTGGCCTGGTCCAGGCCACCTCGATTCCCGATCAAACCAAGCACGATACGATCCAGGTCCTGGGGAGCATGGCGGGCGACCCGCGGGGCTCGCCATGGCCCACCGACCTATTCAGCGCCAAGTATGCCGAGCGGCATCAGCACCGCAGCGTGGCCCTGGCCGATGGAAGCCAGGGCGAGGTCGATATCGTCCTGCGGGTCGAAAAATGGCTCCCCTGCGGCATTCCCGCCCTGTTCGAGCGCATAATCATTACCGATCTGAGCGGCACCCGGAGGGTTTCGCGCGAGGTCTGGAGTCTCGAGCCGCTCTCCAGCAGCTAAGCCCGACAGTTCGCAAGGTATTATTTTACCTCTCGCGAAAGCCGCTCTAAAGCTTGACTTGCGCCCTCCATTCGACGATTGGGCCGCTTCCGCGCGCACCATCCCTTAGCGAATCGATGCGCGCTCCAGGGTTTTACCCGTTCAGATCAAGGAAGGCTGGCCATGAAGGCGCTCAGCAAGATCACCCGGTCGATCAAACCGGCCGAGGTGGAAAAGAAATGGCATCTGATCGATGCCGAAGGACTGGTGCTCGGGCGGCTCGCGGTGGTGATCGCCAATCGTCTGCGCGGCAAGCACAAGCCGAGCTATACCCCGCACGTCGATTGCGGCGATCATGTCGTCGTGATCAACGCCGGTAAGGTCAAGCTGACCGGCAACAAGCTCAAGCAGAAGACCTATTACAAGCACACCGGTTACGCTGGCGGGATCAAGGAAGTGACCGCCGGCAAGGTGCTTGACGGCCGGTTCCCCGAGCGCGTGCTCGAAAAGGCAGTCGAACGCATGGTGCCGCGCGGTCCCCTGGGCCGCGACCAGATGCGCGCGCTGCATCTCTACGCCGGGACCGAGCATCCGCACGGCGGAACCCAGCCCGAAGTGCTCGACGTTGCAGCGATGAGCCGCAAGAACAAGGTGGGTGCATGATGACCGAGAATACTGTCACCGATCTCGCCGATCTCGGCGAAATTGCCGAAGTCCCCGCCGCTCCGCCCGTATCGACGATGCCGCTGCGCGAGCAGCAGATCGACGCCCAGGGCCGCGCCTATGCCACCGGCCGCCGCAAGGATGCGGTTGCCCGCGTCTGGATCAAGCCCGGTTCGGGCAAGGTTGTGATCAACGGCCGCGAACAGGCGGTGTACTTCGCCCGTCCGACCCTGCGCCTGGTGCTCAACCAGCCGTTCCAGGTGTCGGAACGCGAAGGCCAGTACGATGTGATCGCCACCGTCAAGGGCGGCGGCCTCTCGGGCCAGGCTGGCGCGGTCAAGCATGGCATTTCGCAGGCGCTGACCCGGTTCGAACCGGCACTGCGCGGCGTGGTCAAGGCCGCCGGGTTCCTGACCCGCGACAGCCGCGCGGTCGAACGCAAGAAATACGGCAAGGCCAAGGCCCGCAAGAGCTTCCAGTTCTCGAAGCGCTAAGCTTCGGGCGACTTGCCAAAGACAACAAAGGGCGGTCCCGCGGGGCCGCCCTTTTTGGTGCGGCTAGTGCGTGGGCGGATCGAACTCGGGCACCGCGTTGATCGGCGCGACCGGCTCACCGGGCTCGCGCGGCGGCAGCGCGTCCTTCGGGACCGCGCCAAGCTGCATCTGGTCGGTTGGAATCTCCGCCGAGTTGCGGACCCGCACAGTGATCGCGTCCGCCGTAACGGTAAGCTCGTTATAGCTGGCGGGGGTTGATCGGATGCGCTTCGACAGCGTCCCCGCGCCAATCATCCGCAACGGCCCGTTGGCGGTTTCGGCGACCAGGTCGAAGGGATCGTGGACATGCCCGCTGAGCACTGCCTCGACCCCGCGGCCCGCCAGCGCGGCCATCGCCGCGGTCCCCCCAATGGTCAGCAACTGGCCGCGCGGGCCGCGCTCCGGTAGCGGATGATGCGCGGTCACCAACACACGGTTGCCCTTGGGCACCCGATCGATTGCGGCGAGTGTCTGGGCCAGGGCCCGTTTGCTGACCCGCCCTTCGGACCACGGCCAACGCCACTGGGCCTTGACCGAAGTGAGCAGCGGGACCACCGAAATGCCAGGCAGCGAGAGTGGCTTTTCGAGCAGGGCCTGCATCTCCTGGAAACGCCGGTATGGATCGGCAAACCGTTCGATCAGGTTGAAATAGGGCATGTCGTGATTGCCCACCTCGACCGTCACCGGCACCTTGAGCGCACCGATCCATTCGCGCGCCGCGGCGAATTCGCGGCGGCGCGCGCGCATCGTCAGGTCGCCGGTGATCAGCACCGCCGCCGGGCGCCGCTCGGCGATCGCCGCGCTGACCCGATCGAGCGCGGCGCGGTCTTCCAGCCCGAAATGGATATCGCTGAGATGAAACAGGACAAGCGGATCAGCCATGCCCGGTTGCAAGCAGATCGAGCGCCAGCATGGCAAGCGAAAAGCGTTCCTCGTTCTTGCCCGCCGCGCGCTCGCCATCGATCATCAGCTCGATCGGCGAACCATCCGCCGAGCGGCACAGCAGCTCGCGGTGCTTGCCGAGCTCGTCATGCGGTCCTTCGCGGAAATCGCGCTGCAGCAGCGCCAGCCCCTGCTTGAGATAGTCGGAGATGCCGTCGGCGCGGTACCCCGATACTGCGAGGCCGGATTCGTGCGGCACGATCCGCACCCCGGCATAGCCCTGCTCATGGCCGAGCGGCGGCTCGGCGATCTGCACCATCGCCCCGCCCGCGCTTCCCTTGACCGCGTCGAGCGCGGTCCTGGTCACCGCGCCGATGTCGCGCTCGCGCAAGCCTTCGCGCACGTCGCTCCACTTGGCCCCGGGACCGGCGAGGACTTCGCACATGGCGGTATGGCCGGGCCAGCGCACACAGCTACGCCGCTCGGGCCGTGCTTGCCCGTCGGCAAATGCGGCGACGATCGCAGCGAGGTCGCAGGGGTCGTGGAGCATCTTGGCGAGCAGGTTGGTGGTGCCGCCCGGAAGCACCAGAACCTGCCCGTCCCAGCCTTCGAGCGGCGGGAGCAGGGCGCTGATCGTGCCGTCGCCGGTAAACACCGCCAGCGTCGCAACCCCCGCCTGCTCGAGCTCGGCGCGGCCGGGAAGGGGCTCGCTGCTGCAGTCGATCACCCGGGCCGGGGCCTGGCCGGACGCGCGCAAGCGTGCGACCAGTTCAGCCAGAGCGTTGTCGTCGTTGCTGCCGCTGGCGCTGTTGGCCACCAGCCACAGGATCGAAGTATCAGTCATTGCGGGAAAGTCCTTTGGCCCGTCAACGGGTCAACGGGCGTTTCGATCCGTAAAGCCGGATCGAAAGCGTGCGGCGGAAGGTTACCTCCCGGCCATCGCCTTGGCACGAGACAGATAAGTCCGGCCGATGCGGACCATCGAACCGTCGTCGAGTTCGGCCGACCAGACCCCAAGGCCGTCGTGGCGCAGTCCGACGATGCGGTCGCGGCGCAGGATGGTTGAGCGGTGCAGCCGGATGAACTGGCGCGGATCGAGGCGCGCCTCCAGCCCCGACACGGTCTGCAGCAGCAGATAGCTGCGCCTTGACCCGGAAGGACTGGCAACATGCAGCCGCACATAATCGCGCTCGGCATCGATTTGCTCGACGTCGGACGCGGCCACCCGCAACAGTTCGCTGCGATAGGGCACCCAGAACTCGCTGAGCCATTGCGGTTCGCCGCGGGCGCGAACGTTGCGCCGGGCAATCGCGCGCGCCACCGAGCGTTCAAGCCGCTCAGGCGTAACCGGCTTCAGCACATAGTCGAACGCGTCGAGATCGAAGGCTTCGACCGCGAAGTTCTCATGCGCGGTCACGAAGATCACCGCAGGGGCATCCTCACGCCGGGTCAGGGCGCGGGCCACCGCCATGCCGTCAAGCTCGGGCATCGTGATGTCGAGCAGGACGAGATCGGGCGAAAGGTCAGCGATAGCCGCCAGTGCCGCTTCGCCGTCGCGTGCGGTACCGACCACGCGCAGCCCGGCAATGCCGGCGCAGATCAGTTCCATCCGTTCGAGCGCGAGCGGCTCGTCGTCGACGATCAGCGTCGCCAGCTGCTCGGGCTCCGGGTCAGCCATCGAGATCAAGCGGCATGCGGATGACCGAGCTCCAGCCGCCGCCCTGCTTGGGCCCCGCAGTCAGACTGGCCGCTTCGCCATAGCGCGCTTCGAGGCGATCGCGGACATTGGCGAGGCCGATGCCGAAGCCATGCTTGTCATCCTTTTTGGCGGCTGGTCCGTCGTCGCTCACCTCAAGCACCAGTCGTCCGTCTTCGGCGCGCGCGGCGATGATGACGGTGACTGGCTTCGCGGTGGTTGCAACCGCGTAGCGGACCGCGTTCTCGACCAGCGGCTGCAGCAGCAGCCCCGGAACGCAGGCCTGTTCGAGCACCTCGGGAATGTCGAACCGGGTCTTGAGCCGGGCGGGAAAGCGGACTGCCTCGATCTCAAGGTAAGAGCGCTGCAGCGCGACTTCGGCTTCGAGCGCGATGTCGCCCGAGGAATCCTCGGCCAGGCTGCGGCGATAGAATCCCGACAGCGACTGGATCATCCTTTCAGCTGCGGCGTCCTTACCGGTCATCACCAGCGCCGAAAGCGAGTTCAAAGTGTTGAACAGGAAATGCGGATTGACCTGGTAGCGCAGCGAGCGCAGCTCCGCCGCCTTGGCGGCGCGGCGGTACTCACCCTCGCGGCGTTCGGCGGCGCGGGCCTGCTCGGCATTGACCATGGCGAAGTACAGCGCGGCCCAGGCGAGCAGCAGGAAGTAGCGGCCGATCGCGATATCGGTCAGCTGACGCCACAGCCCCTGTTCGGCGAATTTCTGCTGCAACGCGGCGAGCTGGGCCCGGGTCAGTTGCGGCGGATCGGGCAGATCGACCAGCACGTTGCCGGCGGTGTCGTGGCGGATCTGGACTTCGCTGGGATTGCGTTCCTGCCGGAAATTGCGCTGGTCGATACCGGAAAAGACCTGCGTGTTGATCAGGGCAAGGGCCAGAGCGGCCGGGACCATCAGCACTGCAGCAATCGTCATCCGCAGCCCGACCCGACGGTGATCGAACAGCCGCAGGATCGCCCAGACCAGCACCGTGACAACGATCCCGGCCAGCGTCACGATGCTGCGCAAGCCGAGCATTTCGATGAAATAGGTGCGGTCGATCAGCACCGAGCGCAGCGTGATCAAGCCGAGATAGCACAGCCACAGCCCGACAATCGAGGCGAGCACGGTGCGGGCCGGAACGCGGCCGGGCTGAAGGTCGATTTTTTCCATTACCGCTCCCGCATTAGCCGCCGCGCAGCCGCACTGGCCAGCAGCTTGGTCGAGCGGACTCTTGCGTTGGTCGACGAAAGTTGCAGCATCGCA